>CAZVES010000007.1:0-42548 GCA_964625835.1 uncultured Hyphomonadaceae bacterium
GCGTCCTGATCTTGCTCCACCATGGACAGAAGGCCTTGCTGGCCACCATTCGCTCGCGATGTCGCCGCCTGCAGCTTGGCCCACTCGGCACCGACGACATGGAGCGCGCGCTCAAGACGGCGTCAGTGCCGGTCGAAACAAGGGTGCTCACTTATGCTGCGGGGCGACCAGGCCTGGCCCTGCAACTGACCGAGCCCGATGCCCTGACTGCACTGGCGGCCGCAGAAGCCGTGGTGCGCCACCTGGGCCAGGGACAATTGCGTGAGGTGCCGGCTGCATACTCTGCGGCGACAAGGAGTGATGTGAGCTTTCATGCCTTTTCCTGCGGTGTGCTGACCCGGCTGGCTGAGCTTGCAGAAAACGAGCCCGGCTATGCCGGAGCCTGGCTCTGGGTCAGTTCACTGCTCGACCATGCCAAGCGCGATTCAATGGATCGGGGGCAAACCGCGGCGAAGTTGCTTTCCGGTCTTCAAGAACGCGCCAGACCGGCATAGATCACCGATATGTTTGATACCCATGTGAACCTTCACGGCGACGCCTTTGAAAATGATCTCGATGGCGTCCTGGACCGTGCGCGTTCCGCCGGCATACGGCGCTTTCTGGCGATCTGTGACCGCTATGACAATTTTCCGGCCGTCTCGGCCATCGCCAATGCCCATGGCGACATCTGGTGCTCAGTGGGTGTCCATCCGCACCATGCCAAGGATTTCCGGTCGCTTGAGGCGGGTCACCTGATCGATGCTTCGAGGTCAGCCTGCGTTGTCGCCATCGGCGAGACGGGCCTCGACTTCCACTATGGATACAGCTCCGAAGCAGATCAGGTGAGAAGCCTTCATGAGCACATCACGGCATCACAGGAAACCGGCTTGCCGATCATACTTCACACCCGGGAGGCTGACCCTTCGGTGATCGACATCCTGCGCGCGCGTCATCAGGAAAAGCCGTTTGTACCGCTGCTGCACTGCTATACCGGCGGGCCTGAACTGGCCCGGCTTTGCCTCGAACTTGGAGGTTACCTGTCAGTATCCGGTATCTTGTCCTTCAGGAACGCCCGAAATGTGCGCGACGTGATAAGCCAAGTGCCGCTGGAGCGGATCATCCTGGAGACGGATTGCCCCTATCTCACTCCCGTTCCGCACAGGGGGCAACGCAATGAACCCGCATTCCTCGTGCATGTTGGCCAGGCCCTCGCAGATCTCTTTGGGATTGAGTTGAGCGAGGTGGCCCGCATCACCGAGGCCAATGCATTGAGGCTCTTTGCAAGGGTCTCGGAGCGAGCCCCGTCTTGACCCATAAACTGAAGGCGACACTCCTGGGGACCGGATCGTCCGGTGGTGTGCCGCGCGTTGGCGGCGACTGGGGCGACTGTGACCCCAATGAGCCGAAAAACAGGAGGCTGCGATGCTCCCTGCTTCTAGCACTTCACAGCGCGCGCGGGGGCGATCCGACCCAGGTGCTGATCGACACTTCTCCCGATCTGCGAGAGCAGTTCCTGACGGCCGAATTGAAACGGCTCGACGGCGTTGTGTTCTCCCATGACCATGCCGACCAGACCCACGGCATCGACGATTTGAGGGCCATCGTTTACCGCATGCGCAAGCGCCTGCCTGCTTATCTGGACCAAGAAACTTCAAGCTCGCTCCTTTCAAAGTTTCGCTACGTCTTTGAGGGGGAAGGGGGCTACCCACCGATCCTTCAGGCTCAGGACCTGATCTCGCCGGGCCACGCTTTCCGTGTCGATGGCCCGGCCGGACCGCTCAAGATTCTACCGCTCCGGCAGATACACGGATCGATAGTCTCACTTGGATTCCGGATAGGTCCTCTGGCGTATTGCAATGACGTGAGTGCCTTGCCGCACGATACAATGGAGCAGCTTAGAGGCGTGGACACATTCATCGTAGATGCGCTGCGCCACACACCCCATCCCAGTCACGCCCACCTGGACCTGGCGCTTGAATGGGCTCGGGAGACAGGGGCGCGCCGCACGATCCTGACAAATCTTCACGTCGACATGGATTATCAAACCCTGGTGCGCGACTTGCCAGCCTCTGTGGAGCCCGCCTATGACGGGCTGACCGTGGAACTGGTGTATCCGACCACATGATTTCCCATAATGCAGATTATGCGACTTCTCCCATGCCTCGCTCAGATGCCGCCTTGGGTGGCGGACCCGTGCGTTGAGCGCAAGCGAGCCGGGCCGGTTTCAGATTTCAGGAGCACCCCATGACAGACCTTCAAGACCCGCCCTCCCCCCAGGCGCGCGAGGCGGGCGAAGCCTTCGCCCGGCTGATCGACATAATGGACGCGTTGCGCACGCCCGAAACAGGATGCCCATGGGACCTGGAGCAGGACTTTGCCACGATTGCGCCCTACACAATAGAAGAGGCCTATGAGGTTGCCGACGCAATACAACGATCATGCATGACGCAATTGCGCGATGAACTCGGTGACCTGCTCTTCCAGGTCGCTTTTCACAGCCAGATGGCACGGGAGTATGGACACTTTTCCGCCGCGGACGTGGCCGTTGCGATCGCTGAAAAGATGGTGCGTCGCCACCCACACGTTTTCGACCAGTCCGACGGCCGCGATGCCCATGCCCAGACGTTGGCCTGGGAGGAGATGAAAGCCGCCGAACGGGCCGAACGCGGACAGGCTACCTCGCTGCTGGATGACGTGGCCCTGGCCCTGCCAGCGCTCATGCGGGCTGAAAAACTGCAGAAACGCGCCGCTCGGGCAGGATTTGACTGGACCACTCCTGAGCCGATTTTCGACAAGCTGGATGAAGAAATCGGTGAAGTGAAAGCGGCTGTCGGGTCCGGTGACGAGGATGCGATTGAAGATGAAGTTGGCGACCTGCTTTTCGTTTGCGCCAATCTGGCGCGTCGGCTCCGGATTGATCCGGAAGTGGCCCTTCGCCGCGCCAATGCGAAGTTCGAACGCCGGTTCCGCGCCATGGAGGCGCTAGCGGCAAGCCGGTCAGACGACTTCTCGGACCTGTCCCTCCATCAGCAAGAAGACCTCTGGAAAGAGGTCAAGGCCGGCGAATAGCCCGATCATTCGGTGGGTTCGCTCGCGCGGCCGGGGAAAATGTTCCTGAACCGCCCCACTGCATCATGGGTGAGCCGGACGGTCATGGCCGAAGCACCTGACTCGCAAGCCACATCTTCAAGCACATCGCCATGCTCATGCAACCAGGCCCGGGCACGACCGTCTGCGGCTGCCAGTTCAATCAGGAAGGTCTGGGCGCCGCGCATCAATTGCGCTTCGATCTCCTCGCAGAGCGTATCGAGGCCCTCCCCGGTCAGGGCTGAGACAAGGACAGCTCTTGGTGCCTGGCTGTTTCGCGCGGCAATTTCCAGGGCGCTTCTGCGGTCAGGGTCGAGCCTGTCGGCCTTGTTCCAGACCTCCAGTATGGGCGGCAGTGGCTTGCCAGCCTCCGCTTCGAGGCGCGACAGGACTGCCAGCACGTCGGCTTTTTGTTCTTCGTTTGACTGGGACGCGCGGTCTCGAACATGGATCAGAAGATCAGATTCGACAGCCTCTTCGAGCGTGGCTTGAAAAGCATCAATGAGATGGGTGGGCAGGTCCGATATGAAGCCCACAGTGTCAACCAGCGCGATATCCCCAATCACAGGCAGCGAGATGCGCCGGATGGTGGGATCGAGCGTTGCAAAAGGCATGTCCTTGGCCAGAACATCTGCCCCGGAAAGCCGGTTGAACAGAGTTGACTTGCCAGCATTCGTGTAGCCTACGATCGAAACCACAGGCACACCGGCGCGCTCGCGCCCTGCCCTCTGCAGGCCCCTTGTTCGCCGGACATCGTCAAGATCACGCTTGAGGCTCTTCATGGTGCGGTCCAGCATCCGGCGGTCGGCCTCAAGCTGGGTTTCACCCGGCCCCGACAGGAAGCCGCGTCCACCGCGCTGGCGTTCCAGGTGTGTCCAGGTCCGCACGAGCCGTGAGCGCTCATAGGTTATCCGGGCCAGTTCAACCTGCAACTGGCCCTCCCGGGTACGGGCGCGCAGTCCGAAAATTTCCAGTATCAAGCCAGTCCGGTCGATCACCTTGACCTGTAGCGCGCGTTCAAGATTGCGCTGCTGGACGGGTGTCAGGTTGCCATCAATGACACAAATCGTGCAGTCGTGCTCTTTGAGGCTTTCCTCGAGGCTCGCGAGAAGGCCACCCGATAGCAGTTGTGAGGGACTTGGATTTCGAAGCTGGGTGGCTTCGATGAAAGCCAGTTCGCATCCCAACGCCTCGACAAGCCCTGCCGTCTCGTCGAGGCGACCTTGGCCTGGCCGGTCGGCAGGACTTGTCCAGGGAATGACCGCACCGGCCCGTTCCGGGGCTGGAAGCCTGTCTATTCCCCCCGCGGTCAAGCGCCCTCCGCCGTTTCGTCCTCATCAAACAACTGGACGTGGGCATTGGGTGCAATTGTCGAGATGGCGTGCTTGTAGACCAGTTGCGGCGGGCGACCTTCTCCGCGTAGGAGCACGCAGAAATTGTCGAACCACGTCACCACGCCCTGTAGCTTGACCCCGTTAACGAGGAAGACTGTGAGCGGTGTACGTGACTTCCGAACTGCGTTCAGGAAGGTGTCCTGTAGGTTTTGCTTTTTATCTGACGACATGATCCTGCGCGCTTTGCTGCCTGTTTACGCTGCGCTAAAGCCATTGAATGTCAAGTGCAAGCCTGGCGATTGATTGGCAGGGGTCATGCCCTCCAAAACCCCCAGCTCAGGGCCGGAATGAGTGCAATAATCTCGACCCTGCCCAGTAACATGGCAGCGATGGCGACCAGGTCGGAAAGCCGAGGGCGGTTTGAGCCCGACAGGTCAACCAGGCTGCCCGTGTTGGAGATCAACCCGACGGCGGTGCTGACAGCCGGTCCGAACTCGAGATTGCAAAGCGTGTTCACAACGATGAGGCTGGCCACGGCCACCACATAGGCCACAAGGTAAACCCAGATGCCGATGACGGCTGCGTCCGGGAGTGAGCGGTCGCGGTACTTCATGACCAGCACGGAGTCCCGGAAACCCAGCCTGGCAAATTCCTCGCCGGCCCGGGCAAACAGAAGGTAAAGCCTCGCGAGTTTCAGTCCGCCTGCGGTGGAAAGCGCCGAACCACCAACCAGCGCCGGCACAATCAGCAGGACAAGGGGCACTTCGCTCGTTCCGGACGGGTCTGTTACGGGCAGTCCTGATGTCGATACCATGGACACGCTGAGGCCGAGTGCATCCCAGATGGAAAGGCCGACGAGAACAGCCAGCGATGAGGCAACGATAGTTATACCGAGCAAGCACACCACTTCGGGATCGCGGAAAGCAAGCTTCCAGCGTCCGGCCCGTGCTTCTAGGGCCACGGCAAGGCCGATGGTGGAAAACAGCAAGCCGACAAAGACAAGTATTCCATGCACGTCGTTTAGTGGTGCCCCCTGGTCGCGACCGGGATCGACCAGTCCGGTTGTTGCAAGGCTGACGGCGTCTGAAAGCGCCAGCGGCCAGGGCACACCGGCACTGGCCAAGGCAAGTGTTGCCACAATCACCGAACCGCCGACCGCGACACTGGCCGCCGTGACCACGCGGGGCAGGGCATCAAAGAAACTGCCGTCCGGAAGCGTGAAAAGCACGGTCTTGTGGATGCCTGGACCACCAAGGTTCAGCGCCGCGAATATACTTGCAACAGACACCAGTGACGTCAGCGCGCCAAGAATGTGCAGAACACCGCGCCATACGAGCAGCGAGACGGGCCATTCTCCGCCCATCGTGACGGGTGTCAGCGCGACATGGCCCGTCGTAGTCAGAGATGACACGCTCTCGTGTATGACAGCGGTCACCCATCCCTGATAGGCATCGAACACGAAGGGACCGGCTCCAAAGAGTGACGCAAGGCCCCACCACAACAACAAAACCGCGAGGCCATCGCGCGGGCTTGCCTTGCGATCCGGTTTCGGCGTCAGCAGCAGAAGGCTCGTCGAGATCACCAGTACAATGAAAAGCGTCGCGGCGATGGCGCCCAGTTGTATCCACTCGCGCAAGTACCACGCCACCAATGCGGCAAGGGTGAGGCCGACGCATTTGACCAGGCCCAGCACACACAGGACGCGAACAACGGCTGCGTAGTTCATTTCCCTGCCCCCCGGGGCACCTAAAAAAAGCCAGCAGAGACGCGAAAGTAGTTTTCCACGGCCTGTTTTTGACCTTCTTCGAACAGCAATGTCACCCGGTCCCCGCTCTGGACTTCATGTTCCCGTGAGGGGAAAATCACATCATCGCCGCGCAAGACAACCACGGCGGAAACTCCATCCGGCATGTCATCATATCCCAAGCGTTGTCCGATCAGGCTGGACGTATCTAGAGTGACCCCTTCGACAACTTCTGCCCCGCCCTCTTCAAGAGCGCGCAATTCAATGATCCGGCCACGCCTCACCTTCTTCAGGATTTCTGACACGGTCAGGGCACGCGGATCCACGATCGCGTCGATTCCCAGGGGGCCACGCAACTCCGCGAGGCTGGCGTCATTCACGAGTGCCAGCGTACGCTTCACATCAAGGGTCTTTGCAAGCCCGCAGGCGATGAGATTGGTGCGGTCGTCTCCAGTCAGTGCAATCAGGAAGTCGCTACGCCCCCCGCCGGCCTCCTCCAGAACCTTCTTATCAAGAGCGTCGCCGCGAATGACCACGGTGCGCCTGAGGGCTTGGGCGGCTGCATTGGCGCGCTGCTCGTCGGACTCAACCATTCGGATCCGCACGCCCGGAATAGCCGAGAGCGCATCTGCAACATAAAGACCCACATTGCCAGACCCGATGATGGTCACCAGCCTTGAGTCGGCTTCTTCCCTGCCAAGGATCGAATTGAGGCGCGTGCGATGGCTCTCCAACACGGCGATGTAGGCGCGCTCCCCAGCCTGAAGCGTATCATTCGAGCGGGGCGCACTGATCTTGCCTCCCCTCGAAACAGCCACCACCCTTGCTGGCAGGTCGGGGAACAGGCCGGCAAGCTGGTCGAGGTTCGTCCCCAACAGCGGATTGTCGGCCTCCAGATCGATCGACAACAGGTTCACGCGCCCGTCTGCAAATCGCGCGCTCATGACCGCGCCCTGGGATTTGAAGCGCTCCACAATGGCCTCGCCAACGGAAACTTCCGGGGAGAAACTCAGATCAACAGGAATGGCATCGCGTGAGAACAGGTCTTTCCAGCGCTTGTCCCGGTAAACGGGCGCGCGCACCCTCGCAATAGTCTGGGACACATTGAAGAGTGATTTGGCCACCTGACAGATCACCATGTTGATCTCGTCATGCTGGGTGACCGCAACCATCAGGTCACAGTCATCCGCATTCGCTGACTTCAGGACATCGGGATGTGCACCGTTGCCCTGTACACCCCGCACCTCCAGGTCCGTGGCGACCTGGTCTACCAGCCCGGCATTTTCATCGACGATTGTGACAAGCAGGCCTTCGCGCACCAGGCGTTCGGCGATGCCGCGCCCCACGCGCCCTGCCCCGCAGACGATGGCATTCTTCATGGGTCATGTTTCCTGTCTCGCCTGCGGTGACGTAACACCAAGTGCTTTTAATTTTCTGTGCAGGGCTGAACGTTCCATCCCGATAAACTCTGCGGTGCGGGAGATGTTTCCATTGAAGCGGGTGATCTGCAGCGCGAGGTACTCGCGTTCGAACTGCTCGCGGGCGTCTCGCAATGACATGCCCACCAGGTCGGTGGATTCCATCATCGAGCCTCCCGATTCGCCGCCGCTGCTCGGTTCTCGCGGCAGTTCGTCCACGCTCACCGGATGGATCGCCTCAGACGGTGAGAGGATCAGGATCCGTTCCACAAGGTTGCGGAGCTGGCGGACATTGCCGGGCCAGGCCATGGACTGAAGGACCGCAAGTGCCTGACTTGAAAAGCGACGAGGAGAGAGGCCTGAACTGTCAGCGACCGTTTCAGTGAAATGATCAACCAGTTCCGGAATGTCATCGCGTCTTTCGGCCAGTGAGGGCACTTCCATTGGTACCACAGCGAGGCGGTAGTACAGGTCCTCACGGAATCGGCCGGCCTCGATTTCCCCGGAAATGTCCTTTGTGGTTGCCGACATGACGCGCACGTCGACCCGAACGTCCGATCGACCACCGACCCTCTGGAACCTCTGCTCCGTGAGCACGCGAAGCACCTTGTTCTGGGTGCCGAGGGGCATATCGGCGACTTCGTCGAGCAAGAGCGTGCCGCCATGGGCTTTCTCAAAAAGGCCAATGCGGACCGGGTGTCCCTTGCTGTCTTCTTCTCCGAAGAGCGTCTGCTCCATCTGGTCAGGCGCAATGCTTGCAGCATTGACGACGACGAAGGGGGCATTTGCCCTATGGGAGTCGTCGTGGATAAGCCGGGCCACCAGTTCCTTGCCGGCTCCGGCCGGTCCTGAAATCATGACCCTGGAATTGGTCGGTGCGACCTTTTCCAGCGCACCACGAAGTGTTGTGGCCGCCGCGCTTGTCCCAACAAAGCGGGTGCTGGTCAGTGACCGCACGCGCAGCGCTGCATTCTCCCGTTTCAGCTTCGCTGATTCGAGGGCGCGTTCGACCAGGTGCAGGAGGCGGTCGGTCTTGAATGGTTTTTCAATGAAGTCATAGGCGCCCCGCCGGATGGCGGCGATCGCGGTTTCGATGTTGCCGTGGCCGGAGATTACGATAACCGGCATCAGGTCATCGATCGATTTCAGATATCTGAGCAATGAGAGGCCATCCATGTCGCTGCCTTGTAGCCAGACATCGAGCACCACAAGGCCGGGCGCCCTTTTGCGGACCTCCTCAAGCGCGGTTTCTGCCGTTGCGGCGAGCCTGCTCTCATAGCCCTCATCCTCGAGCACGCCACCGATCAGTTCGCGAATATCCGGCTCGTCGTCGACAATCAGAATGTCTGTGCTCATGAGGCGCTCTCCTTGATCAATTCTCGAAGGTCTTCGTCCGTCGGGTCTGCGCGGCCATCCGGAGCGGCGTTGTTTGGCAAGAGGACCCTTACGCGGGCACCCTTGCGCCCATCGACCCGGTTTTGCAGTGTGATCGTGCCGCCATGGTCGACTATGATCCGGTTCACGATGGCCAGGCCGAGGCCTGTGCCCTTCTCACGCGTCGTGACATAGGGTTCCAGAAGGCGTTCGCGGGCTTCCTCGGGGAATCCGATGCCATTGTCCTCAATGACGATTTCCAATTGTCCGTCGAGAGTTTCGGCGAGCGTCACATCAATGCGACCCTCTATATCCTTGTCTTCGGGACGCCGGTCGATGGCTTCGGCGGCATTCTTCAAGAGGTTGCCAAGGGCCTGGCTCATCAGTCTTTCATCACCGACAAAGGTCTCCGGCGCATCGGGCTGGTTGAGGCGAAACGAGATATCGGGCTGGACCATGCCCTGGGAAAATACCGTTTCCTGGAGAAGTGCACCCAGATCGAACTCGCCCATGCTTGGCTTTGGCATGCGCGCAAAATTGGAAAATTCCTCGACCATCCGGCCAATGTCGGCGACCTGGCGCAGGATGGTTTCCGTGCAACGGTCGAAAACATCGCGTTCCTTGCCGTCCAGCTCCTGCCCAAAGCGGCGGCGCAGGCGCTCTGTGGAGAGTTGAATCGGTGTCAGCGGGTTCCGGATCTCATGGGCAATCCGGCGCGCCACATCGCGCCATGCCAGTTGCCGCTGCGCGTTCACGAGCCGAGTGGCGTCATCAAATGTCAGAACGCAGCCGCCCGCTGCATCCAGGGCGCCCTTCAGGTGGATATGGCGCGGCGCGCCACCCAACTCGATGTCCAGGAATGCATCGATGGGCTTATCTTCCTCCACGCCTTGCAGCGCGGTTGGCACAAAGGCGGGGACAACATCCCGCAGGTCACGGCCCTGCAGGTTGCCGTTTCCGATCAACTCTTGCGCGGACCTGTTTGCGAGGGTGATCACCAAGTCCTCATCGGTGCGGATGACGCCGGCGCTGACTTCCCCGAGAAGCGTTTCAACAAACTGCCGCCTGTCGTCGGCCTCCTCCCGGGCAAGGATCAGGGCCTGGCGCTGCTGTGACAGTTGCTCTGTCATTGTGTTGAAACTGCGGGTGAGTTCATGCACCTCATCGCGAATGGCAGGCGTTGGCACACGCACCGACAGGTCCCCATCGCGAACAATGGTTGCCGCTTCGGCCAGACGTCCAATCGGTCCCGTGACGTGGCGCGCCGCTTCCAGCCCCAGTCGCCCCGACAAGAGCAGGACCAGTGCGGCCAGCTGCCCGTAGCCAAGGGCAAAGAGCCATTGCAGGCGGCCCGACCGGTCCTTTGCCGCTCGGTAATCTGTGAGAGCCGCTTCAGCGCGCCCCATCTGGGCGAGTTCCTCACGGTCGAAGAGTTTTGTGACATAAAGATAGGCACCAGGGGACTGCTCAAGGCTTATGATCGCCGTCACAACGCCGCTTTGGGGAAAGATCCGTTGCACAACGCCATCCCCTGTCGCATCCCTGAAGTCCTCATCGGAAGGTGTAAAAAAGCGTGCCTTGGCGGCGACATCGGGTTCGGACAAGAAAGCCCCGGACCGGTCTATGACATAGGCGCTGGAAAACTGGCGCAGCGCGGCCTGCTGAAAGAGGTAGTTGCGGAAATAGTCATTGTCTTCCCTGAGGCCCTCCGCTGCGTTGTCGAGGTCGCCCGCCATGAGTCGCACATCGACCTCCAGCTGGTCGGCAAACTCCTTGAAGTTTTCTCGTGCAACCGATGCGGTCTCCTCGACGATCGTGTCGATGCGTTCATTGAACCAGCTGTCGAGCCCCCTCGTGATGGTGGCTCCGAGGAAAATCGCAACGAGGGCTGCCGGTATGATCGCTGCTGCACTGAAGAGAAGGATGAAGCGCCGCGCGAGCCGTGAGCTTGTGGCTGCGCCCCGCTCGCGCTCCAGCGCCCTGTAGCGCGCCACGATCATCCAGGCGAGAATGGCGATCAGGACAGTGTTGATTGCAAGAAGCCAGCCAATCCGCCCTCGCAGGGGGTCTACAGGACTCACACCGGAAATGGCAGAGAAGGTGGCGAACACCGCGACAAGCGAGGCCACGAAGAAAAGGCCCTGAAAGAGCGCCCAACTTGCGCGGGGGGCCTGGATAGTCAACTGGGTACGCACACGGGAGCAGTAGCCTCAGAGCAACACCTTGTCACCCTCTTGCAACAGCGCCGCGTGTTTGGTCAGTTAACTCTTGTTCACTCAGAATCTATTTCCAGCGAATTGATCTTTGCGCGCAGCGTGTTCCGGTTCAGCCCCAGCATGGCAGCGGCGCGCACCTTGTTGCCCGACGTAACCTGCAGGGCCAGCTTGATGAGCGGGCGCTCGACCCGCTCAATCACGCTCTGGTGCACGCGTGCCTCGCCCTCGTCGCTTTCCGACATCAACGTGCCAAGGACATGCTTTTTCAGGACTCCGTCGATTTCATCCTCCAGCCCCCCCTGGAGCGGCGCGTCCATGTATGAACTCGCGCGCAGTTCACCTTCGACGTCACGCGCGCTGATCACAGGGTCTCCGCTCAGTGCGCACAGACGCAGTACGACATTTTCCAGCTCCCTGACATTGCCCGGCCAGTCATACGCTTTCAGCAATTCAATGGCGCCCGCTTCGAGGCTCTTTTCCGGCAGTCCCTTCTTAACGGCCTTAAGGAGAAGTGTCCTTGTAAGCTCGGGAATATCCTCCTTGCGCCGGCGAAGTGGCGGCATCATCAGTCGGACCACGTTGAGGCGGTAATACAGGTCCTCACGGAAAGCGCCTTCCTCAACGAGTCGCCACAAATTCTGTCGAGAAGATGCTATGACGCGAACGAATGGGTGGGCGCGCAGGAGGTTGAGCGTGTGCGATTGCGCGGCGGGTGAAAAATCGCCCACCTCATCAAGGTACAGGGTGAAGGGACTGTTCGGGTCAATCTCCATCTCCCCCGATTTTCCAAGTGAGCTCGAATCGACATGCCTGAAAGGCGACTGCGCAGATGCGCTGAGTTCGTGGATCGCCCTGGCCGCGAGATCCTTGCCCGTCCCGGGCTCTCCTTCGATCAACACGGTGAGGTCCGTGTTCATCACGCGCGTGATAATACGATAGATTTCCTGCATCGCCTCAGAGCGACCAATCAATGGAAGCTTGGCCTCGTCTGCGGCGCGCTGGTAGGCGGGCGTGATGGACGATGCGGTTTTCTGTGATTTCAGCGCCCGGCCCACCACATGCACGAGGTCGTCAATGTTGAAGGGCTTTGGCAGATAATCAAAGGCGCCATGGTCTGCCGCGGCCGCTGCGGTCAGGATCGTGTTCTGGGCGCTCATGATGACAAAAGGCAGGGACGGCCTAGCCAGTTTCAGCGACGAAAGACGATCGAAAATCGAGGTGTCCCCAAGGTAAACGTCGGACACAACAACATCGCCCTGCCCTTCGCGGACCCAGCGCTCCAGAGCATCCACGGATGCCGTTGCGCGCACGGTGTATCCAGCCGTTGAAAGGGTTTGGCTGGCTACCATTCGAATGCTGGCATCGTCTTCTGCAAGTAGGACGGTCTTTTCTGACAAATCAGGCCCCCGAGCCAATTGGGAGAAACACCGAGACGCGTGTTCCCTCTGCTGTGTTGTTGACTTCGACAAGGCCGCCATGGGCCGTGACGACTTCCTTGACGACTGTCAGGCCCAGGCCCCTGCCCGGCGATTTCGAACTCGCAAATGTTTCGAACAGCTTGTCTGTATCCACTTTTGCCATTTCGGTGCCTGTGTCGATGACATCGACCCGCAGGGCCCGCCGCAACGCCTTGCTGGCGCTGGACTGGCGCCGTGCAAACCCGGCTTCGAAGGCGGTACGAACCAGAACGGCTGGCTTTCTGGCATTGGCGTTGGCCAGCGCTGCTTCCACACCATTGCGAACGATGTTCTGGAAGGCTTCATGGAGATGGTCGCTATCGCCCATCAGTTCCGGGAGGGATGGGTCATAGCGCCTTGTAAAAGAAAGCTGCCCGTCAAACGCGGCTTCCTCGGCGGACATGACCTTGTCCAGTACGGCATGTATGTTGAGCGGCTCCAGTTGCGGCGCCGAAAACAACTCAAAGGCTGAGAAGCGATTGACAAGTCGCTCAATTCTTCCGGCCTCTTCACAGATCAGTGTGAGCAGTTCACGCTGACTGGCGGGTGCCTGTCGCAGGAGCAGCTGTGCGGCACCTGAGATACCCGCCAGGGGATTCTTGATCTCATGGCCGAGAATGCGCCCGAAGCTTGCAACACCGATCACGGGATCATGGGACTGTCGGGAAAGGGCGGGACTGAGCGCCAGCACAAGCTCGCCCGAGTGAAACCAGCGAACGCGGACCGTGGCGCGAAACTCAGAGACAAGACCGATTGGCTTGATCGATACGTCAGGAGCTGACGTGTCCGATCGATAGTCCCTGGCATGCTGCATCAGGTTTGCAACTTCGGTGTCCTTGACCAAAAGTTCGCCCAGTGCGCGCCCCACCAGGCGGCGGCGAGACATGCCAAGCATTTGCTCTGCAGCCTGGTTGGTGTCCCTGACCATGCCATCCGGGGTCAACGCCACAAGGCCCACGGGCGCCTGGTCTGAAAGGTCGGTCAGGGGCGGTGCAGCTTCAACCATCTCAGGCGGCAACCTCGTGTCGCGATACGGCGTACACGTCCGCAAGCGCAGAAATCAGGGCTGGGGCGTCATCGATGCGGCACAGGTCCGCTCTCAACCGACGCCGCTCATCTTCTGTTGTATCCGTTTCGAGACGGTCAATACTCGCAGCCACGTGCTTGCGCACGATCCGAACGCCGAGTTTCACGCCATAAAGGCGGACGCTGTCTTCGATCTGCTCTGCCAGCGAGGCGAACCTCTCCTCGAGGCCGGGAAGGGCGAAGGACCGTCCGGCGAGTTCTGATTCAATCTGCGCCACAAGCCAGGGTTGCCCAAGGGCTGCCCGGCCGATCATGACCCCGGCGGCGCCTGAGGCGTCCAGCGCCTTGCGCGCGTCATTGGTGGAGGCAATGTCGCCATTGGCGATCACAGGGATGCCGACGGCCTTGGACGTCTTGGAAATCGCAGACCAATCCGCCTCGCCCTTATAAAACATGCAGCGTGTGCGTCCATGCACCGTGATCCAGCAAACGCCGAGGCTCTCTGCGATCCTCGCAAGCTCAGGCGCGTTGAGTGTGCCATGGTCCCAGCCGAGCCGCATCTTGAGCGAAACCGGCGTTCCTGCTCCGCCACAGACAGCCGCCTCGATGATACGGCCAGCCAGGTCAAGGTCTCGCATCAATGCTGAACCGGACTGGCCACCTGTGACCTGCTTTGCAGGGCACCCCATATTGATGTCGATGATGTCAACGCCAGCATCGCGCAACAAGCGTGCCCCATCTTGCATGTCTTCAGGTCGCCGCGCGGCCAGTTGGACAATCCAGGCGCCCCCTCCATCGTGGCGACACATGCGCCGGACCACGTCCGGCCGCTCTGCTACCAGGGACTCACCGGCCACCATTTCAGACACCACAGCACCCGCGCCGAAACGCGTCACCTGTCGACGAAATGGCGCGTCGGTTGACCCTGACATGGGCGCAAGCCAGGCTTTTGCGGGCATTTGCGGGACATAAGCTGATTGCATGTTGGTCTGATAACCGCTCCTTGCCCAATTGTCAGGCACAAACGCGCGATTGGCAGAGCATTCGGGGCTGGGCATCATGCCTTTGGGTGACTATTGAATGATCATGCGTATAGGCGCGATGATATTGGCCGCAGGAAGCGGAAGCCGTGCCGAGAGCCCGAGGCCCAAGCAACTCGTCGAGATTGGTGGCCGCGCTATGGTGTCATGGAGCCTCGACGTTTTTGTCGACCACCCGGCGGTGGATGCGATTGTTCTTGTCGCACCGCATGGCGCGCTCGCACGATATGAGGAAATGTTTCCGGGCGCTGATATCGTCGTGTCCGGAGGGGCCAGCCGCGCCCTGTCTGTCCAGTCTGGCATAAAGGCGCTGTCAGAGCTGGACCCGTCGCCGACACACGTGCTGATCCACGATGCCGCCAGACCCGGGCTGACCGCTTCGACCATAGACAGGCTGATCGAGGCGCTGGCAAATCTGGACGGTGTGGCCCCCGCCATTCCCGTCGTCGATGCCCTGAAGCGCGATACGCCAGACAGCCTGGCGAATGTGGAGCGCAACGGGCTTTGGCGCATCCAGACCCCGCAGGGCTTCCGGCTCGACCTGATTCGCGAGGCGCTGAACCTTGCTGGCCCGGACGTGGTCGATGACCTGGAAGCCGCCGAGAAGTTGGGTGCGCGCCTGGGCGTTGTAAGGGGCAGTGAACGACTTGCAAAGGTCACCTATCCGGAGGATTTCGAGACCATGGGAAACCTATTGTCGCCTGGCCTCGGCATGCGGATTGGCACAGGTTTTGATGTTCATGGGCTCGAGCCTGGTGACGGGGTGACACTGTGCGGCGTACAGATTCCCCATGACAAGAGGCTGAAAGGGCATTCCGATGCCGATGTGGCGTGGCATGCACTGACCGATGCCATTCTTGGCGCGCTGGCGCTTGGTGATATCGGAGACCATTTCCCGCCCAGTGACCCGCGCTGGGCGGGCGCGCCTTCAGATGTCTTCCTGCGAAAGGCGGTCGAGCTTGCCGATCAACATGGCTTCACAATCGTGAACTGCGATCTCACGCTGATCTGCGAAGCCCCGAGGGTCAAACCCCATCGCGAGGCGATGCGCGAGCGCACACGGGCCGTGCTGGATATTCCCCTGGAGCGCATTAGCGTGAAGGCGACGACGACTGAAGGACTGGGTTTCACGGGCCGCCGGGAGGGCATTGCCGCCCAGGCCGCCGTGATGATCTGCAAGGTGGTCAACGGCTGAACGGAGTTTATCGTGTTTGAAACGGCTCTTTTGAACAAGGCCATGCTGCTCGTCGACGATGCGCGCCAGAGGCGGTTGCGTATCGTTACGGCAGAAAGCTGTACAGGAGGCTTGCTCGGCGGGCTGTTCACCGAGATTGCCGGGTCTTCGGATGTCTACGAAAGGGGTTTCGTCACCTATTCCAACCGGGCCAAGGCAGAAGTCCTTGGCGTTGCCGGTGACCTTCTTGCGGACTACGGAGCGGTCTCCGAGCCAGTGGCAAGGATGATGGCGGAGGGCGCATTGGAGAACAGTCGCGCCAATCTTTCAATCGCAATCACCGGTATCGCGGGGCCCGGTGGAGGCACGCCCATGAAGCCTGTGGGAACGGTCCATTTCGCAGCCGCGCGCGAGAACCGCGCCGTGATTCATGAGGTGCACCATTTCTCAGATGTCGGCCGCAGTCGTGTCCGCGAACTCAGCCTTCACGCGGCCCTCGATCTCCTGAAGCGACAGATCGACTAGGAGATACGGGAGTAGCGCCTGTCGGCCTCCTCCAGGAAAGCGCCCATGATCTTGTCGACGGCTAGCTGGAAATTGTTTCGGGCCAGCATCCTCAGGACAAAGTTGCTGAACTCATAGTCGATGTGAAAATCGATGCGGGTGCCCTGCTCGGTCGGCACAAAACTCCAAGTGTTACTGAGATGCCGGAAAGGACCTCGCACAAGGTCTGCCCTGACAGTCCGCTCGCTTGAATCGGCTTCAACGGTGGTTGCGAAACGCTCCGAAAACCCTTTGAACCCCACCGACGCTTCACCAAGGCAGTGGCGGACATGGCCTTCGTCGCGCTCAGCGCTGACCCGCATTGAGCGGATCCACCGAATGAAGTCTGGGTACCGCGCAATATCGCTGACCAGGTCAAACATGTTCTCCGCGTGATGGGGCACGTTGATGGATGTTGAATGGCGAGGCATTTGAGGCTGGGCTCAGGTGTTGGCCGGGTACTGGTCACGGGCCGCACGCAAGCGGGCAAAATCCTCTCCGGCATGGTAACTCGACCGGGTCAGTGGTGAGGCCGACACCATCAGGAAGCCCTTGGACCGGGCGATCTCTTCATAGGATGCGAACTCTTCCGGCGTGACGAAACGGTCGACCGCAGCGTGTTTGCGCGTCGGCTGCAGGTACTGGCCAATTGTGAGAAAATCGATGCCGGCCGAACGCATGTCGTCCATGACCTGCATGACCTCTTCCTTGCTCTCGCCAAGTCCCACCATGAGGCCGGACTTGGTGAACTGGGAGGGATCGCGCTGTTTCACGCGCTCCAGCAGTCTGATCGAGTGATAGTATCGCGCTCCTGGCCGGATGGAGAGATAAAGACGCGGAACGGTTTCCAAATTGTGGTTGAACACATCGGGCCTGGCGTCGATCACGGCATCTTCGGCCCCGTCTTTCCGCAGGAAGTCCGGCGTCAGAATCTCAATCGTCGTCCCTGGCGCAGCCTTCCGGATCGCCTCGATCGTAGCCACGAAATGAGCGGCGCCGCCATCTTCGAGGTCGTCGCGGTCCACCGAAGTGATCACCACATGTTCGAGGCCCATCTCGGCAACGGCCTCAGCGACCCTGCGGGGTTCATCACCATCCAGTGGCCGGGGCTTGCCGGTTGAAACATTGCAGAAGCTACAGGCCCGCGTGCAGGTTTCACCCATGATCATCATGGTGGCATGCTTCTTTTCCCAGCACTCTCCCATATTCGGGCAACCGGCCTCTTCGCACACCGTCACCAAGCCCTTGGATTTCACGATGTCGCGTGTCTCCAGATAGCCCTTGGATGTGGGCGCCTTGACCCGGATCCAGTCGGGCTTTCGCAGCACCGGGGTGTCCGGGCGGTTGCGTTTTTCCGGGTGACGGTGCTTTCGCTCTGCGCCATGGGAATCTAGAAGTGTTGTCATCTTTGCTAAATGGCCGCTTCCGGCCCAACCATCAAGGCACTGTCAGCCGCATCCCCAGGGCTGCGATTGCAGACGCGCCGACAGTGATTAGGTAAAATAGACGATGCTTCACACAACGCCCCCCGACGAAACCGATCTCGCCGCGAATTCATCCGTACCCGTTCCCCCGCCCGTCGCGTTCGAGCCAAGGCGCACCTCCACCGACCTGTTCTCCGCGCTTCTCCGAGCAAAAAAAGAACATGGAAACAGAAAGATAGCTGTCATAGACGGAGATGGTTCCAAGTTCGATTATGCCACATTGGTGAGGGGTTCACTGGCCCTTGGCGCAGGCTTCAGCAAGTTTACCGAGAAGGGTGAGAATGTTGGCGTGTTGCTACCAACCGGGATTGGAGCGGTCCTCGCCTTCTTCGGACTGTCGGCTTATGGCCGTGTACCAGCCATGCTGAATTTCACGGCAGGCAGCCGAAACATCCGCTCAGCGATGAAGGCCGCTGAGGCGCGCACGATCATCACTGCGCGCAAGTTCATCGACCTCGGTGAGCTTCACGGGCTGGTCAGTGAACTCAGCGAGACCGCACAAATCATCTATCTCGAAGACGTGCGCGAGAACATGGGGCTGTCAGAAAAGCTTGCCGGAGGCCTTGGCCCCCTCGTCCCGAGCCTGTTCCAGACAAAGCTGCGGTCCAGCAAGCCGGGCGTCGTGCTTTTCACCTCCGGCACGGAAGGCGAGCCCAAGGGCGTGGTCCTGTCCCATGGGAATGTCCTGGCCAATGTCGAACAGGTGCGGGCCCATATCGGCCTCAGCAGCGAGACTGACAGCGTTTTCAATCCGCTTCCGACATTTCATTGTTTCGGACTGACAGTCGGCGCAATTCTGCCGATCGTTGCCGGCGTGACCGCGATCTTTCATCCGACGCCGCTCCAACCCAGGGAGATTGCAAAGCGCATACGCAAAACGAAAGCGACGATCCTGCTGGCGACCGACACATTCATTTCCCAATATGCCCGTGCCGGCGGCGAAGATGACATGAGTTCCGTGCGGCTCGCCGTGTGCGGCGCTGAACGGGTGCGCGACGAAACTCGCCAGATGCTGCGCAAGAAGTTCCAGATTGAAATACTTGAGGGATATGGTGCCACAGAGGCCTCTCCGGTCGTTGCGGCCAATCAATGGGAAAAGAACAAGCCCGGCACAGTCGGTTGCCTGATGTCCGGCATGGAATATGAGCTGGTTCCGGTCGAGGGGATCGAGGATGGCGGTCGGCTGAAGATCAGAGGTCCGAATATCATGTCTGGCTACCTGCGGGCATCCAATCCGGGTGTGTTGGAGAAGCCGGAGGATGGCTGGCATGACACGGGCGATATTGTTTCGATCGATCCCGATGGTTTCATCAGGATCATGGGGCGCGTGAAAAGGTTTGCGAAGATAGGCGGCGAGATGGTTTCGCTTGCTGTGGTCGAGAATTGTGCCAGCGCCATCTGGCCCGACTCCATGCACGCCGCCGCGACGCTTCCCGACCCAAGGAAAGGCGAGCAGATTGTGCTTCTGTCTGAAAATCCGGATGTCAATCGCTCCGACATCCTCGCCTGGGCGCAGAACCATGGCGTCTCCGAGCTATCTGTGCCCCGCAAGATTTTCCATGTCGACGAGATACCTGTTCTCGGCACGGGCAAACTTGATTACGGAGCGATCCAGCGCCGCGCCAAGGAATTGTCAGGACATTAAAACGTGTTCCCTACCCGATTTCCGCCCCGGGGATCGTGACGCGGGTGCCCAGGTCAAAGTAAACGATCAGCGCCGCCGCAATGGCGAGAAAGACAATAGTGAGTGCCACATTGGTCCAGAAGGCACGGGTGGCGTTCTGCTGTTCGATCCAGCCGCGCGGCGATATCCCGTTAAGCCGGAATGTGACGAGTGCCGAGAGGATCAGGCACGCCACATTCAGGATCAGCAGGAGGCCCGCGCGCGCTGCGAGATCTGGATAACCCGAAGACGCGAACATGCCGATCGCAGCACCAGGCGGCAGCAGCGCAGCGGCGACCATGACACCCACCAGCGCCGAAGCGGTGCCGCGAGCCAGGCTGAGCGCCGCCGCAGCTCCCGAGGCCAGCGCCAGCGCAATGGCGTCCAGGCGCACTTCAGACCGGCTCATCAACTCGCCGCTGCTGGTGTTGATGGGCACGACAACCCCGATCAAGAGTGAGGAGACCAGCGCCAGCAGTATGCCGGCGGCCAGAGATTTGCCCGATGTCTTCAACAGATCGGAATTGCCGAGTGCGGCGCCCATGGCAAAGGCAAGGATCGGACCCAGCAGCGGCGCGATCACCATGGCCCCGATCACACCGGCAGCGCTATCTGAGTTCATCCCCACCGCCGCCACAATGCTCGACAGGATCACCATGACTGCAAAATCACGTCCGAAAACGCCATCGCGCCGGACATTGGCCATCATTTCTTCCCGGATGGCGCGGGTGCCATTATCCGACTTCTCGTCCTTTCGCTCATCAATCTCCGGCATGGTTGCTTCAATGGCCATGACGTTGACGCGCCAGTCGCGTTCCTTCTCCATAACGGACTGGATCACATCAACCAGTGACTGGCTCGTGCCGTCCCGCATGAAGACCTCGTACACCACACGGTTTTCCTGCTTTGGCTGGAAGACGGCATAATCAATCGGATCGGAGGCCTTGATGGCGCGCAGGACGGCGTCCTGAGCTTCGCCCCGCTTGAGGTGGATTTCGATTTTTCGCATCAGTCATCGCGCCCCGGCAGACGAGCAACCAGCGAGGAGGTGTCCCAACGTCCCCCACCCATTGCCTGGATGTCGGTGTAGTACTGATCCACCTGCGCGGTGAGTGGCAGGCTGGCACCTGTTTTCCTGGCGGTCTCAAGCGCGATTCTCAGGTCCTTGCGCATCCAGTCGACGGCAAAGCCGAACTCGAATTCCCGAGCACCCATGGTCTTCCACCGGTTTTCCATCTGCCAGCTCTGCGCCGCTCCACCGGAAATTGCCTCAATGACCCTGGCGAGATCCAGTCCCGCCGCTTCGGCGAAGGCGATACCTTCCGAAAGCCCCTGCAAAATTCCGGCAATACAGATCTGGTTCACGGACTTGGCGAGCTGGCCGCTTCCGCTTTGCCCGATCCGCGTGATCCGGTTCGAATAGGCTTCCATCACGGGAAGCGCCTTTGAGAACGCGTCGGGGTCTCCCCCACACATCACCGTGAGCACGCCTTTCTGCGCGCCGACCTCGCCGCCCGAGATTGGCGCATCAAGGAAGGACGCCCCCTTCTTTGCTGCCCGGCCATGAAGCTCTCGCGCCAGTTCGGCGCTCGCGGTGGTGTGGTCCACAATCACCATTCCGCCTCCGATGGAGGGCTCGATTGCCTTGTAAACCTGTTCCACGTCAGGGTCGTCGCCAAGGCAGAGGAACACATACTCAACCCCGAAGACCGCTGCGGCCGCCTCGCTTTCAAAGTGTCCCTTGTGCTCCTTGGTCCAGGCTTCAGCCCTGGAGGAGGTCCGGTTCCAGACTGTCACCCTGTGTCCCTTGCGCGCCAAATGACCAGCCATGGGGGCCCCCATCGCACCCAGCCCGAGAAATGCCACTCTCGCCATGCTCGTTCTCCCTGAGGTTTCCAGTCGGGGTGACTATCAGAATAGATCGAATTTGACGGAAAACTTTCTGCGCCGTCTCAATTGATCTCAACCACGCCATGCTAGCACTGCTTCACCGATCAGAAAGATCAGGAACCGGTATGGCAATCGCAGACGCCTATCGGCGCCCGAGGGGCAGAATGCCCCGTGCGCCGTCCCGCCAGGCGGGAAACTGGAAGTTGGCCTATGCCGACTTCCTGACCGCGCTTGTCGCACTTTTTCTCGTTTTCTGGCTTGTGAACGAGTCCGATCCGGACCGCCAGTCCAGCCTTGCCGGGTACTTTCGCGGGGACGAAGTGGCGCACGCCGCAGGAGACGCGCTCGACCCGGGAATGCGGGCGCAGGCGCTGGCACGGCAGGTTCGCCACACCCGTTCGCTCGCCCCTTATCGCGACAGGGTCCATGTCACGGCCCTCGATGACACCGTGCGGATCGACATCGTTGACTTGTCCCACGCCCCGATGTTCAGGACCGGCCAGTCAGACATCACCGAAACCGGTCGCCGTGCGATCGGAAAGGTCACAGAGCTGCTTTTTCTTGGTCACTGGCCGGTGACCATCGAGGGGCACACCGACGCGTTCCCGACAAGCGATGTGGAACTTGACAACTGGACACTGTCGCTCAGGCGTGCAGACGCGGCGCGCAGGCTCATGGTCGCGACAGGTCTTCCACCCGATCGGATAAACGGTGTCGCAGGTTTGGGCGAGACGCAGCCACTGCGAGAGGAAGAGCCCCATTTGGCCGCAAACAGACGTGTGACCATCGTCTTGCAAGTCACTGAATAGTCGAGCATCACTGGGCGCTGAGAGTCTTTCGGAGACCCATGTGCTTTCAGAGTATCTTATCCATTGGCCGATGCTGGCGAGCCTTGCGATCGTCGTCGTTTCAATCGGTCTTTATGCGTCCGACAAATGGAGCATGGAACTGGTTTCCATGGGCATCATCGTTGCCCTGTTGCTGTTGTTTGTATTGCCGGGCGCGACCGCCATGGATGGTTCACCCGTGCGTGCCGCAGCCCTGCTGGAGGGTTTTGGCAATCCTGCCCTGATCACGATTATGGCACTGCTGGTCGTCGGCCAGGGCCTGTTCCAGACCGGCGCACTCGAGGGACCCACCCGGGGCTTGCTAAGCGCCTATTCGAGGCGACCGCGCGCCACGCTCTGCCTGGCATTCGCATTCGTTTTCGTGATTTCCGCCTTCATCAACAACACACCGGTGGTGATCATGTTCCTGCCGGTCATGAGTGCGATTGCACAACACATGAAAGGCTCGCCATCCAAGCTGATGATGCCGCTCAGCTTTGCGAGCATCTTCGCGGGAATGACGACACTGATCGGAACATCCACCAACCTCCTTGCAGCCGAAACATATCTCAGGATCGAACAGATCGAGCTCGGCTTTTTCGACCAGACACCGGTTGGGCTGATGCTGGCTGGAGTCGGGTTTTTCTATCTCGCGCTCTTCTCGAAATGGCTGCTGCCCTCGCGTAGCGGACTGGACGAAGACATCATCACATCAAGTGGCAAGCAATTCGTGGCCCAGTTGGTCGTCGGCAAGGATCACTTCCTCATTGGACGGCGCCCGATTGCCGGCATGTTCAAGGAATTGCCCAACTTCACGGTCCGGGTCATCCAGAGGGGCGAGCGCGCCATCCTCCCGCCGTTCGAGGATGTGGTCCTTGAGCAGGGTGATCTCGTCATTGTCGCGGCAACCCGCTCTGCGCTCATGGATGTCTTGTCGACGCGCTCGGAAATGCTCGAGCAGATCTGGCGATCTGGCACGGGAGTGCGTGACGAAAATGACGCTCCCAAGTCCCTCGTGCTCACCGAAGCTGTTGTCGCTCCCGGTTCACGCATGGCCGGGCGCACGGTCGAGATGCTTGGGTTTCGCCGCCTGACACGCGCGGTCGTCCTCGGTATCCAGCGCCGCTCTCACATGATCCGGGCGAAGCTCGGAGAGATCCGCCTGGAGGCTGGCGACACGCTGCTGCTGTGTGGACCATCGGACGCCATGCGCGAGCTCAGGGCGAGCCGCGACCTGATCCTGCTGGAGTGGTCGAGGACAGAGATCGACCTGTCGGCGAAGGCCGTCTCGGCGAGGCTGATCGCGCTTTTGATGGTCGTTGCAGCTGCAACGGGTTTTCTTTCAATCCTCCATGCGTCGATGCTGGCGGCCGTCGGGATGATTGCCCTTGGGTGCCTGAACAGTCGACAGGCCGCGCGCGCGCTCGACCTCCGGATTTTCCTGGTGATTGCGGCAGCCATCTCCATGGGGGCTGCGCTTGAACTGACTGGTGCCGCAGACGCACTCGCCACCGGCGTGGTTTCGTTGGCCAAGCCCTTTGGGCCCCTTGCCGTGCTGTCGGCCGTTTTTCTGGCGGTTGCGGTGATGACCAATCTGCTGAGCAACGCCGCGACCGCGGTTCTGTTCTCCCCCATCGCTCTTTCGGCGGCAGAGCAGATCGGTGCGCCAGACCCCCTGCCCTACCTCCTGGCGGTGATCTACGGGGCAAATTGCTGCTTCGCCACGCCGATTGCTTATCAGACAAACTTGCTTGTCATGGGGCCGGGCCATTACAAGTTCAGTGACTTCCTGAAGTTTGGCGGGCCACTCGTTATCCTTCTCTGGATCGCCTTCACACTCATCGCCCCTTGGCGTTTCGACCTGTAGCTGACTAAATCATGGCGTCATGAAACTTAGCGACTCACATTCCTTCCCGGTTGGCTTGAAACGGAACCTGCGTTTCTTCCTGACAAATACCGCTCCCTGCCCGTATCTCCCCGGGAGGAAGGAACGTAAAGCGTTTACCAGTCTGGTCGTTTCGGACGCAGACTCCCTCCACAATTTCCTGAGCCAATCGGGCTTCAGGCGCTCGCAGGGCATCGCCTACAGGCCGGCATGCCCGGCATGCAATGCCTGCCGCAGCGTGCGTGTGGACGCTCAGGCATTTCAGATGTCGAGAAACCAGCGCCGTGTCCTCAATCGCAACAAGGACCTTGTCCGCGCACCCGTCCCTGCCCAGCCGACGCGGGGGCAGTTCCGACTGCTACGCTCTTATCTCAAAGGGCGCCATGATGGTGGAGGGATGTCCGAAATGACCTATCGCGATTATGTCAACATGGTCGCTGACAGTCCCGTGCGAAGCCTGATTTTCGAGTACAGGCTAGGCGAAACCCAGGATGCCCCCCTGCTTGCCTGCTCGATCACCGATGTGCTGCGCGATGGCCTGTCGATGGTCTACACTTTCTTTGATCCTGCCCAGGATCGGCGCAGTCTCGGCAAGATGATGATCCTTGATCATATCCGCCAGGTGCGCGAGCTGGGTCTGCCCCATGTCTATCTGGGCTACTGGATCAAGGGCAGCCCGAAGATGGACTACAAGCGTGAGTATGCGCCCCTCGAAGTGCTCGATGGAGAAACGTGGCGCTCCCTTGAAGACCACGAATAGGGAAAGCTGGGAGGCAGGAAGATGGATCGCCGGAAATTTATCGGTGCCGCGACGGTGGGTTTGGCCGGCGCAGGCGCTGTCGCCTGCGGTGGGCAAACGGGTGCTGAAGGTGGCCCCGCAGCCCCCGCAGTGTCGCGCAACCGCAGGCGCCTGACGATGGTGACAACCTGGCCGAAGAATCTTCCCGGGCTTGGCAAGGCTGCCGAAAGGGTCAGTGAGCAGGTCGAGAGCCTCTCTGAAGGCATGATGGAAATACGGGTGTTTGCAGCCGGCGAACTCGTCCCGGCGTTCCAGAGCTTTGATGCCGTAGCCGACGGGACGGCCGACATGTACCACGGCGCTGAATACTACTGGAAAGCCAAGTCCGAGGGATTTCCCTTCTTCACTGCTGTCCCGATGGGGATGACCGCCCAGGAAATCATGGGCTGGATCGATTTCGGCGGTGGACAGGAACTCTGGGACGAGTTGTCCGAGCAATTCGGAGTGAAGGCGCTTCAAGCGGCAAACACCGGTCACCAGATGGGCGGCTGGTTCAAGCGGGAAATCAACGCGCTGGACGACCTCAACGGTTTGAAAATGAGGATTCCCGGCCAGGGTGGAGACGTCCTTCGAGCGCTTGGCGGGTCCGCCATTGCCCTTTCGGGAGGCGAGATCTACCAGGCCCTTCAGACAGGCCAGATTGATGCCACGGAGTGGGTGGGGCCCTGGAACGACTTCTTCCTCGGCTTTCACCGCGAGGCTCCCTATTATTACGGTCCTGGTTTCCATGAACCGGGCGCATCCCTGGCCGTCGGCATCAATCGCGGCGTCTGGGACAGCCTCACCGGCACTGAAAAGGCCATTATCGAAGCCGCCTGCCGGGCCGTGAATCATCTCAGTGTGGGTGAGTTCACCTATCAGAATGCGAGGCACCTCGAACTGCTCACCACAGAGCACGGCACCCAGCTGCGAAGCTTCCCCGACGACGTGGTCGCCCGCATGGGCGAAGCCAGCGCCGATGTGCGAAGCGACGCTGGCAATTCTGGACCGCTGGAAAAGCGGATCTATGAGAGTTTTGAAGACGCACTTCGCGCGATGCGCGGCTGGTCGCGTGTTTCCGATGGCGCCTACTACACCGCTCGCGAACGTGGATCGACGGGGCCGTAGTCCGGGATGGCAGAGTTCTTCCTGTATCTAGGGACAGGCCTGAAATGGCTGGGGTTCGCCCTGTCGCCAGTGTTCCTGCTTCCCATACTGTGCCTTGCATTTCCGAAAGGCCTTCTCACTCCGGCAAATCTGCTCACGTCCATGATTGACCGTGTATCCGGTGCGGCACTGGGGTTTGCCATGGCTTGCGGCGTGATCATTGTGATCACACAGCTCCTCGTCGTGATCGCGCGCTATGTGTTTGGAGTGTCGTTTTCCTGGCTCAGCGAAATCGTCATCTATGGTTTCGCAGCCATGTTTCTGCTTGCCAGCGCCAGCGCCCTGCGCGACGATGATCATGTCCGAGTTGACATTCTGCGACCGGGTTTCGGGGCCACAGGCAGGGCCTGGGTTGAGTTGGTGGGCCTTTATCTGTTCCTCTTTCCGGTTTGCGTGCTTGTACTCTGGGCAGCGATTTCCCCTTCCTTTGTCCGTTCCTGGATGAGCTTTGAAGCCTCCCGTGAGAGCGACGGGCTGCCGATCCTCTTCCTGTTCCGCACGCTTGTTCCGCTGTTTGCGGTCCTGTTGATGGCACAAGGCCTTAGCCAGGCCCTGAAAATGGCCCAGATCATTTCCGGTGTCAGGTCGCCTCCCGAAAACCGTGTGGCCGCAGCGGGCTGATGGATATTGAAATCATACTCGCCATTGCCATGTTCGCCGGCGCGATCCTGGCGCTCATGGGCGGCTTTCCCGTTGCGCTCACACTCGGTGGCGTGGCACTCCTGTTCGCCCTGATCGGGATCGCCATCGGAGTTTTTCCCGATGCTTTCCTGAAAGGCTTTCCTGCGCGAATACAGGGTTCCATGGAAAATCAGGTCCTTGTAGCGGTGCCGCTGTTCGTGATCATGGGCGTGATCCTTGAACGCTCCCGGGTTGCAGAAGACCTGTTGCATATTGCGGGAAGACTGATGGCGTCTGTACGCGGCGGCCTTGGCTACGCGGTGGTTGTTGTTGGGGCCTTGCTCGCAGCCTCCACGGGCATTGTGGGCGCGACGGTCATCACCATGACACTGATCGCGCTGCCGACCATGTTGCAGCAGGGATACAATCCGCGCCTCGCAACCGGTACAATCGCCGCGGCCGGGACACTTGGCCAGATCATCCCGCCATCCATAGTGCTGATCCTGCTGGCCGATGCGATTTCCAATGCGAACCAGAGCGCCAGCCTTTCCGGCGGCATCGGTCCGAGTGTGGTGTCAGTTGGTGATCTCTTCGCCGGCGCGCTGATACCAGGATTGCTTCTCGTGCTCACCTATCTCGGCTTTATCGCTGTGACATCCATGTTGCGGCCGCGCTCATGTCCCGCCAGGGTTCCGCTGGAAACAGATGAACCACTGGCCCTGGGCGAAGTGGCGTTTGGCCTCGGCGCACCCCTTTTGCTCATCCTTGTGGTCCTGGGCTCCATCCTTGGGGGAGTGGCTTCGCCCACCGAGGCGGCCGCCGTGGGCGCTGCCGGTGCCATTCTGCTCGCCGGACTCAGATTGTCGCAAGCCGGTCCGGCTGGAAGGATGATCAAGGCTCTGATCCTTTCCGGCCTTGTCTCACTGGTTCTGCTGTTCCTGCTTTCCAACACTGTGGATTTACGGGTCAATCGCGCCGAGGTCCCGGCCGGTGAAAATATAGCCATGGTCATCGCCTTGGTGTTCTCGCTGGTGTTCCTTTCAGGAATGGTTGCGGGCCTTTTCTCACTTCAAAGGGCCGGGCAATTCCAACCTGCTTTCAAGAGCGCCGCACATATCACGGCGATGGTGTTCCTTATCCTGATCGGCGCGTCCCTGTTTGCACTGGTCTTCCGCGGATTTGGTGGCGACGAGCTTGTGGCCGATCTCTTGTCATCGGTTCCGGGCGGCAAGTGGGGTGCCCTGGTGATCACGATGCTCGTGATGTTCGTCCTGGGCTTTTTCCTCGACTTCATCGAAATTGTCTTTGTGGTCGTGCCCCTGGTTGCGCCGCCGCTGATCCTGCTTGGTTTTGATCCCATCTGGCTGGCCATCCTGATGGCCCTGAACCTGCAGACCAGTTTCCTGACCCCGCCATTTGGCTTTGCCCTCTTCTATCTGAGGGGGGCGGCCCCAGACAGTCTCGCCACCATCGACATATGGCGTGGCGCACTGCCCTATATCGGGCTACAGTTAGGAATGATTGCCCTCGTGGCGGCGATACCGTCACTCGCCACATGGTTGCCGGGGCTTTTGATCTGACAGCCAGGAAACAGAGGCCGCTGGCACTTCGCCAACGGACTTCTGTTACTTTTAGGCATTTCCGAGAAAGTCCGGTCATCTGTCGAAGTTGACTTCCGGCACGACAGAGAGCGCTTCGCGGGATTCAATCCCAACGTCAAAGAAGTTGCGCGGTTCGAAATTGAACATCCCTGCAACAATCGATCCCGGAAACTGCTCGCGAGAGGTGTTGTAGTCCTGGACGGCCGAGTTGTAGAACCGTCGCGCTGCCGCAAGCTTGTCTTCGATCAGTGACAATTCTTCCTGAAGCTGGATGAAATTCGTATTGGCCTTCAGGTCAGGATAGGCTTCGGCCAGGGCAAACAGTTTCCCGAGTGCACCTGAAAGCAGGGTCTCCGCCTGTTCGACGGACCCTGGGTCAGAGGCCGCCATCGCCGCATTCCGGGCCTCAATGACCTGCTGGAAGGTCTCCTGCTCATGGGATGCATAACCCTTGACCGTCTCCACGAGGTTCGGGATCAGGTTCTGTCGTTGTTTCAGCTGGACGTCGATGTCCGCAAAGGCCTGATTGCAACGCTGGCGTTTTGACACCAGCCCATTGTAAATCGCTATGGTGCCGATCGCGATCAGTGCGATTAATCCAAGCACTATGTACACGGCTTCCATCTGGACCCTCCCGACTAGGAATCAGACACCTGACTAGCGATGCAAAGGCCTTGCGGCAAGCTCAGCCGTTCAATCGTCCCGAACGGGGGAAGCCTTTTGGTGCGACTTTGCCGGCCTGTGCCCGCTTGCCGAGGTATTCCCGCCACTCGGCAATGCCCCTATTGCGCCCGCTTGGCTCGACAACGAAGAGACCGTCTTCGCCATGGAAAACCATGGCATCGGCCAGGCCATCTTCACCGCGGTAAGACTGCAGCTTCACGCCCTTGCCGCGCGGCATCTCCGGCAACTCCTCACGCGCAAATATGAGCAGCTTCCGGTTTGAACCAATCACGGCGACATGGTCGCCAGATGCGATTTCGCAAACGCAAAGCTCCGCGCCCTGCGGGACGGAGACGACCGCCTTGCCTGCCTTGCGTGTGGAGACCAGCTCACTCTCCGGAACAATGAACCCATAACCGGCACTCGACGCGACGATACGCTGGCGCGCGTCATCAAGCTTGAACATGGACTTGATGTCGACATGGTCTTCGAGGTCGATGGACAGGCGGATGGGCTCTCCGTGCCCGCGGCCGCCGGGCAACTTGTCGGCCGAAAGCGTAAAGGCGCGACCGTCCGAGGACATGAGAATGATCTTGTCCGTGGAGAAGACCTCTACCGCTACAAACAGTTCATCGCCTTCCTTGAACTTTGCCTGGCTGGCGTCATGGCCGTGGCCTTTCATGGCCCGGATCCAACCCTTGTTGGAGAGGAGCACCGTGAAGGGCTCCCTGGGAGTTGAGGCCTCGAGCGCGGCGTCGAGGTCAATGTCGGGTGCTTCGTCAAATGCGGCACGCCGTCGGCCAAGCTCGCTGTCAGGGTCGAAGGCCTTCCGAGCCTCTTTCAGCTCCTTGGCCACACGGGTCCATTGGCGTGCCTCAGAGCCGAGCAACAGGTTCAGGTCGTCGCGTTCCTGGCTGAGGTTTTCGTGCTCGGAGCGTAGCTCCATTTCCTCGAGCTTTCGAAGCGCCCGCAGGCGCAGGTTCAGGATCGCTTCGGCCTGGACATCAGTGATGCTGAACCGGTCCATCATCACCTGTTTGGGCTCATCTTCCTCGCGGATGATACGAATTACCTCATCAATGTTGAGATAGGCAATCAGGTAGCCATCGAGGACGTGTAGACGCTTCTCGATCTTGTCGAGGCGATGGCGCGCCCGGCGCTGAACAACCTCGCGGCGGTGGTCGAGGTAGGCGCGCAGCACACTCCGCAGGCCCATGACCTGGGGGATGCCGTCATTCAGCACGTTCATGTTCAGTGAAAACCGCGTTTCCAGGTCTGTCGCCTTGAACAGGCTTTCCATCAGCACGTTCGGGTCAACCGTCTTGGATCGCGGCTCCAGCACCAAGCGGATGTCCTCGGCGCTTTCATCACGCACATCGTCTAGCAGAGGCAGCTTCTTCGCCTCAATCAGTTCGGCCAGCTTTTCGATCAGCCGGCCCTTCTGGACCTGGTAGGGGATTTCCCTGACCACAATCTGCCAGGTGCCGCGGCCCAGGTCCTCCACCTCCCATTTCGCGCGCATGCGAAAGCTGCCGCGACCGATTTCATAGGCCTCGCGGATCGAGGCGCGCGGTTCCACGATGATGCCACCCGTCGGGAAATCCGGTCCGGGCATGACATTCAGCAGTTCCGAGATCGGTGCATTCCGGTCCTTGATCAGGATGAGGGCTGCATCAATGACCTCGGCGGCATTGTGAGGCGGGATCGACGTCGCCATGCCAACTGCAATTCCCGTTGCGCCATTTGCAAGCAGGTTTGGATACCCTGCCGGAAGGACGACGGGCTCCTCATTCGACTCGTCATATGTGTCGCGAAAGTCGACCGCGTCTTCATCCAGCCCCGCCAGCAGCAGTTTCGCTGCTTCGGTCATGCGGCTTTCCGTGTAGCGCATGGCGGCTGCTGAATCGCCGTCTATATTGCCAAAATTGCCCTGACCATCGACAAGTGGGTAGCGCACCGAGAAGTCCTGGGCCAGTCGGACCAGAGTGTCATAAATGGCGCTGTCCCCGTGGGGGTGGTAGTTGCCCATCACCTCGCCGACAATCTTCGCACATTTGCGGTAAGCGCCTTCAGGATTCAGTTTCAGTTCGCGCATGGCATAAAGGATGCGACGCTGGACAGGCTTGAGGCCGTCGCGCACGTCCGGCAGGGCGCGGGCCGTGATGGTGGAGAGCGCATAGGCGAGGTAGCGTTTTGAGAGCGCCTCGCTCATGGGTTCATTGATGACGCGGTCTGAGTCATGGTCCATAGTGTCGCTCATCGCGCCTCTCCCTTGAAAATGCAATCATGCGCGGCAGGCCCTCATCGGACACGCGCGGTTAACACAAAGGCTGCTTTGGTTAAGAAAAGCCAAAAGTGCGGGGCTGCCCGGGACAGGAATTCTCGTTTCGCATTCAGCCGAAATCGGCCTGCAGGCGCCGGCGCAGGCGCTCGCGAGGTTCCGGCAATTGCCGGTTTACCGATCCAAAGAGCCTGTGCTCGAGAAAGTGCCCCGTCAGGTCGAGCGCCTGGGAAATGTCGCTCGGCATCGCTGGCGATGTGGCGTCCACAAGAAACCTCGGAAGCGGCAGCAGCCTGTCAAGGTATTCGCCAGCCTCTGAGCCGCGTACAGCGCGGCCCGTCTTCGGAGAAACATGCGTCAGCCCATCATTTGCACCGGACAGGGCGCAATGGTCCAGGTCGAGGCCAAATCCCAGGGCCGAGAGCAGTCCAAGCTCCCACCTCGCATACAAGGCCGGCCAGACGTCCTCGTCTTCGAGGGCGTCCAGCACAATCAGGCTTGGCTCATAGATCGCCGATCCGGCATGGTCCCCCTCATCGAGCCCGGAGCGCAGCAGGCAAGTCACGGACGACACCACCAGAAGGACAAGTGGTGCGTTCAGGTGTCTCGCTGCGCGGGCAACGGTGGCTTCAGCCACGTCAAAACGGCCCAACTGTCCCTCAAGACGCCCGCTCCAGCTCAGGGACACCGAGTTACCCGGCTCGAACTGCCCCCTGCGTTTGCGCGATGCACCGCCGTAAACCAGGCCAGACCGACGACCATGTCGGGAGGTGAGGACTTCGAGGATCAGTCCGCTTTCCCCGAACCTGCGCCCGCCGATGACAATTGCTTCATCCTGCCACTGCATGTGCCCTGCACCTGGCCTCAGGCATCAAAATCAAGCCCGAGCCCTTCATAACGCTCTCGTCTCTCCTGCCACTTCTCATCGACCTTGACGAAAAGAAACAGGTGCACCTTCCTGCCGAGGAGACTTGTCAGCTCCATCCGGGATTTCTGCCCAATGTCCCTGAGCGTCCTGCCGCCTTTGCCCAGGACAATCCCCTTATGACCGTCGCGCGCAACCGTAATCACCTGCTGCACGCGCAAAGAGCCATCGTCTTGATCATCCCAGGATTCGGTCTCCACGGTCAGTTGGTAGGGCAACTCCTGGTGCAGGCGTAGCATCAGCTGCTCGCGGGTGATTTCGGCAGCCAGCAGGCGCATCGGAATGTCGGCGGCCTGGTCAGGCGGATATAGCGCCGGGCCCTTCGGCATGCGAGCCGCCAGAAGGCTGGCAAGCGTGTGGACACCTTCCCCGTTCTCGGCCGAAATCGGCACAATCTCATCGTAAACGCCGGTGCCATTGAACTTCGCAATCAACGGCAAGGTCTCTGCGTGTGCGAACAGGTCTATCTTGTTCAGGGCCAGAATAGCCTGTTGTCCGAGTGCGCGCAGATTCTCGGTGACCCGTTCATCGTCCTCACGCGAGCGGATTTGGGCGGCAGACGGTGTATCGGTAATCCAGGCGGACGCATCCACCAAATGCACCCGGCAATCGGCCTCTTCAACCCCCGCCCATGCCGACTGGACCATAGCACGGTCGAGGCGTGTCCGGGCGGCAAATATGCCAGGAGTGTCGACGAGGACCACCTGGGCGTCATCGATGTGCGCGATCCCGCGCACTGGGAACCGGGTGGTCTGAACCTTGTGGGTCACGATCGCGACCTTCGTGCCCACAAGACGGTTCACAAGCGTTGACTTCCCGGCGTTTGGCGCACCGAAAATCGCAGCAAAGCCTGCACGCTGAATGATTGCTTCAGGAGGCATCGTGGACCGGGTCAATGGCTTCCAGGAGGCGCTGGGCTGCAGCGCGTTCAGCGTTCTGTTTCGACCTGTCCCGCGCCTCCTCGCGCAGGGCCTCGCCAACGCTGACCTCTACGGTGAAGCTGGGCGAATGATCTGGCCCCCTGCGCTCAAGGGTCCTGTAGGCCGGGGCCGGCAATCCGCTGGCGTGAGCCCATTCCTGCAGGGCGCTTTTCGGATCCTTCAGTCGTGCCGGAGGAGCATTCAATTGCGGCGCAAAGGCCTTTTCCACAAACGCCTGCGCCCGTTTCAGGCCGCTGTCGAGATAGAGGGCTGCGATCACAGACTCGCAGACATCGCCCAGCGTCGTGTCCCGCTCGCGTCCGCCCTGGGCGATTTCATGGGCTGACATCAGCACATGATCGCCCAGTCCCACATGGCGTGCCGCCGCCGCGCAGGCACTCTTGCTAACCAGCCGATTGAGCCTTGGAGCCAGCCCCCCTTCCCTTTCCTGCCGGCGACGCCTGAACAGGCGCTCTGCCACGATCAGCCCGAGAACACGGTCGCCCAGGAATTCCAGTCTCTGGTTCGACGTCAGGCCAGGGTCGCCGGCCGGCAGAGCGCTGGGGTGCGTCACCGCACGCGTCAGCAGGCTTCGGTCGCGGAACCTGTGTTCAAGAATTTCGCAGAGTTCGGAGAAGGACTGGTCTGACAATTGCGGCGCTGCTGCTCGTGCTGACTTGCGCTGGCGCGTGCGTTTCGGGCGGCCCGGCTTCACAGCGATACCTCCCTTGGGAAGGCTTCAATGATCACCATGGCCTGCGCCCATGGATAGTCATCGGTGATGGTCAGGTGAAGGACGGGAAGATGATCGGGCGGTATGAGCTTTCCCAACTGTTGCGCGGCCCCGCCGACCAGTTCCATGGTCGGCTTTCCCGTGGGCAGGTTGATCACGCCCATATGCTTCCAGTGAACACCGCGCCGTGGCACGCCCGTGCCCAGCGCCTTTGCGCAGGCTTCCTTGGCCGCGAACCGCTTGGCGTATGTTTCAGCGCGTCTCCTGCGCTTTTCCGCCTTCTCGATCTCCAGGGGTGTGAAGACTCGCCTGACGAAGCGGTCTCCAAAACGATCGAGTGTTTTCTCGATGCGCCCAATGTTGCACATGTCCTGTCCGAGCCCGATGATCATTCCCGTGCCTCGTCCATCAGACGGCGCATTTCCCGTATTGCTGCGTCCAGGCCTACGAACAGGGCCTCGCCCATGAGGAAATGCCCGATGTTGAGTTCGCGCAACTGAGGTATGGCGGCAATCGGCTTGACGGTCTCGTAGGTCAGGCCGTGCCCGGCCTGGGGCTCGATGCCCATTGTTTCCGCCTCAACAGCAGCAGCGGCAATTCTCTCGCACTCAATGGCCGCGAGCTTTTCCTCACCGGCCTGTAGCAGTTCAACAAACCGGCCGGTATGGAACTCGCAAATGTCCACGCCAAGCGCCTGCGCCGCAGCAATCTGGACAGGGTCGGGTTCGATGAAAAGAGAAACACGGCTGCCATTTTCCCTGAGCGTACGGATCATTGGTGCTAGCTTGTTGTGTTCACGGGCTGCGTTCAGGCCGCCCTCGGTGGTGCGCTCTTCGCGCTTTTCGGGCACAAACATCGCCGTCTCAGGACGAAACTCCACAGCAATGCCGAGCATCTCGTCGGTTGCCGCCATTTCAAGGTTGATCGGAAGGTCGCGGGCCTCGCGGATCCGCTCCAGATCGTGGTCGCGAATATGGCGCCGGTCTTCGCGGAGGTGGATGGTGATCCCGTCCGCGCCTGCTTCAGTAGCTATCCTTGCGGCGCGCACCGGATCGGGATGCTCGCCACCTCGCGCATTTCGCACGGTTGCCACATGGTCAATATTGACGCCCAGCCGCAAGCGTTCGGGCATCAGGACAAGCCCCGGCTGCCTGGCTTGACCGCTTCGACCCGGGCCAGGTCTGCGGGAAGCTCGTCGGGCGCATAGTCGGGAAACTTCACCGACGCCAGGGCGACGAGTTCGCAGCCCACATCGGCGCCGCCGCCAGAGCGGTCTATGATACAGGCCCCGCCGACCACATCACCTTGCAGGCCATGGAGGGCCTCCACAGTTTCGCGAAACGACAGTCCCGTCGTGACAATGTCTTCGCAGATCAACACGCGTTCGCCTTCCGAAATGGAAAACCCCCTGCGGAAAGTGAGCACGCCATCCACCCGTTCGGCGAAGATCGCCCGCGCGCCGAGGTGACGCGCGGTTTCATAGCCCGGAATGATGCCGCCAACTGCGGGTCCGGCGACCACGTCAATCTTCCCGAACCGCTCTTCAATGCGGGAAGCAAGCGCCTTGCAGAGTGTTTCTGAAATGACAGGGTTGGAGAACACCAGCGCCTTCTGCAGAAAGACCGGGCTGCGACGCCCCGACGAGAGTATGAAGTGTCCTTTCAGGAGCGCGCCCGCCTGCTCGAAGCTTGCCAGAACGTCTTCATTCGTCACGTCTGTCTCCCTGCTCGCGAACTGCCTTGTCCACCACGGCCAAGGAGCGAAGCGCCGCGAGGATCTGTGTCACTCGCTTGATGTCTTCGACTTCGATGTCGATGTCCAGATCGATGAACTCCTCAGCGCGCCGGCCGGTGGCTATGGAGATGATGTTGCCGTTCGCCTGGGCCACTGCGTTGCACAGCATGGCAAGCACACCCTTCTGGTTGACCGCCGTGACCCGCAGGCGAGCAACCGCAACGGCGCCTGTCTTTGCGAGCTCTGTCCATTGAAGGTCCACCCACAGATCCGGCTTGTCATCGAACGCGGCAAGCCGGTTGCAACCAATCGAATGGACAACAAGCCCCCGTCCCTGTTCTCGTATTCCTATGATGCGCTCACCGGGGACCGGCATGCAGCATTGTCCCAGATGCAGCGTGACGCCCGGTGTCAGCGCCTCGCCGGCGACCAGTCGGCTGGCATGCTGGTCGTCCAGTGGCATCTTGCTGGGGTCCACAGTCAGGTCGCGCGCATAGCCGGGAAAGACCGTGTTGATCAGTTCACGCGTTGAATACTCGCCATTGCCGATGGCAAGGGCCAGGTCGTCGGACGAGCCAAATCCTGCACGCTCTGCGGTGTGGTCCATCCTGACCCCGACCGGGTCGATGTCTGCCTGCCTGAGCGCCTTGCGGATCAGGTCATAGCCCAGTCGCCGGAAATCCCCCTTCTCGCGGTTCCTTGCCAGGCGCCTGAGGGCGGCCCTTGCCCTTGCGGTGACCGAAAGGGCTTCCCAGCCGGCGGGAGCGCGTTCCTCGCGTCCCCTGATAATTTCCACAACGTCGCCGTTCGAAAGCTCCGTGCGCAGGGAGCGCTGCTCACCATTGATCCGAACGCCCATACAAGTGTTGCCGATGGCGGTATGGACCTCATATGCAAAATCCAGCGGCATCGCGCCCTTGGGCAAACGGATCAGGCGTCCCTTTGGCGTGAAGGTGAATACATTTTCCCGGTACATCTCAAGCTTGGCATGCTCGAGGAACTCATCCGGGTCGGCTTCGTGTTGGATCAGGTCAGCAAACGCCCTGAGATTGGCCTGTGGATCCAGCCCGGCACTGCGGGCCGCATCGAGATCAAGTCCATATTGGCTGTTCTTGTACTTCCAGTGCGCCGCGACGCCGTTCTCGGCGCTGTTGTCCATGGCTTCCGTGCGAATCTGGAGCTCCACGCGCCTGTTGCCTGAGGCCCTGACGGTCGTGTGCAGTGACTGGTAGCCATTCTGCTTCGGCACGGAGATGAAATCGCGGAACCGCTCGGGAAGGCAGGCCCAGATTGTATGCAGGATGCCCAGGACACGGTAGCATTCGGACACATCCCCATCGACGATCACCCTGAACGCAAAGATGTCCGCCACATCCCGAAATGATATCTGCTTGCGTTCGAGTTTTCGCCATATCGAATAGGGTGTCTTCCGGCGTCCTCTGATCCGACACTTCACATTTGCTGCATCCATCAGGGCCGTAAGGTCCTGGCGAATGCGCTCGAGGTCGACCTTGTTTTCCGCTTCCAATTGCTGGAGGCGCAATGTCATCGCCTCTCGCGCCTGGGGATTGAGTTGCTCGAATGCGCTGTCTTCCAGCTCCGAAGCCACATGGTAGAGCCCCACGCGCCGGGCGAGTGGAGCGTAGATCTCCATGGTTTCGCGGGCGATACGCTGGCGCTTTTCGGGTTTGCGAAGATGGTGGATGGTGCGCATGTTGTGCAGCCGGTCGGCGAGTTTCACCAACAGCACCCGGATATCATTGACCATCGCCAGGATGAACTTCTGGAAATTCTCTGCCTGTTTGGTTTCCTCGCTTCGGTACTCAAGTCGCGTAAGCTTCGTCACGCCATCGACGAGATCAGCCACATCGCCTCCGAATCGAGACCGAACCTCGCCGAGTGAGACCTGCGTGTCCTCGACCACATCATGCAAAAGGCCCGCGATGATGGTGGCCTCATCAAGCTGTACCTGAACCAGCAGTTCAGCGACGGCTACAGGATGGGAATAATAAGGATCACCCGACGCACGGAGTTGTTCGCCATGGTGCAGTTTTGCGAAATCATAAGCATCCGCCAGACGGATCTCGTTCAGGCCGGGATGGTATTGCCGGACGCGTTCAAGGAGTTCGTCGCAAGATATTGTATCGAGTTCGGCATGTCGCATGCCCATCGGAGGAGTGCGTATTGGCTCCGCCGCGCTTTGCGTGGCCCCGGTCAATGGCTACATCCGGTCGTCACGTCCGGACTCAAGCTCGGCCTGGTAAGCACGCATGACGTCATCTTCAGTGGCCGTCGGGCCCGTTTCGAGTGCGATCCGGTCTTCTTCGCGCTCAGTGTCTTCGCCGGGGCTGAGATCCTGCAGGCTGGAGACGAAAGATTCCTTCACAACCTTGAGGTCGACACTTGTGTCGGCAATCTCACGAAGCGCAACAACAGGATCTTTGTCATTGTCCCGGTTCACCGTCAACGGAGAGCCCTCGCGGATCATGCGCGCGCGATGGGCCGCCATTAGTACCAGCTCAAAGCGGTTCGGGATCTCTTCAATGCAGTCTTCGACAGTAACTCGGGCCATGGGCGGTGTTCTCCTGCTAATCGCGCAAGATACATTGCACCATTCGCACTTGCAACAGTCTCTTGCGGTTCGGGGCGGTGTGGATTAGCCCTACGACACTAAACCAGTGCGGTGGGGATCGTACCGATTTGAAAGATTTCCATGGCATTTTACAAAGACGAGCGTCTGGCCCTTTTTATTGATGGTGCCAATCTGTACTCCTCGGCCCGGGCACTGGGACTGGAGATTGATTTCCGGAAGGTGCTTGAGGAGTTCCGGAAAAAAGGCCGACTCCTGCGGGCCAATTACTACACGACCCTGCTTGAGAACGACGATTATTCGCCGATCCGCCCCCTGGTGGACTGGCTCGCCTACAATGGTTTCAATGTCCTCACCAAGCCGGCTCGTGAGTATACGGACCGTGAGGGGCGACGCCGGGTTCGCGGAAACATGAATATTGAAATGGCGGTCGACATGCTGTCCTTGGCCGATCACCTGGACCATGCGGTGCTGTTCTCCGGTGAAGGGGATTTTCGCCGACTCATCGAAAGCCTGAAGGACCGGGGGGTGCGCGTCACCGTCATCTCGACCGTGAAGTCGCAGCCACCCATGGTGTCCGATGAGTTGCGCCGGGAAGCCGACGCCTTTGTCGACCTGCAGGACATGGCCGAGCTGATCGCCCGGCCGCGGCGCGACAACAACCGCGATGACGATCTCGACATCGACGGTGAGGACTAGTTTGGACGTCCCGCCCAAGGATTGTGCCCTGTGCCCGCGCCTTGCGGGGTATCGCGCTGAGTGTCGCGAGAAGCACCCGGACTGGTTCAACGGCGCTGTTCCGGCCTTTGGTGGGCTCGATGCGAGCCTGCTCATTGTCGGCCTGGCCCCGGGGCTTTCGGGCGCAAACCGCACAGGCAGGCCCTTTACGGGGGACTGGGCCGGCGATCTGCTGTACGCGACACTGGAGCGGTTCGGATTTTCAAATGGCCGCTATGGCAAACATCCGGGCGATGGGCTTGAACTGGTCGGCGCAAGGATCACAAATGCAGTGCGCTGCGTTCCTCCCCAGAACAAGCCCGTTGGCGCGGAGATCGCCAATTGCAGGCCATTCCTGCTGAGTGAGATTTCAGCGCTAGAGCGATTGCGCGTCATTCTCTGCCTGGGGAAGATCTCCCACGACTCAACGGTCAGGGCCCTTGGTCTGCGGATGGCCGCCCATCCTTTCCGCCATGGCGGCGAACACCAGATCGAAGTGTCCGGGCGTAACATCTCACTGCTTTCGAGCTATCACTGCTCAAGATACAATACCAACACCCGCCGCCTCACACCGGAGATGTTTGCAGATGTTTTCGCGCGCGCGAGGGAACTGGCCAGCGCGCCCTAATGCTCGCGCAGGACTCTCGCCTTCTGGCGATCCCAGTCGCGCTTGGCCTCCACATCTCGCTTGTCGTGGGACTTGCGCCCGGTCGCGATCCCCAGCAGCAGCTTGGCGAGGCCGCGCTCATTGAAATACAGCTTCAGTGGAACAATGGTGCGACCGGCACGATCTGTGGCCTGTGAAAGCCGGGCCAGTTCGCGTCGCGAAACCAGCAGCTTGCGCTTGCGTTTCGGCTCGTGGTTGAAGCGGTTTGCGGCCGTGTAGATGGGAATATCGGAATTGATGAGCCACAACTCGCCATCCTCGACGCTGGCATAGCTCTCGGCAATGTTTGCCCGTCCCTCGCGCAGGGACTTCACTTCTGAGCCCCTGAGGATCAGGCCCGCCTCCAACGTGTCTTCAACCGAATAGTCGCGGCGTGCGCGCCTGTTTTCGGCGACAAGTCCATCCCCCCTCCCCTTGGTCTGGTTCTTCTTCGCCATGCCGTGCCTTAGCTCTCAACGCCCGCTTCTGTCATGGCCTTATCGATGGCCCTGCGCGTGTCCTCATCTGGTGGCGTAAGCGGCAAGCGCAACTCGGAACTGCACAGGCCCAGCCGCTCAAGCGCGTACTTGGCGGGTCCCGGACTCGGCGACATGAACAGCGCTCTGTGCAAGCTGCCTAAACGGTCATCCATGGATTTCGCTTCCGATATATCGCCGCGCTCAATCAACTCATGCAAAGCCGCCGTTTGCCGTGCCGCCACGTTCGCCGTCACCGATATGCAGCCGGCACCTCCTGACCGGCAGAATTCGACTGCGGTCGGATCGTCACCCGACAAAAAGACAAAGGACTTGTCCTCGACAAGCTCAAGGTGGCGCTGCATGCGGCCCATGTTACCCGTGGCATCCTTGATGCCGATAACGTTCGGCAAGCGCGACAGGTTGGCCACGGTCTCGGCCTGAATGTCGACCACGGTCCGTGAAGGGACATTGTAGATGAACACCGGCAATGCCACGGCGTCATTGATCGCTGTGAAATGCGCCTCAAGCCCGGCCTGATTGGGTTTGTTATAATAGGGGCACACGACAAGGGCGGCATCGGCGCCAACGGTCTTTGCATGTTCGACCAGCGAGATGGCTTCAGCCGTGGCGTTTGACCCCGCCCCGGCAATCACTGGCACCCTGCCCCGGGCAATGGAGACACAAAGCGTGACCACCTTCCGATGCTCTTCATGTGTGAGCGTCGATGTTTCCCCTGTTGTACCGACGGGCACAAGAGCGCCTGCGCCCGCCTCGATCTGGCGCTCGACCAGTTTCTCGAACGCTTTCTCATCGACCACGCCATCCCTGAAGGGTGTTACCAGTGCTGGGATAGAGCCTCGAAACATCGTATTGTCGCCGTGATTCTAGAGTTGATAAGTGCCATGCGTAACGACTTGGACGTCATTTTGCACGTCCCGAAATCCGATTGAGAAAGAAGATCGTCACATGCTGAAATACGCGCTTGCGACCATTGCGTTTCTTTTTGCTGTTGCGCCAGCCGCAATCGCCTCCATGCCGCTGGCACCGAGCCTGAAGCCGGAACGCCTCTATGCATCGGAAGTTGTCTCGACCCAGGACGCCGAAACACTTCACAATGCATTCGAAGCGGCTTCGGATGGCAAGTGGTTTGATGTTGGTCGTTACCAGCGCGTCGCCCGCAGCGAGATCGTGCGCAGCCTGATCCTCTGGCGCCGCGCCACGGCAGGCCCCCCGGGCATGGAATTTTCGGAATTGGCCGAGGCGCTCGAAGACCTCCAGGGCTGGCCGTCGACTGGTCGCATCCGGGCTCGCGCCGAAGAGATCATTTCGCAAAGCGGTTTGTCGGCGAGCCAGCAGATTGAATGGCTTACGGGGTCTGGGCCCATGACCGGCGACGGCAAGGCGGCGCTCGCCCTCGCCTATCGCCGGAGCGGCGAGACGGGCCGGGCGTTGGAAGTGGCCCGCGACGCCTGGCGCAACAACTCACTGGAAAGGGAGACGCGACGCGCATTGCAGGCCGCATTCGGTTCCGACTTCACACAGGAAGACCACCGCACGCGTGTCGATTTCCTGCTGTGGACGCGCCAGCGATCGGAGGCCAATGCGCTGCGCTCTCTCCTGACACCTGACTGGCGCGCGCTAGTCGATGCGCGGATCAAGCTGCAGGCTGGCCGCCGGGGCGTTGACGACGCCATTCGAGCCGTCCCCGCCTCGCTTCAGAACCATGCCGGATTGCTGCATGACCGGGCCCAGTGGCGCCGCCGACGCGGCATGCAGTCCGGGGCAACCGAACTCCTGGTGGACATACGCGGCGACGATGTCCCAAGGGCAGGACGCTCACGCCTGTGGGACGAACGCCACCTTGCCGTGCGGCGTGAACTGAAGGATGCGGATTTCTCCACGGCCTATCAGTTGGCGGCACCACATGGCCTTGAAAGCGGAATCGATTTTGCTCAAGCGGAGTGGTTGTCAGGCTGGATCGCCCTGCGCCACACGGGGCGGGCCGACGCGGCCAGCGAACACTTCACGACACTTGAAGGAGGCGTTTCCACCCCCATCAGCCTTGCAAGGGCGCTTTACTGGTCCGGTCGGGCGAGCGAAGCCCTCGGCAATCCCGAAGCCGCTGAGCAGGCCTATCTCGGTGCGGCGAATTACAACTACACCTTCTATGGCCAGCTCGCCGCCGAACGCATCGATGCGCTGTCGATCACGTTCGAGGAACCAGCCGAACCGACCGAATCAGAACGCGCTGATTTCGAGGCCTTGCCCTTGGTCCAGGCCCTGCGCCTTCTCGCCGAAGCCGGCGAAGGCCGCTATGTCCGCCAGTTCGCCTATCATCTGGACGACCAGCTCACGTCTCCAGCGGAATTCATACTGCTCAAACAACTGGCTGATGACTATCAGTATTCCGATATCGGTGTGCGTGGAGCAAAGGCCGGGCTTTCACGGGGCATCGTGGCACCGCAAGCGGCCTATCCAGTCGTCTCCTATCCGCTCTTGCGCGAGCCCATCGTGGAACGCTCTTTGATGCTCGCCCTCTCTCGCCAGGAGAG
>CAZVES010000008.1:0-35191 GCA_964625835.1 uncultured Hyphomonadaceae bacterium
TCTCGCAAGCAGCTGTTCCAGAGGCTGGACCGCTATGAAAGCCCGCAGGGGCTCTCGGCAATCGAATCCTATCTCCAACTCGCCGACGAGACCGGCATCGACCCGGCCCAGCTTGCCATTCGCTTTTGTGACACACGCCCGTTCACGACCTCCACCATCATCGGCGCGACCACAATGGACCAGCTGGCAACCTGCATCGATGCCTTCGACCTGTCCTGGAGCGAGGAACTGGAGGCGGCCATCGACCACCGCCACAACGCCCAGCCCTCGCCTTGTCCGTAGGCGGTCGATCCGCGCGCGGCCCTGTTGACTTAGCGGCAGGCCAGGGGCAACCATTGCGTATCGGCGCGGACACTACACAACAAGCGCCTCTGAACAGTGAGGGAGGGCCAGATGGCCGATGCATCCAAGTACGAAGAGAACGTCAAGAAATACGCCAAGGGCTACAACCAGAAGGCGGCCGAGAAGATCGTCGGTCACCTCGGCATTGCACTGCGCAATCGCGACAGCTCGCTTGTGTCCTGCTCGGACCAAGGCGAGCTGGACCGGGTGCGTGAAAAGTGGCTGCGCGGAAAGCTCGGCCTGGCGCACACATCCGATGAACTGGACGCAGCCATCGCCGCAATCTGCGAGAAGCTGAAGCCGGAAGGCGGCAACAAGGGCCGGGTGACCTTCTATTACCTGCTGGCCGAGCATTTCGGGAAGCTCGACGAACTGGCCGGCTGATTGAGCCAGGCCTCCAAGAGACACAAGTCCCCTCTGCGTTTGCAGAGGGGCTAATTCCGACCTGCACGTCTGACTTCCGCGCCCCGAGAGGCGATCTCGATGCTTATTCGGTAAGCTTTGTCCGGGTTCATTTCAGCGAGGATTGGCCCAGCAGCGTCGCCTGGCATTTCACGAAGAAAACCTGCTGCGAAAGCCGGATCCATCTGATTGAAGATGCTTGCAGCTTCGTCTGACTTCATAGCTCCATACATGGCTGCCAAGTGGCGAATATCTTCTTCCGCCTGCTCTTGGAGCTGTGTCCATTGTTTCCGAAGCAGGTCGCGAAGTTCTTCCAACTCCTTCTTGCGGTTTGCAAGTTGCTGCTCTCTGGCCTCGAGTTCAAGTCTATCAATTCGCAGAGCTTCTTCGACCGCATGCCTTTCGGAGGCGTCCGAAGCGAGAAGACTGGCCAGTTCATTGCTGCAGTCCATTGGCGCGCTGGCATCCCTGCGAGTGGTGTCGACACTTTCGACCAGCCCAGACACCGAAACGCTTTCCGGCTCCCTCTGGTCTGCTGTCGCTGGCGCAATGACCCGGGCGACGCCTCCTGCAATGAAGAGGACGCCGAGTGTGGTCAGCACATGGGATGTCCGACTACTTCTCATCGTCGTAGCCATATTGTGTTGGGCGTGGCCGGTACGTGCCGAGGGGGGGCTCGTCGGATGGCGCGTCATCAAACAGGAATGCCGAGCTTGCCTGTCGTTCATCGAGACGGGCAAGCTGGTCTGCGAGTTGTGTGGTCGTGCGTTGTCCATCTGCAACGAGGCGCTCCATTCTTTCAGAAAGCGTCTTCGTCTGGCGCATCTGCAAGTCCAGGGCCTCGGCCATCGCCCTGGCTTGCTGTCCCGATGCTTCGGTGACCCCGTTCATCTTGGAAATGGTATCAGACAGGGCTTGTATGGTTGCGCCCATTCCTTCGCGGGTGTCCTGGAGAGCCTTCAATCTCTTGTTGAGAAGGAAGCAGTAGCTGCCAGCCACCACGGCAACCAAAAGGAGCGCGATATCAATCGGTGCGATCTGCATGTCTTACCTCAACAAGAATTCGGTGATCAAAATGCCATGCGATCCAGATGGTCCCAGAATGATCTCGGCCCGTCGGGCCAACTGCTGCTTCATTCGCGGATAGAACGCCGGGTTTTCGAAGTCTTCGGGATTCACAGAACGTAGATAGTCGGCAAACGCATCTTTGAGGACTGCTTCTGAGTCCGCGACAAGTCGTACATCCTTGGGCTTCGTAATCAATGTGAGATCCAACTTTACAAACCGGGATGCCTCGCCTCCACCTATCGTGATGGTCAGTTCCCCGATGGACACAAACGCCATGTCCTCGTCCACAAGCGAGGGGTTCCACTCCCGGATGTCTGTTGGGGCCGGAGAGGCCGAACTCAGCCTGTCGGCCTGTGTCGCGCCAAACAAATAGGTGCCTCCAAACGAGGCAAGAATGGCCACTGCACTGAGCAGCGCGAGCCCGATGATGCCCAGGCTGTCGGCTTTTGAAGCTGCGCCTCCGGCTTCCGCTTTTTCACTCGCCATACGACGTCATCCCAGATCGACATTGACCCACCAATTCCAGCCCCTGGTAAATCTTGTCTTAATAATTCCCGCCCAGGTAGAAACTATTCATGCAATCGGGTCACACGGAGAGACCTCTTGTTGGCAGTCTGGCAAACAATCCAAGGTCTATCGCGGACCAAACAGGCGGCACTTGCTGGGGCAGCGGCAACTGTCGCATTGAGCATGGTGCTCTTGGTTTCCTCGGTGAACTCCGAAAGGATGACTTTGCTCTACTCTGGGTTGGACCCAAGCCATGCCAGCGAAGTTGTTGCCCAACTCGACCAGCAAGGTGTGACCTATGAATTGCGCGGCGAGACAATTTTTGTCCCGGAAGCCGATCGGGATCTGGTCCGCATCCGCCTGGCGGGACAGGGCCTGCCCCGCCAGAGCGTTCAGGGCTACGAATTGCTCGACTCAGTGTCGGCATTCTCGACCACATCTGAAATGTACAATGCAACTTATTGGCGCGCGAAGGAGGGCGAGCTTACCCGCACCATACTTGCAATGCCCAACATACTTAGCGCCAGGGTCCACATCGCCGTGCCGACCCGTTCCGGGTTTTCAAGGAATAGTGCCGCTCCGACGGCTTCAGTGACGGTGTCGACTTCCTCGAGGCCGGATGCGGCCAAAGCCGAGGCGCTCCAGTACCTTGTTGCCCTGTCAGTTCCCGATCTCGACCCATCTGAGGTTGTCGTGATTGATGCGCGCCATGGGATCATCGCTGGCGACGACGCAAGCATTCAGGCCATCCCTTCACGGGTTGAAGCAGACCGGACACAGGAGCTGGAACAGCGGATATTGCATCTGCTGGAGGCCCGGCTCGGACGCGGGAATGCGCGCGTCTCGGTCAATGTTGAGGTCGATCGCGACCTTGAACGCACAAGCATCAAGAGCATTGATCCTGACTCACGCGTTTTGCGGAGCCGAACCATCGATGAGATGGCCGAAGACAGTCAGGGCGGTGCTGGTCAGATCACAGTTGCCAGCAATCTTCCCCAGAACGATGGGGCCCAGGCTGAGCCACGAAGGTCGACGCGGGAAAACACGCGTGAGTCGGTGATTTACGATTTTACCGAAATCCGGACCGAGACCGAGCGCTTGCCAGGCGCCATTTCGAAAGTGTCTATTGCTGCGGTCGTGAATGCCGACGCCCTGCTGCGCCCGGATGGAACACCGCTTCCACCGGCGTCTCAGGAGGAAATCCTGTCCAATTTCAACGAATTGATAGCGGCGGTTGCAGGCCTTGACGCCGGCAGGGGCGACCAGTTGCAGATTGAGGTGATGCCATTCACGCCGGTCGAAATTCCAGAAATGGTGGAAGCACCAACAATGGTGGAGCAGATGGTCCGGCAATATGGCTGGTCTGGGGCACAGCTTGCGCTTCTGGCACTGGTTGTCATCGTGCTGGGCCTGGGCGTGATACGCCCCATCCTGACCCGGCCTGGGCCAAGTGCGCTGTCTGACGAGGTTAAGTCCGAGGACGAAGCTGAAGTGCCAACCGCGTCGCCTCCGGAGCCTGATCCAGTCGATCTCCTCAAGGAGCGGGCCGCCGATCGCGAAGCGGAGGCTGCAAACCTGTTGCTGGACTGGCTCAATGAAGATCGCAGGGCGGCTGTAAATGACTAAGGTCCATGAACTGAAACTACAGAGCTTCGATGGTTGGGCCGGCGAACCCGAAGCGCCGATGCAGACCGACCCAACGGACAGTTCGACAGTTGAACAAGCAGAGCCAGACATTGAGCCCAACAACACCCAACAAGCTCCGGCGTCAGCGCATGTGGCTGAATTGGAAAAAGAGCTTCGAGAGGCAACGCTCGAGCGGGCCAGGGAGACGGAACTCCTGAAAAATGCCGCCCAGGAGTTTCTATCGGCACGGAACCGCCTTGATGAAGACCTGAAGAAGCGGTTGGCCGAAGAGGTCGGTAGAGCTTGCAGCTTGTTGCTGCCGAAATGTGCCGAAGCCTTTCTGGCAGAAGAAGTGGCGCTTCAGTTGTCCGAACTCACCATGACCCCGGGCGGTCCTTTGAGACTTCAGGTTGGTGACCCAAAGCTCGTCGGGCCCTTGCGGGCTGCTCTTGATGAATTGGCGTTGGAGCCTGGGTCCATAGAGTTTCTCGAGAACGCGGAATTGGACGGCCTGCGCGTGGAAGTGGACTGGCAGGTGGGCGGCATCGACTTCGAGTTCGATCGCCTCCTCACGGAACTCTGCTCACCACAACACCATCAAGGTGAAGAAACAAACGAACCAGGAGATCAGGATGGCTGATTCCACTGTCGCTGCAGTTCAGGAAACATCAATCGATAGGCGAGAACCCGAAAACCGGCTCAAGCGCTCCATTTTTGACGTCCCTGTCAAGGTTTCGGTCAGTCTCGGGTCCATCAGGATGAAGGTTCGAGAGATACTCGAACTCGAAACTGATACTGTGTTTCCTCTCGATGCGCGGATCGAAGATCCGATCGAACTTATTGTAGATGGGCGCGTCGTTGCGTTGGGCGAACTCAAGGAAACAGACGATGGTGGCATTGCCGTCGTGATTGTTGAAATCCCCCATGGGGATGTTCCGGTGGAGAGTTAGCCGATGGGTCTTCGATACTTTGCGGCGCTGTTGCTCTCGGTCACGTTGCTCGCAGCACCCGCCCTGGCGCAAGAGTCCATTCCCGAGTCGCTCGCAGGTGGGTTCCTCGGTAGTGGCGGGGGTGGGCTTGACGCCACTGTGATCCAGCTTTTCCTGATCATTACCCTCCTCAGCCTGGCGCCGGGGATCGCGATGATGGTGACGTGCCTGCCCTTCATGGTGATCGTATTTTCCTTTCTTCGCCAAGCGGTCGGACTTCAACAGACACCCCCCAACATGATGATCATGGCCCTTGCTATGTTCCTGACATTCTTTGTCATGGAGCCAGTATTCATGGAGGCTTGGGCCAACGGCTTCGAGCCCTACATCGAAGGCAGCCTGACTGAACCGGAGGCATGGTCAGCAACTTCTGAGCCGTTTCGCGAATTCATGTTGAACCGGACTGACCCGAACACACTCGTTTCGCTTGCAGATGCGATGAACCGTCCCTTGGCATCTGGAGATCGACCAAGCTTCGCACTTCTTTCGACATCTTTCATGCTGTCGGAAATCAAGACGGCGTTTCAGATCGGATTCGTGATCTTCCTGCCATTCATGGTGATCGACCTGGTCGTGGCATCGATCCTGATGGCCAAGGGCATGATGATGGTGCCGCCAACGGTGGTGTCTCTCCCATTCAAACTTGGCTTCTTTGTGCTTGCAGATGCCTGGCTCAAGATCACCGAAGCCGTATTGAGAGGCTATGCGTACTGATGTCTGCTGAATCGGAGAAGTTGTCCGACAAACCGGAAGGCTCGAGCCTGACGCCTGCGCAACGTGCAGCAGTCATCATTTCCCTGCTCGACGAGAGTCTCGTGAAGCGGATGCTAAGCCGTGTTGACGGGACTGAGCTAGAGCGCATCGAAGCGGTCATGGCGAGTGTGCCGAGGGTGCCGAAACAGGAGCTCAACGCCATCGTTGCCGGTTTTCTGAACGAGCTGCACGACATGGTCGGGGGCATTCCGAGTGGGCCATTGATGCTTGAGGACTTCCGGCAATCTATTCTTGCCGATCTACGTGCAGAAGCTGACGGTTTGGCCAATTCGAGATCGACAGATTCAATGAGTTCGAAAGCGCCTGTCTGGGTCAGGCTTCAAGGCCTGGACCCCGCGCGGGTAGCGGAATATCTCAGTGTGCTCCCATCCAATCTGGTGGCCGCCGCCCTGCGAAGGGTCGAGCCTGGTTTTTCAGCCCAATTGATTGCCCACCTTGAGGAAGCAAGGTCAGGGCCAGCCATGGCTGAATTGTTGGCGCACATGAAAAGTGATCCCGAAATCGACCTCCTGATAGAGCGCATGGTTGAGGAAGACCTGCTTGGCCGCTCCGGGGACGAAGATGAAAGCGCGAAGGAAGATGAGATCGGACGGATTGGCGAGGTCATGAGCCTGCTGCCGGCAACCAAGCGAGAAAGGATGATCGAGTTCCTCAAAGAACGCCATCCTGACCAGCTTGATGTCGTCCAGAGACAAGTGCTGGACATCGCCAACCTGCCTGACCTCTTGCCCGTAAAATATGTGCCCCTTGTCACCAGGGAATTCGATGACGGTGAATTCCTTCGGATGCTGGCTGTTTTCAGGGACGCTTACACGGGTGTCTTCGAGTTTCTGATCGGCAATATCTCTTCGAGAATGGCTGACAATCTGCGAAGCGAACTGGAGGGCTGTGCGGACGTGGGTGCGGAAGAAGCCGACCAGCTGGTGAACACCTTCACCAAGCGCCTGCTCGATCTGCGGCGGGACAAGGTGATTGAATTTTCCAAGTAGGGCACGTGCCGGCCAAATGGTGCAGATTGGGTTGGGAAATGCCCTTGATGCGCGATCCAAGGCCGTTACAGCCTCTACTGGACGATGATATCGGCGTGGATAGCCCCTGCCGTTTTCATGCTTCGGATAATGTCGGCGATCTCTTGGGGTGAAACGCCGAGCTTGTTCAAGCCTGCAATAAGATCAGAAAGTTGCACGTTCTCCCTTAGCAGGGTGACACGGTCATCGCCGGTTTCGGTGATTTCGATATCTGTCCGCGGCAGGGCGATGGTTCTTCCTGCAGCAAATGGATTGGGCTGAACCGCCACCGGTCGCTCCGTTACGCGGACGGATATGTTGCCTTGCGCAATTGCAACGGTCGAGATGGTCACGTCCTGCCCGAGAACAATCGTGCCAGAACGCTCATCGATTACGATCCGCGCTGGCATTGAGACGTTGATCGGGAGGTTCTCGATTTCTGCAATCAACCGCGAAGCCGTAGCCTGACCGCTTGTCAGGTCGAGTTCAACGGTTCCCGGATCTCGCGTCCTTGCGACACCCGGACCTATATAGGCGTTAATAGTGTCTTCGATCTGGGCAGCCGTCGTGAAGTCCGGGGTCCTGAGGGCCAGGTTCACAACACTGCGGGCGTTGAAATCGAAATCGATCTCGCGCTCAATGCGGGCACCGTTTGGCACAGCGCCGCTCGTTGGGATGCCCCTCGTGACGCGTGCGCCCTGACCTTCGGCATCGAGGCCTGAAACGATCACGCTGCCTTGTGCGACGGCATAAATCTCGTTGTTGGCACCCTTGAGCGGTGTCAGGATCAAGGTCCCACCTTCCAGGCTCGAGGCATCACCGATTGAGGCAACCGTCACGTCGATTGTTGAACCTTGTCGTGCAAACGGTGGCAGCCTCGCGGTCACCAGAACCCCTGCAACATTGTTTGGACGAATGGCTTCGCCCTGGACGTTGACGCCGAGACGCTCGAGCATGAAGGTCAGTGAGTCTTCCGTGAATGGGGAATTGCGAACCGAATCCCCCGTTCCATCAAGGCCAACAATGACACCATAGCCCAGAAGGTCATTGTCGCGAACGCCCTCGACATCCACAACATCGCGGATGCGGGTCTGGGCGTCGCTCGGAAGCCCAAGCGTGACCAGAAAGGCCAATGCGAACCCAAAAATCAGAAACTTATTGCGCATGGCGTGTCACCTTAGAAATCGCACGAGGCTCAATTCCGAAAGCCGCGATGTCAGCGCATAGGCGGTCTCCAGATTGGCCTCCAGCTGTTGGAGTTCGACAGCAGCCTCATAGGGATCGCGGGTGGTGAGGTCACTCAGTAGCTGGCCAGCAAGAGTTTCCTCCTGTTCGATCTGGATCGCGCGGTCGTCGAGTCTCTCCTCAACCAAGCCTAACCGAGCCTTGACCGCAGTCGTGCCGTCAATGCCATTGGAGATACGATCTGCAGCTTGGGAAAGCGTGCTTTCTGGAAGTACAGAACCACCCCCCCAATTCAGTTGCTCGGCGACAGACACAACGGCTAGACCCGAAACCAGTTCGGTGATCGCCGGGTCGATGGCCAGAACCTGATCCTGTTTTGGGTCGGTGTGTGTGCCTTGATAGATGTCCTGGCGCCACCCCCCATCCGGGCTGTTGAAATAGGCGTCCAGGGCGATTTCGAAATCAGCGCTTGTTGTAGCGTTTGCTGCCAGGGTCCCAAGGTCGGCAAGCAGGTTTTCCACCGGCTCAAGAGGGGGTGTATCTGTGGCATCCCCGGAAAATAGGTATCGCTCGCCATGGCGCGTACCAAGACCTGCGAAGACCCTTTCCAGCGCGACCCGGGCATCGTCTGACGAACGCTCGAGCGCAACTGCGTCGCCCAGGCCCAGCGCAGACTGGACGTCAAGGGCGATGCCATCTGCTGCCACAGCGACGGATCCAAGACTCGCCTGGATTACGGCCAGTCGCGATCCTTGCAGCGCGATCTGCGCTTTTTCAAGGGTCAGTTCGTTAACGGCGCGCTGGGCGAGCATGGCCTGACCAATGTCACCCTTGAGATAGCCGATCTGGTCGAACCTGCGACCGGACGTGACATCGCCTGCAACCTCGCGCAACCGGTCATTGAGGTTCCGGGTGGCATCCGCCATCTGCGAGGTCAGCGCGGGGTGGGGTGGATAAAGGCGCATCCCGCTAAAGCTCCATCAGTCTTTGCAGCATGTCGTCGGCAGCCTGTATCACGCGCGCATTCGCAGCGTAGGCCTGCTCGACCAGAAGCAGTTCCTGCATCTGGTCGTCGATGTTCACCCCGCTCTGACTCTGTTCTGTTTCCGTCAGGGCGGACAGTTCAGCACGGCTTGCTGAAAGGGCGCTTGCCTGGGATATCCGGGACTGGCCCAGGACCGATGCGGTGTGAGAGACCAGTTCAAATGACGTAAACCGACCATTCAGGCCGCCGGCGTCGAGGTCCTGGCTTGCCGCCATGGCGTCGGCCATACCCTGGAGAATATCGCTGCGACCTGTTGGTCCTGGCAGTGTGGCACCGACGCCGTCGCGCAGTCTGGTGATCTGCCCGCCCTGTTCGGGGTCAATCTGTGCATTGATTGACATCGCGCCGATTGAATAGGGCGGGTCGGTTGCAGGCTCAAAAACGAACAGCCCGGGTTCACCCGGGTTCAGGGTCGGATCGATCTCGGGCGAGGCGAACCTGTCGGCAAGATCGTTTCCAATTGCATTCATCTTGGCAGAGAAGGCGGGAATTTCCTCGTTGCGGACGGTGAAGAGAGCTGCAATCCGACCGGTTGCAAGGGCGGCATAGCTGGCATTGCCTGGCGTTATGTCCACCCCGTCGACACTGAGCCCTGCAACGCCCTGAAACAGGCCGCTTCCGCTGTCCTCGATTTCGATCTGCCGGGCCTCGCCGTGGAGAAGATAGACGCCTTCGCGGGTTATGACGTCAATCTGGCCGCCCTCGCGCGGCAAAGTCTTGATGTCCATATATTCAGACAGCCTGTCGAGCGCCCGGTCACGCTCATCCATCAGGCCTGCAGCGCCATTGGATTTGCGGTCCGTGCCTGCAATCTTGGCGTTCAGTGAATCGATGGATTTCAGCGCTTCGTTGACGACTGAAACAGATTGGCGGATCGCATTTTCTGTCTCCCCGTATGCCCTTTCGGCAAAACTCTGCAGACTTTGAAACTGGTTGGTGACCGCCTTTGCGGCTGAATACAGGCCCTGCAGCGAGGTTTCCGATTCCGGGCTCAAGGCGGCTTGCTTGATGGCGTTTTCGAGATCGGCGACCCGAGAAACTATGCCTGTGCCTTCGGTCCTGTCGCCGAAGGTGGACGACATCCGGGTCCGATAGTCTGCCAGGACGCTTGCAAAGGCCGCCTCGCTCGATGTGGCCCTGCGCTGGGCCGTGGTGGCCTCGTTGCGGCTGCGGGAAATACCTTCTGCGAGGACCCCGCTGGAATGACCGTTCAGAATATTCTCGCTCAGCGTCACCGCGCGGCGCACATATCCGCTCGTGCTGGCATTGGCCACATTGGTCGCGAGAATGTCGGCCCGCAGACTGGTTGTCTGCAGGCCGCTCCGGGCCGCATTGATCGCGCTGGAAATGCTCATCTATGGCCCCTGACCGATCAGCGTTTGAGGTTGGTGGTTTCCTGCAGCATTTCATCCACGGTCTGAATGATCTTGGCATTCGACGAGTAGGCACGCTGGGTTTCGATCAGGTCGGTCAGTTCAGCGCCGATGTCCGTCGTGGACTCCATCATCGCAAATCCTTCGACATCACCCACAGGACCTGAACCGGCGTCCCAGAAGTAAAGGCTTCCACTGGATGGCGACACGGCATAGGCCTGTCCATCCATGGCCTCCAGGCCATTCAGGTTCGGAACATCTCCGACCGGGATCTGGTAGAGCTGCCGGCGGAATCCGGTGTCATAAACAGCCTGCAGCACACCCTGTTCGTCGACTTCAACCGATCGCAATTCGCTGATCGGTGCGCCATCCCGGGTCACCGAGGTTGGAGAGAAAGGCGCCGACAGCTGGGTCAGGCCGGCAGGATCGTTCTGACGGCCGAGAAAAAGACTCACAGGGCCATGGCCAAGATCAAGGGTCACGTCACCGCTCGCAGGATCGTAGGTGGCCGCGCCTGCATCCGTCGTCACGTTGCCGAGGCGGCCACCATTTTCCGGAGTGTCGTCGAATGTCAGCGTGAGCACGGAAACAGGCGTCGTGGGGTCGCCGGCATTGTCAAAGATCTCGAGTTGCCAGGTGTTGGACGCTCCAGTGGCCGGAATTGTCGGTGTGAATACGAGATTGAGGTTCTGGGCCCGGCCGACATTGTCATAGTACTCTACCGGGAGCGCATAGGCATCAGGTGTCGCGCCTGCAACAGTGGCATCTGCCGGGAGGTTCACCCCAAGTTCAATTCTTGTCGTCGGAGACGCGTCGAACTGGGAAATCGAAAGATTGACCGGCTCCAGGTTGGCCGCGCTTGTTCGGCTGACTGCGCCGATATTGCCTGATGTGTCCATTGGCCAGCCCATGAGGAAGTGGCCGCTTTGGGTGCGCAGGTTGCCATTCTGGTCGGGCGTGAACGATCCGGTGGGGACGAGCATCAGATCGCGGTCCAGGGCCAAGGCGCCAACGCCGGCAGAATTGGTCACAGGGAGCATGCCCCGGCCTGATATGGCCAGGTCCGTCGAGTTTCCGGTCGTGATGAGAGAGCCGGTTTCGCTCACCTGCTTGAAGGTGTCTACCCGAACACCCCCGGCTGCGTAGGCCGACCCGGTTTGTTGAAGGACCAAGCTCGAGAAGTCCACGTCACTGCGCTTGTAACCTGCAGTGGATGAGTTCGCGATATTGTCGGATATGGTGGAGAGGCGTGTGGCGTTGACGTTCAGCCCCATCACACCTGCGTTCATTGAAGAGGATATACTCAAGACGGACTCCTTCCTGGAATTCAACCCTGAATAGATTTCCGAACTTAACTTGGAGTAAACCGCCCTTGGCACCTGTTGGTTGCAGGGCTGGGGCTCACATGTCAGCAGATACGGGCAGGATGACTATCGAAATGCGCCGGTTTTCAGGTGCCGAAGGATCGTCTTTGAGGAGGGGGTCTGTGTAGGCGCGCCCGGCGACTTCCTTGATGCGATTGGGACTGACGCCCATTGTAGTCAGTGCCCGGCGCGCTGTGTTTGCGCGGGCAGTCGAAAGATCCCAATTGTCGAATTCGGCGTCCCGGCGGAACGATAGACTGTCTGTATGTCCGATGATGTGAATTGAATTCTGGATCTGCGAAATGTGGCCGGCAGTTGCCTCCAGAAGGGAGTCCATGATCTGGGTCGGGTCATAGCGACCCGTCTCGAACAAAGGCTCGCCTTCGCGATCTATGATTTCGACAATAATGCCCTCTGGGCTGACTTTCACCAAAAGGTGTTCCGAAAGCTTGTCGTCCCCACCGGCCAGCGCGGACTTTATGGTTTCGGCCTGGTCGGCGGCGGCGATGGGTGCCGGTGGGTTGGCGGCGTCCTCCTGGGATGATCTCTCCGTGGTGCGCGATGGCGGTGAGACGCTTCGCTGTTGGGACGCGCCTGTGCCCATCATGGCGAATGTTTCCTCGGTGAAGATTGATGAGCCGTTCAATCCGTCGGCACCGCCGCCTGAAATGCGGCTGATCGGAATTGTCGGATTGAAATAGTCGGCGATGCCTTTGCGCTGGTCTTCGGTCGTGGCGTTCAACAGCCACATCAACAGGAAGAACGCCATCATGGCCGTCACAAAGTCTGCGTAGGCCACTTTCCATGCGCCGCCATGGTGACCATCCGACTTAACGACTTTCTTGCGCCGGATTATGATTGGTTGGGGAGAGCGTTCTGCGTCGTTCATTTCTGGGGCCCGTTCTGGTCTGACGGGTTATTTACCATCGGGGCACTGATTTCAGATAACCACCCAGAGTAGAAAAAATGCGACTGTGGTAACGAACCCGTAACCTGGAAAGTTCTACCTGAGCGGGAATTTAGGAGCCTTCATGTCTTCTGTCCTGCGTCGAAAAATTGAGAGTGCCGCCGGCCTCCCGCCATCATTGGTGCGGTGCAAGCCATTTTGGCACAAGCTTTTGGCGAATGTGAACAACTGGGCCGATGATGCCTTTGGGGCAGACGCGTTCTTTGCCCTTGAAACCCGTCGCGTGTGTCGGGGCGCACTGGCGTCGAAACTCTTGTCCAAGTTTGAAGTGGCCCTGTTTGATCCGGCCGCCTCGCCCGGACTTCGGGCGGTTGCTGTCGATGATCGCACACTCACCCGATTGGCAGCGCGCAAGCTTGGCGTCGAAGCCGACGATATTGAGGCGGCACCGATGCTTCTGAAGCGATTGCTTTTTGCGAAGGCTGTCGAGGGTCTCTGGACTGGGTTGTCTTCAGTTTTTCCAGATGGCGGTCGGGAAGGCCCCATCGAGCCAGCTGTTGGCGAGCATCATGATCCGCAATTGTTTGAGGCCAGTGGAAACTATCTTTTTGTGAATGTTGCCTCTGGGCAGGCGGACGAGGCCCTTCTGGTCTCTGTTGTCCTGCCCCTGTCTTACCTCCTCTCCAACCTCGACAGGCTCGGCTCAGAAGACAACAAAACCCTCGCTCCTGATCCAATTCAGAAAAGCACGCTAGAGACGGCAGCCCTTGATGCAAAACTCAGGGTTGAGGCGGTGCTGGGTCATCTCGAGTTCAAACTTGCGGAACTTTACCACCTCGATGTGGGGGAAGTGATCGTGTTGAACGAGGCAAAGGGGCACAGCATCGATCTCGAAGTCCAGACTCTGACGGGCAGGCTGCGGCTGGGCCAGGGCAACTTTGGCGCTGCGCAAGACCGGCGTGCCATCCGCCTCCACTCAGTCTCAAACCCAGACAAGATTCAATCGGGGCTTGTCGCTGGGATCAGCAATGAGGCAATCCAAGCAGGGGAAGCTGCGATATGAACGCAATCATTGGCCTCGCTGTCACCATGGCAATGGTCTTTGGTGGTTACATGCTGGCAGGCGGCAAAATGGGTATCATCACCCACGCCCTGCCTTTCGAGATGATGATGATCGGTGGTGCCGCGATTGGTGCTTTTGTCGTGGCCAACGACATGAACACAATCAAACACACAATGGGTGACCTCGCGAGCATCGTGAAAGGACCCAAGTGGAAGAAGAATGATTACCAGGACCTGCTCTGCCTGATGCATGAACTGCTGCAGGTCCTGCGTGAAAACCCTGTCGCAATTGAAGCCCACATTGAAGCGCCTGAAGCGTCTGATGTTTTCGCCAAGTATCCCAAAATCCAGAAAGACAGTGCCGCAGTCGAGATGATCTGCGACACGATCCGCTCGATGATCATGAATTTCGACAGCGTGCATCAGGTTGAGGAACTGCTCGAAAAACAGTTGGATAGTCTTCTGGAAGACAGGCTCCATGGTGCCCACGCGCTGCAGACCACGGCCGATGCCCTTCCCGCATTGGGAATTGTCGCCGCTGTCCTCGGCGTGATCAAGACCATGGCGTCGATCGACAAGCCGCCAGAGATTCTTGGTGCCATGATTGGTGGTGCCCTGGTCGGGACCTTCCTCGGCGTGTTTCTATCTTACGGCGTGGTGGGCCCATTTGCCAGCAAGGTGAAACACATCCGCACCGAAGAGCATGTCTTTTATGCCATGATCGCTGAAGTACTGGTCTCCAATCTGCACCGAAATCCAATCAATATCTGCCTGGAAGTGGCAAGGCGCCATGCACCATCCCGCCTGCGGCCCTCTTTCGATGAGGTCGAAAGCGCCATCCGTGACATCAAGCGTGCGGCCTGATGGGCTGGGCGATCCACTCTTCCGCCAGCCTGGCCGCCTTGCTTATGCTTTGTGCTGCGCAGAGTTACGGCCAGGAACAGGCGTCCGGCAGTGGTTCCGGGGATCGATTGCCCGGATCGGTGAACGACTTTTTTGCACGCGCGGTCGATGAAGGGCTTCTGCCCTTGTCGAGCAGTGGGGAAAGTCAAAGCGGAGCGTCGCCTCAGGCGGTGACAGATCCCTTCAGGTGTCCGCAAGAGCAGACCATCAGCTTTGACGAATTTGAGGACCTGAGATTGTATGCACAACTGGTGCGTTTCACGACCGGGATGCGTGGTCGCGATGACAGCTCAAACAGGTCCAGTCCGGCCAGCCTCATGGACGCCATGCGGGGCCAGATCGCGCTAGGGCTGTATTCGGAAGTCGTTTCGCAAACCAAAAACGCCGTTGAGCCCGATGAACGCGCCCTCGCGGCCATTGCACGTTTTCTGGCGACCGAGGGCGAGCAGGGTGGCAGCTATCTTCAGCAATTGTACCAATGCTCTCCTGAGGGTGATTTCTGGACGAGCATTGTTGCCGTGTCGAACTCTGGAAACACGGCCCAGGTGGACATCAACGGTCTGGTCGCCGGGTACAGGCGTTTGCCCTTCAAGCTGCGAGTTGATGTTTCAGCCATTGTTCTGCCTGCGCTCATCGACGATGGGCAAAACGCCCTGGCGACCTCCATGATGGCGACATTCGACGAAGCCGATTTTTCGGCATCGGCAAAACTGAGATTCCTGGACGCAGCCCTCGATGTAAAGTCGAACAAACCAGGCGGTTTTGATGCCCTGCGCCGCCAGATGCGGCACCCGCAATTGAGGGACGCAGCCATAAACCTGCTCGCACGCCACCGGGCCCCTGTTTCACAGGCTGAGGTGGATGTCCTGAAATCGGAGATCGCGCCTCAATTTGCAGCATTGCGCGATGAAGCGGAACGATTTGCCCTGATCGACTTCTGGGTTTTGCAAGCCGAACTGCGCAATGACCTTTCGATATTTTACGATCTGCTTGAGGTCCCTGCGCTAGCCGATCCCGTCGCGCGTGAAAAGTTGAGCGAGGGGCTAGCAGGTTTCCTGAAGGAGCGACTGGTCAAAGGCGAGACCGGGGAAGCCGTATCGATCCTGAGCCTATTGGCTTCAGACTCTCCACTCGCGCTGCTCGCTCAAGGGGACCCGGCGGTGATGTCCACTGCGGTTGCATTTGCAACCGGCTCTGAGATGCCGGCGCTGGCCCATCACTTGGCTGGCAAGTCACAGGAGCCGCTCGGTCCGGAGTTGCTCCTTGCTGCTAGGTTGCAAAAGGCAAGGTGGGCGCTGACGAGCGGCGATTACCAGAGCGTTTTCGAAACCACCCTGACGGCTCCAAGATCGCAGGAACTCAATGATCTCGCCGTGCGCGGTGCACTGCGTGCAGGCGAGGAAGAGATCCTCAACAACCTGCTCGCTTCTGCTTCACCAAGCCCCGAGCAGGCACTTGTCTGGCTGGAGGAGGAGACGCTCAGCGGGCAGAGAATGCTTCCCCGTGAGATAATGGCCTTGGCAAGCCGTGCTGAAGGCGCTGACCTGGAGCGCCGCTACCAGGCACTTCTGGCGCTTCGCCCCGATCTCGATGCAGAAGCCGATGCTGTTGCATCCAATCTGTCACTGGACGAGCTGGTCAGGCACCTTGAAACCGAAGCCAGTGTTCCGGTGCAGGGGGGCTAATCATGTCATCTGCCATATACATCCAACTGGCGCGGCAGGACGGACTCATCCGGGAAATGAGTGCGATCGCAAACAATCTCGCAAACTCCAGCACCACAGGATATCGAGGCGACCAGGCTGTGTTTTCGGAGTATATTGTCGGGCGAACCGGGGACGCTGGCAGCATCTCCATTGGTACGCTCGGAGGCCATGCCTTTAGCAGCGCTCCGGGCGCCCTGCGGTTCACCGGCGGCACGTTTGACCTGGCCTTGCAAGGCGAAGGCTATTTTCTGTTGGAAACCGACCGCGGACAGCGCCTCACACGGGCTGGACACTTCCAGCTCAACCAGGACAATGAACTCGTCGATGCATTCGGAAACCGCGTGCTCGCCGAAGGCGGCAATCCGATCGCTTTTCCCCCGGACACTTCCGATGTCCGCTTCGGCTCCGATGGGATCATCAGCGCGGGTGACTTCATTGTCGACCGACTGGCTGTGATGATGCCTGAAGGCGAACTCAGGCGCGACGGCGCCACGCATTTTGAAGCCCCCGGAGGTATTGCTGCGACAGGGACCGACAGCCTCACCCAGGGGGCGCTCGAGCAGTCGAATGTGTCGCCGGTCCTTGAAGTGTCCCGGATGATCGCCGTGCAAAGGGCCTATGAATTTGGACAGGCGCTGCTCGAGCGAGAAGACCAACGCATTGACCAAGTGATCAAGGCAACCAGAGAAAGATAGGAGGCCAAATTGAAGGCTCTGCAAATCGCTGCAACAGGTATGGCCGCCCAACAGACCCGGGTGGACGTGATCTCCAACAACATCGCCAATATGAGCACGACCGCGTATCGCCCGCGGGTCGCCGAATTCTCCGACCTTATGTACCAGCAACACATGACGCCCGGAACGATCACGTCGCAACTGGGTACCACTGTCCCGGCGGGAATCCAGATTGGTACCGGGGTCCGCCCTTCGACGGTCTCAATGACCATTGCCCAGGGCACGGCACGTCAGACCGGCGGTGAACTGGACCTGGCGATCAATGGCCCTGGGTTCCTGGAGGTGACGCTGCCGTCCGGTGAGCCAGCGTTCACCCGTGATGGCAAGCTCAATCGAAATCCCGAAGGCGAGATTGTGACCATGGACGGATATCCCCTTGCTGACGGCATCGTCATTCCAAACGATGCGCGCCGTATTTCCATTGGCCGCGACGGCGAAGTGACGGCCTATTTCGACAACGAGCCCGCGGGCCAGGCGATCGGCCAGATCGCACTGGTACGGTTCGTCAACGAAAAGGGCCTGGAAGCTCTCGGCGACAATCTGTTGCGACAGACAGGTGCATCGGGAGATCCTGAACGGCTTGTGCCGGGACAGGACGGACTGGGCACCCTGCGCCAGGGGTACATAGAGGACTCAGCGGTCGATGTCGTGAAGGAGATATCCGATCTCATCGAAGCCCAGCGCGGTTATGAATTGAATTCCAAGGTGATCACCGCAGCAGACGAAATGCTCGCTGCCACGACACGCCTTCGCTAGGGGAAAATCCAATGGGCGTCATCACAATAGCGGGCCTGCTATTGGTCCTTTCGCAAAGCGGCTCCATCGTCGCCGCAGAGACCATTCCAGCAGGCGAATCAATCGTCATCGATAAGCTTGTTGTCGACGGCGACGAGGATCCCTCGCACCTGTCAGGTTTGATGTCGCGAGAAGCAAGGCGCACCATTTACGCGAACCAGCCCGTAACCATGGACAATACGCGCCCCCGCCGGATCGTCGCGCGCAACCAGGTCGTCACCTTGAGCTACCGACAGGCCGGTCTGGAGATCAACCTGTCTGGACGAGCGATGGGAGCCGCTGCCCTCGGCGAGCAGGTACAGGTCATGAACCTCAGCACTCGGGAAATGCTTTCGGGCACCGTGCAAAAAGATGGATCGGTGCTTGTGCAATGAGAAACTCTATCCTGCTTTCTGCCTGTCTTGCCGGTTGCGCTGCATGTGCTTCGAATTCGGAAACGACATCAGCGCCCGTCGCAAATGCCCCCTTCGAAACGATGCAGGTCCATGCCTATCCCGGAGAGCAGGCACAGCGCGCCCCATCGAGCGGGAATTCCCTCTGGAGCACAGGGGCGTCCTCACTGCTGAGCATGCGACGAGCGAAGGCCGTTGGCGACCTTCTGACGATCATTGTCGAGATGGATGACCGCGCAAGCGTCCAGAATTCCCTGTCTCGAAGTCGCGATGCTCAGGAGGGCCTCTCAGTGGGGGCTCTTTTCGGATTGCCGAGCGTGGCGGACACCGTTTTGCCTGGCAGCAATACGCTATCACCAGGCATCGATGTGAACAGAAATTCGACCCTTGACGGGTCTGGATCCGTCAATCGCGCAGACCGCGCCACTTTCACCCTGTCAGCGCGTGTTGTCGGGGTCGAGCCCAATGGCAACCTCATGATCCAGGGCTTCCAACAGACACAGATCAGCGCTGAGGCCCGCTATCTCAGTGTCAGCGGAGTGATTCGTTCGCAGGATATCAGCCGAAACAATACGGTGAGTTATGAAAAGATCGCCGATGCGCGCCTAACATATGTGAGCGATGGTGAGGCCGGCGCGAGCTTTCAGCGCGGCTTGATTCCCAAGGTCATAGACCGGGTCGCGCCTTTTTAGGAATGGGCAGGCTGCCCCACAAACCGGTTTGGGAGACATCGAAATGAAGCTCATGATTGCGGCAGTCCTTGTCTTTTTCTGCAGCCTCGCGGGTGCGTTCGGCGCCAGCCTGTTGCGACCCGCACCATCCAGTCCACCCGGGGCGGAGAACCCAATGGATGGCAGCGAAGCCAGGCCCACCGCCGAGAAACCCTCAATGGAAGCCACGTTGAGTGAGTCCTATGAGTCTTCAGACAGCATGTACTTCAAATTCAGCCGGGAGTTCGTGGTTCCAATCATGCGGCAGGGAGACGTTGAGAGCCTGGTTATTATCAACATGAGCATTGAAGCGGATCCTGGTGTTTCCGACACGCTGTTCAGGATGGAGCCCAAGCTCCGCGACAATATCATGACCACGCTGATCGAGTTGAGTCATGAAACTGATTCACTGCAGAATTTTGCAGATGTGCAGAACTACGAGACGCTGCGTTCAGCCGTCCTGTACGGTTTGCAGGAGCTTGTGCCAGAAGGTATCCGGAACATCCTGATTGTGGATATCGGACGCCAGAATCTTTGATTTCCCAGTTGGGAAAGTGACGATACCGGAGGGGCCTATTTCACACGGGTAAAATGGGTTTCAGGCCCCACCTGGCCGTCTTTGGTGACAAGCACGACACCCGTCTCATTTACCCGCACGCTTTCCACTTCGCTGATGATTTCAGGCGCGCGCGCGCCAATGACCAAGCCGTTCGAATAGAACTCAACCTCAACGAAGTAATCACCTTGTGGAAGAGGTGAGTCCACGCCATCAACTCGCCCATCCCAGCTGTGCATGTCGCTTGACAGGTCGAAGGACTGACGGCCCACGAGGTCGCCATTGCCATTGCGAAGCACCAGCGCTGCGCCATCAGCTGCCGGAACGTTTGGTACGCGCATGCTCACGGTTTCGCCACGATAGCGAAGCACCGAGCTCGGCGTGGAAACGGACTGTCCAACCCAATCGGAAGATGCGGCTGCATGCAGGCTGGTCATCATGCTGGCGATTGATTCAAGCGTCGAGTTTGTCTGCAACTGTTGCTCAAGGCTGGAAAACGTCGCCAGTTGCTCGACGAATTGCGTCGAGTCCATGGGAGCCAGTGGGTCCTGATTTTTGATCTGTGCAGTCAGGAGCGTCAGGAAGGTGTCGAATTCAGCCCCGATGGAAACGCTGGCAGACTGGCTCGAAGCCTGCGTCGGGGTCACGGGCTGGCTTGGCGCTATTGCAGGGGAAATATCGGTCATTGGAGCTCCTATAAACGAATATCCAGGCGTTGATCGGTCGTGGCTGGCCAGCCTTGCCGGGTGTTGGGCGCTTCAGAGGAATCGGAAACCGCGGGCTGCATCGATTGGGTCGCCCCACTTCCCTGCGAGGCGTTCTCCTTGTCGTGGTGAGGTGCCTCGTGTCTTTGCGAGCCGTCTCGATACGCCACATCGCCACCGGAAACGCCATTGCGTTCCAACGCGGCCAGCAGATCGGCGTGCATCTGCCTGAGTTGGCGAAGGGCTTCGGGCGAGTCCGCTGTCACCGTTATCTGGGGTGACCCATGGCCATCATAGCGAAAATCAATCGCCACGCGACCCAGTTCGGGCGGATCCAGTTGAACGGTGATGCGATTGTCGCCGGACTGGTTAGCCTGCACGCGTCGGATAATGATCTCGCCGATGCCTTCCGGGGTCGATACGACAAGCAGTTTGGCGTCCACCGACGACAAGGCGACAGACGGCATCGCAGGTGAGTTGCTCGCAGTTGTGCCAGGTGCTGCCCAGATGCTCTCTGACCCTTTCGCCATGACGAGGCTCTCAAGCCGCGCGCCTTCTCTAGGAGCCATTGCGTCGGCTTCGATTGTTCCAGCGGTCGAGAGCTTTGGGCCGGTGTCGTCAGCGCTCTTCAATTCCAGGGTGGGTTCTGGCTGGACGAGGTCGGTTGCCTCAGATGCCGATTTGGGAGGGACAGCCTTGACCGGCTCGGCGTCAGACGCCGACGGGTCGCTGGCCAAAGCGTCGCTTCCGGCGCCCGACCCGGCGGCGCTTGAGGAGCCTGCTGTGTTGGGCGAGGTAAAGATTTCCCGTTCTGTTGAAACCTCCCGCGACGCGGTCTCGGGCGGCAATGGGAAAGTCGAACTGTTGGCAGGCGACACGTTGGGCTCCGTTTCGACCTCTTCGGATTTGTCCCGGTTCACCATCAGTTCTGAAAAGTCCGCTCCCTTTCCGGAAGGGAGTGATGGCTCCTCCTTTCGGCGTGGCGCGCTGGCCAGACCCAAATCCTTACCCGTCTCAATGATCTGAAGCATGTGCGCTATCCGAAGGTCTAACTTAACCAATTTACAATCTAAGGGTGTAAATTTTGGATGAAGAGTGGATAGACAGTGCGGGAAAAGTGATGATCGACAAAGTTTCTGGAGCGATGGTGGCCAGCACGGTGCAAACGGCAACCGATTCCAGCAGGGCGCGGGCTAGCACAGATCTCGGATTGCGCTTTGAGCAAATGTTCTGGGCCGAGATGCTGTCCCAGGCCGGGTTCGAAGACGCACTGACCAGGAGCGGAGGTGAGGCCGCTGCCTCATTCTCCCGCTTTCTTGTTGAGAGCATCGCGTCTGATCTGGCCAAGCACCACCCCCTCGGTTTCGCCGAGAAAATCAACCCTTCAGATGTGGCGGAATGACGAATGCGGCTGTCAAATACATTGAATATAATGGAGAAAATTCTCCGTGAAGAGGCGAGACTGCTTGCCTCGGAGCGACCGCAGGATGTGGTCACGCTAAATCATGCAAAGCTCGACGTGCTTTCGAGACTGGAAATCCATCTGGGGTCTGAACTCGCATCCGACATCTCAGATGATGACGCCGCGGCCCTCGAGCGATTGCGTACACAGTCGATTGAAAACGCGCAGTCCCTCAAGGCAATTGGAAACAACCTGACCCGTTTGATCGGCAAGCTCGGCCTGGATGAGGCGGTCCAGGTCGGCTCCTATGATGCAACTGGACGGAAAATGGTCTTTGAGCGTTCAAGGGGACGCTATGAGAATAAATTCTAGACCGTTAAGCCAAAATACACGCTTGAGTAGAATAAAGGACTTGAGACCGAGGAATGGTCTTGGGCAGATGCCCATCAGTCAGGATGACGTACTTGCAACAATCCGGTCGATTTTCCGACCAAGAATTAAAGGTGCAATATGTCGAGCATTCTCACAAACACCAGCGCAATGGTGGCGCTTGAAACACTCCGCATGACCAATCGGAACCTGGAGTCGGTTCAAAGCGAAATCTCCACCGGAAAAAAGGTTTCCAACGCCAAGGACAACGCCGCCGTCTGGGCCATCTCCACAGTGATGTCCACGGACGTGCAGTCCTTCGAGCAGATTTCCGACAGCCTTAGCAAGGGTTCGGCCACGGTTGGCGTCGCACGCGCCGCCTCCGAGCAGACGACCACCCTGCTGCAGGACATGAAGGAACTGATCGTTCAAGCCCAGGAGGACATCAACTCCGATGACCGGGCGCGCGTCCAGAACGACGTCGCCAAACTGCGCGAGCAGATCGGCAATATTGTCAATGCCGCCCAGTTCAATGGCGTGAACATGGTGAAAGGCACCGATGATGTAAACGTGCTGGCATCGCTCGATCGCGACTCTGCCGGCGTGGTCAGCGCGACCAACATTGCCGTGAACCGCAACGACCTCACCACGACGGCAGGTGTGTTCGGCACGGGAACCTCACTCAACCTGAACGCAACGGCCTCCGACACCGCAGTTGCATCTGCCGGCAATACTGAAAACGTGACGATCGCCACCGATGCGGATATGTCTGATAACGCGGTGAGCGTTTCCATTGCGGGCACCACGCTCAGCTTTGGCGTTGGCGAACTCAGCGGCGACCAGGATGCCGCGGCGACGACCATCACGGGTGCCATCAATGCCCTGGGTCTGGAAGGCATCACCGCAGTTGTGGATGGCACCAACACCAACCAGATCAACATCACGTCGACGCGGGCATTTGAAGACGTCTCTCTGGCTGCAACGGGTGCCACTGCCAGTGCGACCTCCATTGCGGAACGCGCCGAAACAGTGGACTTTTCGACCGCTGCAAACGTCAATGACGGCGATGGTTACCGTGTGACCATTGGATCGGAGTCGTTCCAATATGTGGCAGGCAAGGGCGAGACCATGGCAGATGTCGCCAAGGGCTTGCAGACCGCCATTGATGCTGGAAATGTCGAGGGCGTGACCACTCAGGTCGTCAAGGATGACTCCACCGGACAGTACACGCTGAAGGTTGACAATGATGGCAGCGGTTCCGCCAGCCTCAGTTTCAGCGTGGTCGGCAATGCTGGCGGCGAGGCTTCCGGCGGGCTGTTTGGCCTTGATGCCATTGATGTCACGACATCTGAAGGCGCAGCCGCCGCACTGAACAATGTCGAAACGCTCCTCGGCAACTCGATCGCGGCGACGGCGTCCTTCGGTTCGGCTCAACGCCAGCTGGAGAATCAGGGCGAATTCGTCCAGAAGCTGACCGATTCCATGAAAACCGGCATCGGTGCCATGGTCGACGCTGACCTCGAGGCGGCTTCGGCCCGCCTGCAGGCGCTCCAGACCCAACAGCAGCTCGGCGTACAGGCTCTTTCGATTGCGAACTCCTCGTCTCAGTCGCTCCTGTCACTGTTCCGCTAAACCCCAAACCGACCCAGGCGCGCGAGCGCCTGGGTCACTTTTCCTTTTGAAGTCAGAGTAGGAGCAACCCGTGCATCAAATGGTCTCCAGAGTTTACAGTCAGGTGTCCAGGAAAACCGCAAGCGAGCACGTCAACGAGCTGGCGGTCTTCGAGCAGATAACGGGTGAGCTTGAGGTGATTGCCCACGCTGATCGTCCCAATCCGGCTGCCTGGGGCGATGCGATCACACGAAACATGCAGCTTTGGACCATCGTTTCCGCTGACCTGATGAAGCCCGAGAACGCCCTGCCCGAGGAAACCAAGCAAGGGCTTATGCAACTGGGATTGTTTGTACTGACACACAGCCAGAAAGTGCTTGCAGGCGATGAGGAGATGGATGTGCTGATAGACATCAATCGGAGCATCATTGAAGGCCTCAAACAGATGCCGACGCGCGAGGCTGCCTGATGTCAGGAGGCCTTGTACTGTCCCTCGCCAGTGGCGAGCGCTTTCTCGTCAATGGCGTCCTGCTTGAAAACGGAGACAAGCCGTCCCGAATCCGCATTGCCGACCCGGATGTTCGCGTCCTGCGCTGTCGCGATACCATTGAGCCCAGCGATGTGACCACGCCGGTGCGGCGTGTCTACTTCGCCATACAGCTCTTTATCAGCGGGGATCTCGATCCGGAGCACGCCAAGCCGGCGCTTTTGCGCGAATGCGACGACCTGGCTGATGCTTTTCAGCCCATTAACGAGACATGGATCCCCGATCTGGTCGAGATGATCAAGCGACGGAACTTTTACTCTGCCCTGTGTCATCTCAAGCCCATCATGGCGCTGGAAGACGAGCTTTTGAAACGCGGCAAGGGCTCAGGCGACGCACGCGTCGCCGCTTAAGTTTCAGATGTTCCAACCAATGATCCCCCTTGGTGGCCTGGGTGGCCTGAAGTTTCTTCAGGACACCTATGACCGCCAATTGGACAGCTTCACGCGCAATCCCCAGCATGCGCGAGATGTCGAACAGGTGCGCGCGAAGCTGGAACAGCCCATGAGCCTTGAAGATCTGCTCGATGACCGGCAGCTGCTGCGCGTTGCGATGACAGCGTTTGGATTGGACGGTGAAGAGTGGAAACGCGGCTTCATCGAAAAGGCCTTGACCGAGGCGACCGATCCAGAAAGCACTTTCCTGCGGCGTCTCAACAATCCCGCCTATACGGCTTTTGCAGAGGTCTTCGCGCCGGGGAATGGCACGATCGCCTTGTCGCCTGAGCAAGTCGGTTCCGTTCTGCGCGACTATGACAAGCGGTCCTTCGAATTGGCCGTTGGGGACATCGATGGCGACATGCGCCTCAGTCTGAATTTTCAGGAACGGATTGGCGGACTGGTTGGCGGCGTGGCCAGCGCAGAGGCTAGAATGTTCAGGATCCTCGGCGATGTGCCCATTCGCACGGTGCTTGAGACCGCGCTGGGGCTGCCCAGTGATGTCCGCAAGCTGCCGATTGAACAGCAAGCCGACATTTTCAGCGACAAGATGAACGCAGTTTTCGGCATTTCCGACCTGTCAGACCTTGCCAATCCTAAGCAAGTTCAATCAGTTATCGAGCGTTTTCACGCGCTGGGAAGTCTTGGCACCCAATCGGCCGGGGCCGGTTCGGCCTCCATAGCACTGTCGCTTTTGACGTCACCCGGTCTGGGTGCCAGGGCCAGTCAGAATCTCTTCCTCGCCAGTCTTGGCTAGCTCGGGTTCGGAGGACGCCAGCAGGCCTTCCAGGCGTTGGTAGGCTTCATCGATCGATCCGGAGTTCCTTTCGCTCACGAAGTTGTCGAGGGCACTGTGAAGGGCGATGGCGCGGTCTCCTTCCTTGTCTCGCCCAAAATGGTACATGTTTGCATTCAGCAACAGCTTCAGCGATTCATACTTTGTCAGCAATTGCCGATACTGGCAGATGAGCTGGTTTTCCCTGTCGGTCGCCGCCGCGGGAAGGGCCCTTGAAACACTGCGGCCGACATCAATCGCAGGGAACCGCCCTCGTTCCGCGATCTCGCGCGACATCACGATGTGCCCGTCGAGAATCCCGCGAACCATGTCGGCTACGGGCTCCTCGAAATCTGACCCCGCAACCAGCACGCTGAACAGGGCTGTAATGTCGCCCTGTCCGGGTGCGCCGGTCCCAGCCCGCTCGACGAGTTCCGACAACACCCGCACCGTGGAGGTGGGGAACGCATTCAGCGCCGGCGCTTCTCCTGCAAGGAGCGCGGTTTCGCGATGGGCTTCGGCAAACCGGGTCAGGGAGTCGATGATCAGCAGCACCCGCAGGCCTTGATCGCGAAAGTGCTCGGCCGTCGCCATTGCGGCGTAGGCGGCGCGTTTCTTCATGCCAGGGGCTTCATTGGCGGTTGCAGCAAAGATCACGGTCTTTTCCCGTACAGTTGGCGTGAGAATCTCCTGGGAAAACTCCATGACCTCCCGGCTACGTTCACCAATCAACCCAATCACCACACGATCTGCATCAATACCGCCCGCCAGGTTTCCCAGCAGAGTGGATTTCCCAACCCCCGAGCCAGCGAAGATGCCGAGCCTCTGACCCTGCCTGATTGGCAGGAGCGCATCGAAAACCATGAAACCCGTTGAAAGGCGTGGGCCGAGCAATCGACGGGTGGCGACTGCGGGTGGTGGCGAAGCAAGCGCACGAGACTGGCACGGATTTGGTAGCGTGTTTGCTGATCCCTCGCCCGCCCTGCCATTGCCGTCCAATACGCACCCCAGCCAGCCATCATTCGGCGCAATATGTTGTGGGCCAAGCAGATCTGCACGGTCTCCGATCTGGACCGATGAGGGATCGGAAAAAAGCGTCGCGAGTACCTTGTCGGCGCAAACGTTCAGGACCTCGGCTTCGACGCCAAGCCGTGGCTTTCCTATGCTCAGGACATCGCCGACACGGGCAAGGTTCGCCAGCCCGACAATCTCGACATGGGATGCGCTGACTGAGGCCACGCGTCCCCACACTCGGACCGGACTGGCGTTCACAGGTCTCACAATAATCTATCCTGGGTAGAATATTAACCAAAAATTCAACCTCTGGGGACTATTCCGGTGGAAAGCTTAACGGATCGATAGCAATGATTCAGAATTCACCGCTTTTGGGAGTTTTCCGGGCCATGGCCGAGCATGCTGCCGAAGTGCAGAAGGTCAGTGCCGAGAACGTCGCGCGTGCTTCCGAGCCGGGCTACAAGGCCAAGGCTGTAGAGTCTTTTGATGCCTACCTCTCGCGGGCGGGTTCAGGCCCTGGCCATCCAGACAACTCATCCGGGTTCAGGGTCTTCGAGGCGGCACTTCCGGAAGCGCCCAACGGAAACACAGTCAATGTGGAACGCGAGGCGCTGACGGCTGCCCAGGCTGCCGGCCAACATTCCATGGCGCTATCGGTCTACGGAAAAACTCTCGATTTGCTTAGGATTTCGATCGGGCGCGGGCGCTAGCTCTGGAGGGATGAAAGATGAATGTGTTCAAAGCGACTCTCGGTCATGCCGTCTCCGGCATGGATCTCCAGTCCCGTCGTCTTGAGGTGACCTCGGAAAACATATCGAATGCAGATACGCCAGGATACAGACGAAAAATCCTGTTGGACGGCGGTGTCGACACTTTCTCGCCGCAACAGTTTCGCGACCTTGTGGTGAGCCTCGATGACACGCCCGGAGAGCGGACATTCGATCCCGACCACCCGATGGCCGATCCAGAGGGCTATGTCCTCGGCTCGAACGTGTCTGTGGTGGTCGAGATGGCAGACATGCGCGAGGCCAGCCGGACTTACGAAGCCAACCTCAATGCGTTCCAGAATGCTCGGACCATGTACCGGTCCCTTCTTGATGTCCTGCGCGGCTGAGGAGAGTGTCCATGAGCAGTGTTTCATTTCCCGCCTATTCGGCGCTGACGCCATCGAAAGTCGGACAAAGCGATACCTCCGCGGCCGCGCGCGGCACGGAGAACAAGGGTGCCGAAGCCGTCGAGAAAGGTGTGAGTGGATTTCGCGAGGCTGTCGAAGCAGCCGAAACCGCAGCGCTGGAAACGGCCGTTCAGGGGGCTGATCCCCATGCCATGGTTGACGCCATGGCGAAGGCTGAGATCGCGCTGAGTTCCGCTGTAACCATCAGGGACAAGGTCGTCGAAGCTTACAATGAGCTCCTTCGCATGCCGGTCTAACCCTTTTCAAGTGAGGCAAGCCGTGTCCGAGATCGATGTCCTCGAAATCCTGCGAATGGCAGTCTGGGCGGGCGTCATCGTCAGCGCCCCTATACTGGTGACAACGCTGGTCGTCGGCTTTGTGATCGGCCTTTTGCAGGCCCTCACCTCGATCCAGGAAATGACCCTTACCTTCATCCCGAAGCTGCTGAGCGTGGTCGTCGTCTTCTTTGCAACCCTCAGCTTCATGGCCAACACGATGCTGGATCTGTTCAACAGCTACATCCTGCCAATGGTGATGATGGCGGGCGGGGCGTAGACTGAATGCTTGGAAAGTTTTCACAAGTCGCGTCGCCAACCGCCTTCATGGCGATTGGGCTCATGCTGGTTTTGCTTGTGATGATCCTGCCGGTGCCGCCCTGGGTGCTGGATGTCGGGCTGACTTTGTCATTTGCCCTGGCCGTGCTTGTTTTCATCACGGCACTCTTCATTGAAAAGCCTCTGGATTTCTCCTCTTTTCCGTCTGTGCTTCTGGCCTGCCTGATCCTGCGCCTGGCGCTGAATGTGTCGTCCACAAAGCTCATAATCGGCGAAGGCCACACCGGCACCTCCGCCGCAGGAGGCGTGATCGAGGGCTTTGCAATGTTTGTCATGGGCGGCAATCTGTTTGTCGGTCTCGTCGTCTTCGGTGTGTTGATCATCGTGAATTTCATGGTGATCACCAAGGGCGCCGGGCGCATGGCGGAAGTCGGCGCGCGGTTTGCCCTCGATGCCATGCCGGGCAAGCAACTGGCGATTGACTCGGATCTGGCTGTTGGGGCGATCAGCCATGACGAAGCGCGCCGCCGGCGCGAACTGGAGCAGGAGGAAGCGAGTTTCCTCGGTTCGCTCGACGGTGCTTCCAAATTTGTCAAAGGTGATGCAATCGCTGGCTTGCTGATCACATTTCTGAATTTGGTGGCCGGAATTGGTTTTGGCGTGATGGCCCACCAACTCAGCATTGGTGAGGCGCTGGCCAACTATTCCATACTGACGGTTGGGGATGGCCTTGTTTCGCAGATTCCTGCGGTGATCGTGTCGGTGGCAGCAGCCCTCATTCTCTCAAAGGGCAAAGAGGAGGGCGCCATCGACAAGGCCCTTGGGCTGCAACTCGTCGGCAATACAGCCGCGCTCCTGATCGTTTCTGCGATCCTGTTCGTGTTCGCGCTGATGCCAGGGCTGCCGTTTCTGCCCTTCATGGCAGCCTCAGTCGGTTTCGCAACGCTGGGCTACATCGGCTCACGGGAAGCCGGGGCTGAAACGCCTTATCAAGATGAAAGCCCTCCACTTCCCAAGGACAAGCCGATTGGTGACGTCATCCAGAATGACGAAATCCATCTGGAGGTGGCACCGGATCTTGTGGGCGTGATCCTCGAAGGGGAGCATGGATTCGAAACGCGCGTCGACAAGATCAGGCGATACATTGCTGAAGAATACGGGGTCGTTCTCCCGCCGATTCGCATGACCGACAATCCGGTGCTTCAGAAGAACAGCTATGCCATTCGCATCCAGGGAGTCCCCGTCGACAAGGGTCTCCTGCGGCCCGGCGCTGTCCTCGCCATCATCGAGGATGACCAGCTCCCTCATCTTCTCGGCGATCGTGTGAAAGAGCCGGTCTACAAGGTTTCTGCCAGATGGGTGTCGGCAAGTCACCGCCAGGAACTGAATGCGGCCGGCGTTCCAGCCGTGGAGGCCATGGAAGTCCTGGCAACTCACGTGCTGGAAATCATCCAATCGAATTTTTCATTGATCTTCACACGCAATGTGATGCTCGACACTCTGGATGCCCTCACCTCGGTCAGCGACAATGATCGTGCGGCTCTCAATCGTCGCCTGTTCGATGACTATATTCCCTCCAAGGTGCCTCATGAAACCTTGTTGCCGGTTCTGCGGGCTCTGCTGGACGAGCGGATTCCGATTCGGAACCTGGAATTGATCCTTGAGGCGATTGCGGAAGCGAAGTCGATCTCAGTAAACGCCCAATTTCTGGCTGAGCACGTCAGGCAAAGGCTTTCGTTTCAGATCGTCGAGAGGTTCAGCGACACGGACGGTCGCCTTCCACTGGTCCAACTGGGTCCCCAATGGGAAGAGCGTTTCTCGACCCATGAGTTGAAGGGTGAGAATGGGCATTCGGATATTGCCCTGCCGCCAGAGATGTTCGCGGAGCTTGTGACCAGTGTTCAGACTAAGCTCAATGACCTTGCGAAAACAGGTACGGTCGGCGTCGTCGCCACATCGGCCCGGCGTCGGAAGTTCCTGCGCACGGTGCTCGTCAGCAAGGGCATCCGCAACGCCGTCCTCGCCTATGAGGAGATTGGCCACCGCGCCCAGCCCTATATTGCCGGTGTGGCCTGATGGAGGTTCCGCCCGGATTGGTGGCGCAGTTTGAGCCGTTCCTGGGAAGTCTCATGTTGGCGCTGGGGCGCCTTTCACCGATTGTCCTGCTCATGCCCGGTATTGGCGATCAGTTCCTTTCGGCGCGGGTGAAGCTCTTCGTGCTGTTGGCCTTGTCGATATCGCTCTTGTCTACCGGCGTTGTTCCATCGGTGCAGATGGACCCGCTGGCCTCGTTCCTTCCGATCCTGTTCGTGGAAGTGGCAATCGGGCTGAAAATGGGGGTGTTGCTGCGCGCCACGGTCTGGATCCTCATGATCGTGGGAAATGTGATCGCGAACATGATCGGTTTGTCACAATTGATGGGCGTGGCGACCCACTCGGAAAGTCAGACCGTCCTGGCCAACCTGTTGGCCATGGCCGGTACAACCCTGCTCTTGACCCTCAACTTTCACGTGATGGTGTTTTCTGAAGTCGTGCGTAGCTATGGCGAGCCGATGACCCTGTTCGATATGGGCGCGAATGCGAATGTGGTTGCAAATGCCCTGGCGCGGGCCTTCACATTTGCAATTGTGCTCGCCTGGCCGTTTGTCGCCGTCAGCATCATCTACAATCTTTGCCTTGGATTCATAAACCGGGCGATGCCACAGCTGATGGTGGCCTTTGTCGGCGCACCTTTCATGATCGGCTCTGGGTTCATTCTTCTGGTCGCATCCATCTCAGGTATTCTGCTGATTTGGCAGGACCGGGCCATGACACTGCTTGAATTGGGAATGGGCTAGCGATGTCTGAGGAGACCCAGGACAAGGACAGCAAGGAATTCGAGGCCTCCGACAAGCGCAAGCAACAAGCGCGCGACGACGGCGATGTGGCGCAGTCCAAGGAATTGAATGGCCTGCTCTTGCTGCTCGGCGCAATGGCTGGAATGATCCTGTTTGACGTGTGGTTCGCCAGCCGTGCGTTTCAGGCCGCTTCGGTTTTCCTCTCCGATCCGGGCTCCTTGGCGCGCGATATCTTCGAGGCCGACGCTTCGGCCGCGTTCTCCGGGCTCCAGGCCATCATGCTCGCATTCCTTCTGCCGGTGCTCATGATGGTCGTCGGGGTGCTGTCCAGCCTTGCGCTGCAGAGATCGATTGTCTTTTCCGCCAAGTCAATCACACCGAAATTCGAGAAGGTTTCGCCGTTCGAAAATCTCAAGAAGAAGTATAGTGGGAAGGGCCTTACTGATTTCGCCAAGGATGCAGCGAAGATGCTCATTGCAGGGGCAATTGCCGGTGCTTTTCTAATTGTTTTTGCACAGAGATATTACAATTCCAGCTCAATATCGCCTGAGGGTATATATGGTTTCACATATAAGCAAATCCTCTGGCTTCTCATCGCCTTTACACTATTCCAGTTCGTGCTGGCCCTCATAGACTTCCCCCTCCAGCGGTTCTTTCATGCCAAGAAACTGCGAATGTCCAGGGATGACATGAAAAAGGAGCATAAGGAGAACGAGGGAGACCCCCATTTCAAACAGGCCCGTAAATCCAAGGCGGCAAAGATCAGCAATGGCGAAATGCTCAAGAAGGTGGAGGATGCCACCCTCGTGATTGTCAACCCGGAGCACTATGCGGTTGCGCTGAAATGGGATCGTGAGAGTGGGCGCGCACCGGTTTGTGTGGGCAAGGGTGTCGATCACCTTGCGGCGCGAATTCGTAGTGTGGCGCTCAACCATGGCGTGCCAATCCATCGCGACCCGCCCACCACGCGCGCGCTTTACCGCGTCATCGAAATTGACCAGGAGATCACGCCTGAATTCTACGGTGCGGTGGCCGCAGCAATCCAGTTTGTCGAAAGCCTGGAGCCACGAAGGTGAGCGAGCCCACCGTGTCGCAATTGGCGGAACTGGCCAGGTTAAGGCGTGAGGATGCTGAGACTGAACTCGCCGCCGGGAAGGAGCGGTTGAGCGCCAAAAGGGCAGAACTGTCAGCGCTGCTTGCCGCGCGACCTCAGACCGGCGATGGATGTGAGTGGCTTCTCCTGGCGTTGAGAAATGGTCAGGAAACGCGTCTTGCGCAGGCGGTTATGCGTTTGAGAATCGAGATCGAAGACTGCGAGAATTGCTTGGCTGCGACGGAGGCCGAGTTCAAGCGCGCCCTCGTATCGGAAAGTTATCTTGATTCCAAATCTTAAGCCTTCAATCCCTCCGGAAAAGACCCTAAGTCCAAAATTCAGACCGCTGCGCCGGAAAGACGTTCCGCCCATGCTCCACCGCCTGTTTGCCGCCCTGCCGGTGCCCGAGGAGATTTCAGAGCCCCTTCTCGACTTGCAGAAAGGCCTTGCAGGGGCAAGCTGGCGTCCGCTGGAGAATTTCCATGTCACCCTGCGCTTCTTTGGAGAGGTGGACACCAATCTGGCGCGGGAAATCGACCACGAGCTCGGCCAGATCGAGGCCACCCAGTTCCAGCTCGAGATTGACGGAATGGGCTGGTTTGGCCGACGCGAGCCCCATGCGGTCTGGGCGAGGATCGCTCCGAACAGGGACCTGACGCGCCTCGCCGGGGCCTGCGAGCGCGCCGCCCGCCGCCTCGGCCTGCCCCCGGAAAAGCGCGGTTTCCGTCCGCACATCACGCTGGCCTATCTGCACGGCACGGGGCTGGAGGAAACGCGCGCCTGGACCGAGCGCCATGGCACCTATCGCGACGGTCCTTTCTGGGCCGACCGCTTCCATCTCTTTGAAAGCTTCGCCACCAAGGGCCCCACCCGCTACGACCCTGTGGCGGAATATCCGCTAGTGTGAGGCCGGGCGCGTCAGGAAGACGTGCATGTTGTCATTGGTCCAGCGTGTGGCCGTGTTCTTCAGCTCAAACGCGAAGCCGCAGCTTTCAGCCATGCGACGCAGGCTCGCAATATCGAAATAGTTCAGATGGTCCGGGAAGCGGAAACCGCACCAGTCCTTGCCTCGGATCCTGCGGTTCACAGTGCCGAAATTGGGCACTTTCACATAGATCACGCCGCCGGGGGCCAGTTTCTCGAAGGCGCGCTCCAGAACTTCGCGAGGGCGTTCCTCGTGCTCGAGATAAGAGCGCATGATCATGCCGTCGAAGAACGCATCCTCGAATTCCAGCAGCCCCTCCAGAGCCGGCGCATGGACGGCGCGGCCTCCGCGCGCGGACATAACCCCATGGGCGATGTGGGCTGTCTCCTTCTCGATCTCGATACCGAAAGGCGTGTAGATTTCCGGAACCCTGTTGCGGTTGCCACAGCCAATGTCGAGAACACGGCCCGATTTCACTTTTCGCGTGATATAAGCCCACTCATCGTCGCGGCCGATATGGAGCCGCCACCGTGTTTTCTGGTCGATCCAGCTGACCAGCGGGGACTTCTGCTTTCTGCGCGTCTTTTCCTTCTCGAACTGCTTGGTCCATGCCAGGTCTTCAGACAGGGCCTCATAGACCGGCGCGCTGCTGAGATAGACCATCGAGCAGTTGCCGCATGCCACGGTCTGCCAGGGGTCGCTGGAATATTGAGGAAGGGGCTGCGCCTGATCGCTCGCACAAAGTGGGCAAACTCGCGTGATTGTCCGGAATTGTTGGGTGCCATCCGCCATGCCGCTCTCCCCGCTGGCCTTTGAGGCCGCATCTCCGCCACCACACCTAGCTCAGAATTAACGCGCTGATCAAGCTTGTAAGGGTTTCACCACGCGCAGGATCGGGACGGCGCGCCGTCGATGCCGGTTTCCGCATGCGACACCGAAGGCGCTCGGCCAGCCTGTATTTCCGTCTGCCTCGCCTTATCTTGCCCATATTGAAGGACACGCCCATGGACGACCAGCTTGATCCCGAACGCAACCGCCTCTCAGGGCGCATTGCGCGCACGGCCCGCGTGGGCGCGAACCTCTCCGGTGCGGGGCTGAGTTTCGCGGCCAATTCGCTGTTGGGCGGCGATGAGCGTGATGAGCGCATCGCAAAGGCGCTGGCTGAAGCGCTGGGCCGGTCCAAGGGCCCGCTCATGAAGGTCGCCCAGATGGTGTCGACCATTCCGGACTTCCTGCCCGCGAAATATGCCGGCGAGCTGTCAAAGCTGCAGGCCCACGCCCCGGCCATGGGCTGGCCCTTCGTGAAGCGCCGCATGCGCGCCGAGCTCGGTCCCGGCTGGCAGGACAAGTTCGACGCGTTCGGCAAGGAAGCGGCCCATGCCGCCTCGCTCGGACAGGTGCATCGCGCGCGCCTGCCCGATGGCCGCGAGGTCGCCTGCAAGCTGCAATATCCCGACATGGCGAGCGCGGTGGAAAGCGACGTGGCACAGCTGCGCACTCTGGCGAGCCTGTTCCGCCGGCTGGAGGGCGGCTCGATCGACCCCAGCGCCATGATCGAGGAGATCAATGAGCGCCTGCGCGAAGAGCTCGATTATGACCGCGAGGCCCAGCACATGAAGCTCTATGCCCTCATCCACGAGGACACCGAGGCCACCACGATCCCCGAAACCATCGAGGAGTTGTCAACCGGACGCCTTCTGACCATGTCATGGCTGTCAGGTGAGAGACTGGTCGATTTCGAAAGCGCCCCGCAGGATGTGCGCAACACGATCGCCACCAATCTCTTCTGGACCTGGTGGAAACCGTTCAACAATTACGCCGTGATCCATGGCGACCCGCACCTCGGCAATTACCAGGTCACCGATGGCGGGGCGGGGCTCAACCTTCTCGACTTTGGCTGCATCCGCATCTTCCCGGCCAGTTTCGTTTCCGGCACGGTAGACCTCTACCGCGCCCTGCGCGCCGATGATTTCGACGCGGCTTATGCGGCCTATGAGAAATGGGGCTTTGAGAATCTGAGCCGGGAACTGGTCGAAGTGCTGAATGTCTGGGCGCGCTTCATCTATGGGCCGATCATGGACGACCGGGTGCGCACCGTGGGCGACGGCATTCCGCCCGGCGAGTATGGCCGCCGCGAAGCCTTCGAGGTGCGCCGCCTGCTGAAGGAAAAGGGCCCGGTGAAGATCCCCAAGGAGTTCGTCTTCATGGACCGGGCGGCCATCGGCCTCGGCGCGGCCTATCTCCGGCTCGGCGCGGAGCTGAATTTCCATCAGATGTTCGAGGAAAGCATCGAAGGCTTCGACGT
>CAZVES010000009.1:0-33866 GCA_964625835.1 uncultured Hyphomonadaceae bacterium
ATCCTCGATGTTCTTGGTCTCGTCATCGGTAATTCGGTCGAGTTCGCCAGCGCACTTCAAAAGCCCATGACACTACAGATGGTTGAACAGGCGACGAGTTCGGCCGTGGAAGTTGCCGAGAGCCGGATGGTGGAGAAGGCGCGCAAACTCGGCGCGCACGCCATTGTCGGGGCCTCCGTCAGCGTGACCGCCTTCGCCCACGGGCAAGCTGCTATCGCTTCATGTTCGCAGGGCACCGCTGTCGTCCTGAAAGACCTCAAATAGCGCCAGTCCACCCGGCACGGCGACCTGAGCAACCGCAGCTCGGCCCTGTGATCAGCGCACGGCGCTTCCCATGCCCGATCGATCGGACCATACTCAAATGGCTTTGAGGAGGACGATATGGACAACTATGGCGAATACGACGCCACGGACCTGGCTGGAATGGTCGCCAATGGCGACGTCACGCCTGCGGAACTGCTGTCTGGGGCCCTGGAACGCGCAAAGGCAGTCCAGGCTGACCTGAACTGCTTCTCCGCGTTTTTTGAAGAGACCTCCCAGGCGCAGTTGCAGTCGGGTATAGGCAATGGGCCATTTGCGGGGGTGCCCTTTGCAACCAAGGACCTTGGCGCCGGCCTCAAGGGAGAGCCACTCACCAACGGTTCGGTCGCATGGAAAGGCAATATTGCCGCCGCCGATTCCGTGCTCGTCGAGCGGTTCAGGACTGCGGGATTTGTCATATTCGGCCAGACAACAAGCCCCGAATGGGGACTGACAACATCGACCGAAAGCACACTGTACGGCCAGACGCGCAACCCGTGGGACACAAGCCGGACCTCAGGTGGCTCCTCAGGAGGCGCCAGCGCAGCCGTTGCCGCCGGTGTCATTCCGATCGCCCATGCCAGCGATGGCGGCGGCTCGATACGCATTCCGGCCGCCTGCACGGGACTCTTCGGCATGAAGCCGTCGCGCGGCCGGACACCCATGGGACCGGCCACGACTGAAGGCTGGAATGGCCAGTCCTGCCATGGCGTGGTCTCACGCACGGTGCGAGACAGCGCAGCGGCACTTGATGCCATAGCCGGCCCGGAGATCGGCTCACGCTATGTTGCCCCCCCGCCCGATGGCACGTTCCTTTCGGCACTGGACGCCGATCCTAAGCCGCTAAAGATCGCCCTCTGGACCACCGCACCAAATGGCACCCGGCCCGATGCAGACGCGATGGAAGGCCTGCAGGCCACGGCCAGGCTTCTGGAGAGCCTTGGCCACCATGTTGAGGAAGCGGCTCCGGCGCTGGATGGCGAGGCCCTTGGAAAGGGTCTGATGATGACAGTCTCTGCGGCCATGGCGATGGTCCTGAGCGCCCGGGAAGAAGAGCTGGGGCGCGCGCTCGGCGACAACGAAGTGGAGGCGGTCACGGCACGCTTCCGCGAGTTCGGAAACACCATACCCATGGTCGAACTGATGCGCGCCAACCAGGCCTCGATCCAGGCTGGCATGGACTTCGATGGATTCATGGTGGCTGGCGGCTATGACATGGTCCTGGCACCCACATTGTCGCGCGCGCCGGAAAAGCTGGGCGTTCTGTCGCTGAGCCCTGCTGATGTCGACCTATACGGAGAAGCCGTCACCACGTTCGCGCCGTGGTGCGCTGTGTTCAACCAGATTGGCGCGCCCGCCATGTCCGTGCCCCTGCACTGGACACCGGAAAACCTGCCCATCGGAATGATGCTTGGCGCAAGGTGTGGCCAGGAACGCGAACTCTTTCGCCTTGCAGGCCAGCTTGAGCGGGCCGCACCCTGGGCGCAACGCAAGCCACCCGTCTGGGTCGGCTAGGAGGACAAACCGATGAGCATGACGATCGAACAGGTCCGCGCCATGCTGCAGGCTGGCCGGCGCGCCCCGGATGCGCCGGAGCCCGGCATCGAAGAAATGCGCGAGGGCATGCTGGCCTTCACCGGGTCACTGCCGGTGCCGGAGAGCGTCTCAGTTGAGCCGATTGAGTTGGCTGGCGTAGGCGGAGAGAAGGTCTCTCCACAAGCCTGCGACGCAACACGCGCCATCCTCTATTTCCATGGCGGGGGTTATCTCCTTGGGTCACCGGAAACCCATCGCTCCCTCGTGGCCATGGTCGCGGAATCGACAGGCTGTCCGGTCTGGTCGATGGACTACAGGCTTGCGCCGGAGCACCCCTTTCCGGCGGCGATTGAAGACGGTACGGCGAGTTACCGCGCCCTGCTGGAGATGGGTATTGATCCGGGCAAGGTGGTTATTGGCGGCGACAGCGCAGGCGGTGGCACGACCGTCGGGACGGCAATGATGGCAAAGGACCAGGGCCTGCCCGCCGCTGCAGGACTAATGCTGCTCTCTCCCTGGGTGGATCTCTCACAATCGGGTGCCAGCTATGGCACACATGCCAAACGCGACCCGATGGTGACCAAGGCTGGCCTTGACCGGATGGCAGGGCTTTATCTCAACGGGGCCGATGGGGCTCAACGCTATGCCTCGCCAGTCTTCAGCGATCTCTCGGGCCTGCCGCCCATGCTGATCCAGGTTGGCGCAGACGAGGTTCTCTTTTCTGATTCCATTGCTCTGGCCGAGGCCGCTGGCATGGCCCAGGTGGCTGTAACACTCGAGACATGGCCTGAGATGTTCCATGTCTTCCAGATGTTTCATCCCCTTCTGGAAGATGCACGAAAGGCGATCCAGCGGCTTGGCAACTGGGCCCGCGAGCGCACGACGTGAGTGAACTGACCGTACACATGGGCGGGTGCCATTGCGGCGCGGTTCGATTTGAGGTCAAACTGCCCCCTGCTTTTGATGCAGAGGACTGCAACTGCTCTATCTGCGCCATGAGCGGCAATATTCATATCATCGTGCCTGCCGCACGTTTTCGCCTGCTCCGTGGTGGCGATGCCCTTTCGGCGTACACTTTCAACACCCACCAGGCGAAACACCTGTTCTGCAAGACATGCGGGGTGAAGAGTTTTTACATTCCGCGTTCCAACCCCAATGGCTATGGCGTCACCTGGCGGTGCCTGGACAATTGGCAGGAACTGGACGCCAAGGTGGAGCCCTTTGACGGCCAGAACTGGGAAGCCAATGCGGGCGCACTTGCCCACAAGTCAGAGGGCTGATCACTCCATCGGGGCCGGCACTGGCCTGCGCTCGCGAAAACCCCGGCGCACAGCAGGACGCCGCGCCGCACCCTCGCGGATGAACATTGCCAGTTCCTGGCGCTGTTCTGGCGTCAGTTCACCGAGGGCTTCCACCAACTGGTCGTGCAATGCATCCTGCAGCCTCTGGTCGGCCGCCTGCAACTGGCCAAGGGCGGCTTCGATGGCACCTGTGTCAAAGTCTTCTGCTTCGAGCGCCGCGAGGATGGCATTGCGCGCCCGCAGCCGGTCGCGCACCTGTCCGCCGCTTCCCGTGAGGGCTTCCCGGAAACTCCGGGCCAGCTGGCGGCGCTCCGACTGTGGCGTGACCTCCAGGATCCCACGCCCAAGTGCGATTTCACTGCGCATGCCAGTCTGACCGCCGGGCCCGTCCGGGCGGGGCACCTCGGCCGGACGGGCGATCAGGTAACCCGCCACCAGCCCCACCAACAGGAAGTTCAGCAGCACCGAGAGCGACAGCCAGAGCGGAAAAGTACGCGCAGGCCCGCTCATTCTGCAAACTCCTCAAGTTCGCCTGCAAAGGCCAATACATCGAGGCCCGGATACGACGACCCCACAAAGGGATCCTCCAGGGAGTCGCTGGCGGCGGCCGTACCGAGGCCAAGGCTCAATCCCACGACCAATGCAGATGTCGCCGCCATGGCGCGCGTACCCCAGACCCTGAAGGACAAACTGGAATGCGGCCCGGGTTGCACTGGCGCAGAATCGAGAATCGACCGGTACAGGTGTCCGGGAGGCTCCGGCGCGTCGAGCTTCGAAAAAAGTGCATCCAGTTCTCCGGCCTGCAAAAGCGCTGATGCAACCGCTTCTGACGGGTGCTCCAACGCCGGTCGGGCCGCTTCGGCGAGGTCTGCCTGCCACGCCCCGATGTCACCGCCATAGGCATCAATCAGCTCAAGCAGCCTCGCTTCATTCAGGGTGTCTGTCTTGCTCATTTCCTAGTCCTCACCCCTGTTTAACACCTCTGACTTCAATTTCCGTCGCGCCCGGGCCAGAAGACTTTCGAGCGCCTCGACGCTCACGTCCATGACGGCCGCCGCCGTGATGTTGGTGTGGCCTTCGAGACTGCACAGTGTCAGGGCGGTTTTCTGGCGTTCGGGCAAGGCACCGATCGCGTCAAGCAGGCGAGCGGTGCGTTGTGACTGGTCCAGAGCGTCGTCCGGCTTCAGGCCCTCGTCAACGCGTTCGGGCAACTCGTCCATGGTCTGCTCACAGCGCTTGCGAAAGTGATCGCGGCAAAGGTTCACCGTCACCCTGTAGAGCCATGTGGAAAACTGCGCCCTGGGCTCCCAGTGCGGCAGTTGTTTCCAGGCGCGCAGGAACACTTCCTGGGTGATATCTTCAGCCTGTGCGCGATTGCCCACCATCCGCTCTGCAAGGGAATAGACGCGCGGCATGTGCCGGGTCACCAACGCTGATTGCGCCAAGCGGTTTCCATCCGCGGCGGCCCGAATGTCGGCGAGGTCGTCTGTATCTGTCACAGTCTTTGAGAACTGCGCGCGTTCGGCCAGGTGCGGAAGGGGTTGGGAGGGGAATTCCGCACCTGGCCATTCCAGGCAGGCCAGCCCAAGGGGCGGCAGGGGCAACCGGCCTACCCGGATCGTGGGAGGACGCGCGGCGTGTCGATTATTCGACCGGTGGACCGCGGCGCCCGCGACGGCCCTCGCCGGAGCGTTCACGCATGGCTGACTTGGCCACCTCGCGTTCAGCCGCTGTGATGATCCCATCGCCATCGGCATCAACGCGCTCGAACATGGCATCGATCCGGCCACCGGTCTCATCCATTGAAATCACGCCGTCCCCATTGGCATCGGCCCTCGTAAAGGCGCTGGCCTGGCGGCGGGCGCGCCGTTCTGAAGCGCGTGCCTCCATGGCGGTGGTGAATTCAGCCTCGGAGATCGCGCCATCACCATTCGCGTCGGCCTCAGCAAAACGCGCTTGGCGGGCAGTATCGACCTCGGCGCGGGAGATATCACCATCGCCATTGGTGTCGAGCGCTTCCAGGCGTTCGCTCTGATTGCCTCGAGTTTGCTCTGCGTGAGCGGAAAGGGCGAGCGTGCCTGCGGCGCCAGCAAATGCCAGCGATGAAAGTATGAGGGTATGCAGTTTCATTTCGACAGGCCTCCTTTTGTATATCTGTCACTGGCTTCAACGCCGTGGGAGGCCGGTTCCGTCGCGGGCGGGTGCCAAAAAGTCAGTTCACGGATGTGACATTGCTGTAATGCTCATGGAGTTTGGCCTCGACCTCTTCGAACGTGTCGATGGCCACGGCCCTGCAAAGCCGCGACTTCAGGCCCATGGGAAAAACAGCCTGGCCAGGGGTGTCCGTAAGGCAGAGTTTCAGCACTTGCCGGAGGGCGGTGAAGAAGGTCCAGGCCTTGGCAAGGGTCGCGCCCGCCTGCGGGTCAATTTTACCAGCCTCTTCCAGCTGTTGGAGCGCATCATGGGTGTTGGGCGTCAGCGCGCCCGGGCCACCAGCTATCAAAAACCGCTTCTGGACATAGAACTCGATGTCAACGAGCCCGCCGGTGTGGAGCTTGATGTCCCATGGCCCGGCCGGCGGCCTCTCCGCGCGCAGGCGCTCGCGCATCTCGTCGATATCCGTCGGGACTTCAGTGCGATGGCGCCGCGCGTCGATGGCCTTCCAGGCAATCTCGCTGGCGCGCTGGGCCAGGGTTTCACAACCGGCCACATAAGCCATCCGGGTCAGCGCCATATGCTCCCAGGTCCAGGCTTCCTCGTTCTGGTAGCGCTCAAACGCACTCAGGCGCACGGCAACCGGTCCGGCCCGGCCTGAGGGGCGCAACCGCATGTCTACTTCGTAAAGTGTCCCCTCCCCCGTCGGCGCCGAAAGAGCTGTGGTGAGCCGCTGGGTAAAGCGGGTGAACCAGTCCTGGGCCCCTCCAGTGTCGTCCGGCTCATAGATGACGATCATGTCCAGGTCAGAGCCTGCTGTCAGTTCGCACGCCCCAAAGGAGCCCATGCCCAGCACAGACCAACTGCCGCCCGCCCTGCCGAACTTCCTTTCTGTCTCGGCCACCGCTGCGTCGGCCATGGCCCGGACCATCTGTCTTGCAAGATTGCTCCAGGCTGCCGCGGCGTCACGCGCCGCAAGGCGCCCGTTCAGCAACGCGTGCCCGATGAGGAATTCCTGGTCGCGGTGATACCTGCGCGCAGCATCCATGGCGGCCTCGAACGAGCTGCCGGGTTCGATCTCCAACGCGTCTTCAGTCTCGCGCGTGATCAGGCTTTCAAGGAGCACCGGACGCCTTGCCAGTGTCCGCGCAAGGCGGGGCGCCACCGCCAGGCTCGACACAAGGTCGCCCATCAGGTCTTCTTCCATGTTCAGCATGGACAGCAGGTGAACCCCTGCGTTCAGGCCCTCGAAGAAACGTTCGAAGTGCAGGAATGCCGATGTCGGGTCACCCGTATCGGACATGGCCTGCAGGAGGCGCGGGGTCATGGCCGTCAGCAGGGCCTGCCCGCGCGCGGTCCGGGTTGCGGCCACATGGCCACGGTGCCAGCGGCGGAAGGCCGAGATCACCTGCGAAGGATTGGCAAATCCCATCGATGCAAGCGTCGCGACCGTACCAGGATCGTCATCAACGCCGGTGAAGACGAGGTTACCAGGCGGACCCGGCTCGGAAAGAGCCGCTTCGCTTGCGAACAGGTCGCTGTAAATGGCGTGGACCTGCTTGCGCACGGCGAGCAATGCCTCGTCGAGGTCTCCGGGCGACGCCATTCCCATGAGCCCCGCGACCCTCGTGCGCTGGCTGAGGTCAGCGGGAAGCGTGTGCGTCTGGGCATCGGCGAGCATCTGGATGCGATGCTCCAGTGCGCGCAGCCCTGCATAGGCATCGGCAAGGGCGTGTGCATCACCCTCCGGAACGCAGCCCGCCTGAACAAGACCCGTGAGGGCCTCAAGGGTCCCGCGGACCTGAAGCCGCTCGTCGCGCCCGCCGAGTATCACCTGCTGGGTCTGGACATAGAATTCAATTTCGCGAATGCCGCCCGGTCCAAGCTTCACGTCGCAATCCACCGCGCCGGGCATGTCCTCGCCGACCTTTGCATTGATCATCCGCTTGATGGCATGGACATCCGCCACGGCCCAGTAGTCCAGGTGTTTTCGCCAGACGAAAGGCGAGAGCGCCGCCTGCAGCCCTGCCGCCGCCTCAAGGTCTCCGGCGCAGGGGCGCGCCTTGATCCACGCCATGCGCTCCCAGTTCTGCCCAACGCTTTCATAGTAAGCCTCGGCGCGCCGCGTTGACACAGCCACGGGCGTCGCGCCCGGATCGGGACGCAGACGCAGGTCGGTGCGAAACACATAGCCGTCGGCGGTTTGCGCCTCCATGATGCGACACACATCCTGGACGACGCGGATGGCGCCATCCTGTGGTCCCTTGCGTCCGCCCTGAAAAACCTCCGGATCGAAGAAGACGCCCAGGTCTATGTCGCTGGAGTAGTTCAGCTCGAACGCGCCCATCTTCCCGAAAGCGAAGATGAACAGCCCCGCGGGCTGCAGCTCTCGCGAAGCCAGCGCCGATGCCAGGGCCGCTGCAAGCGACGCATCGGCAAACCGCGTCAGGGCCCGTGTCACGTTTTCCTGGGACCATATGCCGGACAAGTCGAGCAGTGAAAGGGCGAGATGAACGCGCTGCTTGGCCAGGCGCAAGGCCTGCTCGAGGTCTGCAGGGGCTTGCGGATTGTCGCGATGGCTTTCCGCAAAGGCGACCTGTTCTTCAAATTGGCGCGCCAGGGCGTCCGGGCCGGAAAGGTCCAGCCAGTCGCGGTGTCGCTCCAGCAATCGTGAAAGGTAAGGTGACAGCGAAGCTGCGCGCTCGGCAACGGGTTCCAACCCATCGGCGATGGGGCGAGGTGACAGTGCATCTGGCGATGAAAGCCTGGTCATCCGCCGTCTTTATCAGGCCCTTGGCAGACGCAAAATCGCTTTCAGGCCTGGCCGGCCCGGTGGGCCATCCCCGTCCAGAAGGAGAAACTCACCACGATGCAATTCAGCGACTGCATCGACCAGGGCCAGCCCCAGACCGGACCCTTGATGGGTTCGCGCGTCGTCGAGTCGGACAAAACGCTTCTTGGCCCGGTCCCGGTCAGGCTCGGGAATGCCCTCCCCGGTGTCCTTGACGATCACGTCGACCATGTTGGCATTGGAACGCTTCGCACTGACACTGATCGCACCGCCTTCGGGGGTGTACTTGATCGCATTGTCGATGAGATTTGCGAGGGCCTGGGCGATCATTTCCCGGTCCGCCAGCACCTGCGGCGCGCGGGTTTCTCTGGCGCTGAAACCCAGCCCGTGATCCTCCGCAGCAGGCTCGAACAGGTCTGCCAGTTCATCGACGATCTCGCCAATGTCGGTGTTGATCAGGGAAAGTTTCGACCGGGAGTCGAGATGGGACAAACGCAGGATCGCATTGAACGTTGCGAGGATTCCGTCAACTTCATCTATGGTTTCGGCCAGGGCCGCTTCGGCATCGCGGTTCGGATTGATCAGTTCCTTCTCCAGCCGGTTGCGCATGCGCGACAGGGGCGAGCGCAGGTCATGGGCAATCGCATCGCCAGTGTGCCGGGAGGCCTTCACCAGCTTCTGGAGGCGGTCGAGCATTGCGTTCATCCGGTCCGCCAGTTGGTCGAATTCGTCATTGTAACGGCCGACCCGCGCGCGCTCGTCCAGATTGCCCCGCATGACAGCCTCGGCGGTGTTCACGAGTTCGCCAGCGCGGCGGGACACACCGCGCGAAATGTACCACCCGCCAAGGATCGTGATGACGAGTCCCACCATCGCCGCAATGTAGATGGCTCGCATGATCTGGCGGATCATGAGGTCGGCTTCACTACTGTCATAGCCGACAAGCAGCCTGGCCTCGTTGCCCAGCGACACGATTTCACCGGTGATGTCGAGGGACTCCACTTCGCCATTCTGACGACGCACATCGAGCTCGAACTCGATGGGCCCGGAGGCTTCATACTCGGGCATGTCCGAGAGGTCGCCCTCGAGCTTGATTCCGGACGGTGTCTCGAGCTGGTAGAGGAAGTAGCGGTTCGGGGTCGCCGCGCGTTCGAACAGGGACTGACTGACGCGCGAAAGGCCACCTTCGCGGTAGCCCTGCAACAGAATACCGATCTCTTCCTCGACCCGTTCCTCGATCTGCTTGTTCAGGTACCCGACCGTTGTCTGGTAAAGCAATCCGAACAGCAGCGCCGACGTCAGGAGGATGAGCCCGACATAAAGGAGCGACAGCCGGAAGGTTGTCGTGCGCGCAAATGGCGGCAGACTGACCCCCCGCAGGTCCATCGGTCAGGCCTGTAGGCGGTAGCCCGCCCCGCGAACGGTGTGGAGCAGCTGCTCGTCGAAATCCTTGTCGATCTTCCCGCGCAGGCGGGAGATGTGGACGTCGATCACATTGGTCTGGGGGTCGAAATGATATTCCCAGACCTTCTCCAGCAGCATGCGCCGGGTTACAACTTGTCCCGCATGGCGCATCAGGTATTCCAGCAGCCGGAACTCGCGCGGCTGCAGGTCGATCCGCTTGCCCGCCCGGTGAACCTTTCGGGTCAGGAGGTCCATTTCCAGTTCCCCCGCCCTGAGCGTTGTCACGGGCGCTTCAGCCGTTGTTCGCCGCCCCAGCGCCTCGACGCGCGCAACCAGCTCGGCCGGCGCGAAGGGCTTGGAGAGATAATCATCGGCCCCGGCCCGCAGGCCTTCGACCCTGTGTTCAACATCCGAAAGGGCGGTCAGGAAGAGGGCCGGAGACGCACCGCCCGCGTCGCGATACTCCTGCATCAGGGTCAAGCCATCCTTTTCAGGCAACATCCTGTCCACCACCAGCGCATCAAACGTGCCGGACCGGGCCAGTTCGAGACCGCGATCGCCATCATTGGCAATGTCGACCTGGTGTCCGGCCTCGGTCAACTTCTGGCCGATAAAGTCCGCACTTTCGCGGTCATCTTCTATGACAAGTACATTCATCCGTGGCGTTGCCTTTCTTCAGTTGCGGCGTCACTCGGCCTCGCCGATTTCGACCGTACGGAACGTGGTGACGTCACCCACCCTCACGGCCATCAACACCTTGTCGCGTCCAGCCTCACGCGCTGCTTCAATGGCCCGCTCCATGTCCGACTGATTGCGCAGCGCACGGCCATTGATCTCCAGGATCGCTGCGCCGCTCGGGATTGCCACATCCCGCAGCGGACTGTCAGCTTCCATTTCCGTAATCACCAGACCGGGCTCATCGTCATCCAGGCCGAGAGTGCTGCGCGTTTCGGTATCGAGGGGACGCACGCTCACGCCGAGGGGGCCTGTGCTGTCTTCGGTGATATTGTCATCGCGTCCTGAACCATTCTGACCGGTCAGCGGGTTCTCCGGGCGCTCGCCGACAGTGACGGACACTGTGCGCCGTTCGCCATCTCGCAGGATGCCGAATTCATTGGTGGAACCCGCAAGCAAGCTGCCGACAACGCGCGTCAGCTGGGTGGAATCCTCCACATCGCGTCCGTTCACGGACAGGATAATGTCACCTCGCTCAAGGCCGTATTCCTCGGCCGGACTTCCATCGGTGACGTCAGCCACGATCGCCCCTTCATCCTGGGCGAGCCCCTGGGCCTCGGCCATGTCCCTGGTCAGGTCCTGGATGATCACGCCAAGCCAGCCCCGCGACACCCGACCATCCCGGATCAGGGTCTCGGTGATCTGGTTGGCAAGCGCGGCAGGGATCGCGAAGCCAATGCCGACGCTGCCGCCGGTGGGCGAAAAGATCGCCGTGTTCACGCCAATCACGCGACCGTTCAGGTCAAAGGTGGGTCCGCCGGAATTGCCCCGGTTGATCGCCGCGTCTATCTGCAGGAAATCGGTATACGTGCTGGACCGGCCGAGCTGGTTGCGTCGCCCGTCTGCCGATACGATGCCGGCCGTGGCTGTCCCGCCGAGCCCGAAAGGATTGCCCAGGGCGACCACCCAGTCGCCCCGCCGAATCTCGCTCTGAGTCGCGAATTCCACATAGGGAAAATCGTCGCCTTCGCTCACCTTCAGGACGGCCAGGTCGGTGGACGGGTCGGTCCCGACGATCTCGGCGGCCAGTTCACGCCCGTCCTCCAGCACCACTTCAATTTCCGTGGCCCCCTCGACGACGTGGTTGTTGGTGACGATGAAGCCATCGGACGAAATGAAGAAACCCGATCCCAGCGAGCGGGCCTCTTCCTGCTCGGGCTCCGGGGCGTCGTCGTCGCGGCGGCGATCCATGAAATCGTCAAACCCGGGCATGTCCCGGAAGCGTTCCATGAATTCCTCGAAATTGGCGCCGCGGTCGCGCAGGGATACCACATTGACCGAGACGACCGCAGGGCTGACCTGCTCGACCAGGTCTGCAAAGCTCACCGGCGCGTCGCCGGGTGCCTGGACAACAATCGGACGGGCATCGGCAGGCTGGGTCATCTGCGGGCCAAAGGCGAAAGCCGCCATCGCGCCGGCACCGACCACACCTGCAAGCAACGCCTGACTGGACACTCCGAACCGTTTCATCATCGGGTCTCAAACTCCTGTTATTGCACAGCTTAGGTGCAAGTTAATGTTGAATATCCTGTGATTGCCCAAGATGGGCATTAAGTTTCATTTAGTTAGGCATCGGGCACATGCGAGGCCCTCATTCTGACAATCGCGTGCGCACCATGACCGGCTCCATGAGCGTTTTATGGACCGGGCATTTGTCGGCGATTTCCAGCAGTCTTGCCCTTTGGTCATCATCGAGATCTCCCTCAATTTTCAGGGTACGCTGAAAGATGTCGACTTTGCGACCTTTCTCGCAGTGTTCGCAGTCGTCTGCGTGGTCTTTCTCATGGGTGAGTTCAACCGACACCCTGTCCAGCGGCCAGCCTTTCCGGTTGGCATACATCCTCAGGGTCATGGCGGTGCAGGCGCCCAGACCGGCCGTGACCAGTTCATAGGGGTCCGGCCCGGTGTCACCCCCGCCAACTCCGGATGGTTCGTCAGCCAGAAAGCCATGGCGTCCAATCTCCACCGAAACCTCATAGCGACCCTGGCCCGTTTCAGCCACGCGGATCGGTCCCTCAGCTTCGGTGGCTGCCGCCGGCGCCGGAGCATCCTGCGCCTCCAAGGGCGGCAGGTACCGCCCAGCCCAGCCGGCAATGCTCTCGGCCGCATAAACGGCATCCTCGGCGCGGGTCATCAGATGATCGGCCGTATCGAGACTGATAAAACTCTTAGGGTGCTTTGCCGCCACGAAGAGACCCGTCGCATTGTCGATGCCCACCGTCTGGTCGATTGGCGAGTGCATCACCAGCAGCGGCCGCTTCAATTCAGCGGCCGCATCGCGGACCTGCGCGCCGCGGACATCTTCGAGAAACTGCCTGCGGATCCTGAAGGGTCGCCCAGCCAGCGAGACTTCGGCCTCACCAGCCGTCTCGATCTCGTCGATCTTGCTGGCGAAATTGTTAATGACGTGCTCGGCGTCTGCAGGCGCTCCAATCGTGGCCACAGCCTTGACGGTCTCAATCTCGGATGCGGCCACCAGAACCGCCGCCCCACCGAGGGAATGGCCGATGAGCAGGTCGGGACCGCCCGTCTGCTCGCGCAGCCAGTGCGCAGCGGCGACGAGGTCGGCGACATTGGACGAGAAGTTGGTGTTCGCGAAATCGCCCTCGGAGTGCCCGAGCCCCGTAAAATCAAACCGCATCACACCAATGCCGAGGCTGGCCAGGCGCTTGGCGATGCGCTGGGCGGCATGGATGTCCTTTGAACACGAGAAACAGTGCGCAAAGAGCGCCCATGCACGTATCGCTCCGTGCGGAACATCAAGGCGGGCGGCGAGGATTTGTCCATCCTGCCCGCGAAACTCTGCTTTGCCGGTTTTCAATGTCATGGAGATCTCTCTTCCGTATCCGCTGACCCGCCAAGGAGATGGGTGAGGTCGCCCTCTCTGTCAGCCGGCGGGAAGAGAATATGTGCTATCTGGGCTCGGAAAGGTCTTCCGGCGCAACGGGCTCTATCTCGTTCGTCGCTGTCGGCTGCCGCCGGAGGAAACCGTACCCGAGGATTGCACCGCCAGCGAGAAGCAGGAACGGGCCGATCCAGAGCAGGTAATCCATGGGTCCCTGCGCCTTGGGTCGAAACAGCACAAACTCGCCATAGCGCCCCTCGAACCAGTCGCGCACATCCTGGTCGCTGGCACCTTCGGCCACCATGGTGCGTACCCGCACGCGCATGTTCTCGGCAATATCCGAGGCGGACTGGGAGATCGGCTCGTTCTCGCAGGCCACGCAGCGGATTTCCCGCATCAGGGCCTGGGCGCGGGCTTCGTCAGTATCGGAAAGCTCGACCGCGCCGGACTGCGCCAGCACGAGCAGGGAGAACAGGAAAGCCTTGATCATTCCGCGGCCACCGGGGATTCTTCACTGACTTCGACCTCGCGCCGCTTCGGGCGGGGCCAAACCGCAATCAATCCTCCAAGGGACATCACGCCGACACCGAGGAACACCAGGTCAATGAGCGGATTGTAGTAGGCGCGGAATGTCCAGCGCACCTGCCCGTCAATCACCCGGCGGTCGCCCAGCGCCAGGTAGAGATCGCCAACCAGTCCCTTGTGGATCGCCGTTTCCGTGGTGGGCATGCGTGCGGCCGGGTAATAGCGCTTGTCGGGCTCCAGAGTCACCGGAGCATTGCGCCCCTTCTGCACCAGCAGCGTCGCGCGATCAGCATACCAGTTGGGACCTTCAACCGTGTTGATGTCTTCAAAAGTGACACTCCAGCTCACCACCTCGGCCTGCTCCCCGACCGCCAGGTCCAGCGTGGTTTCGTAGCGCGAGGAGGTCTCGACAACGGCGCCTATGGTGAACAGTCCGAGCCCCAGATGGGCGAGCGTCATGCCCCAGACACGGGCCGGCAGGCTGAACACGCGCGGCCAGCGTATGGCGCGCCGCTTCAGTTCAAAGATGGCACCGCCCACCAGCCAGAAGCCCAGCCCCACTCCGAGGCCTGCAAACAGCGGAATGTCCAGAAGTCCCACGCCCAGAACCGCAAAGAAGGCGCAAACGCCGGCGAAAGCAGCGAGCCATTTCCACAAGCCCGTCGCCTGCGCGCGCCCCCAGCTCCAGGCCTGAACCATCGGCAGCGCAACCAGCGCCAGGCACATGATGGGCACGAAGGTCAGCCTGAAATACGGCTCGCCAACGGACATCTGCCGGCCAAACCCTTCCGCAATGAGCGGGAAAAGCGTGCCGAGCAGGACCGTGGCGGTCACCACGGCGAAGATCAGATTGTTGCCCATCAGGGCGCCCTCGCGGCTCATCGCCGTCCAGGGCGGCCCGCCCGTAATCTTGTGGGCGCGGAGCGCGAAGAGGCCTAGGGCAAAACCACCATAGAACAGAAGACCGATGAGCAGCATCAGGCCGCGTGTCGGGTCCACCGCAAAAGCGTGGACCGATGTGAGAATTCCCGAGCGAACCAGGAAAGCGCCAAGAATCGAAAAGCAGAAAGCCAAAACGGCGAGCAATACAGACCACACGGCAAAACTACCGCGCTTTTCAGTGACGATCAGCGAATGCAGGAGCGCCGCGCCGATCAGCCAGGGCATTAATGAGGCGTTCTCAACCGGATCCCAGAACCACCAGCCGCCCCAGCCCAGCTCGTAATAAGCCCAAACACTGCCGAGCAAGATGCCGACCGACAGAGGCACAAAAGCGGCCATGGACCACTTGCGCGCTGTTTTCGCCCAGGCCCGGTCCACCCTGCCCTCCATCAACGCCGCTGCGGCCATGGCGAACACGAAGGAGTAGCCGACATAGCCGAGGTACAGCAGCGGCGGATGCAGGGCCAGCGCCGGGTCCTGCAGCAAGGGGTTCAGGCCTGTGCCCTGGAGTGGCGGATTGTCCAGGCGTAGGAATGGGCTTGATGCAAATAGCAGGTAGGCCAGCGATCCCGCCCCGACCATCCCCTGAACGCCCAAGGCGCGGGCTTCAAAAACAGGCCGCTGCGTGCGCATAAACAACGCGCCAGCCGCGCCAAAGCCGAGAGTCACGAGGCACCAGAGCGCCATCGACCCTTCATGGTTTCCCCAGGTGCCGGCAACCTTGTAGAGCATCGGCTTCAGCGTGTGGGAATGGTTGGCCACCAGCGCGACTGAGAAGTCAGACTGGACAAAGGCGTAGACCAGCGCGCCGAAAGCCAGTCCCATGGCCGCAAAACCGGCAAGGGCCAGGGAGGCTGCAGCCTTGCGATGCCCCCGAAAACCTTGGAAAGTTTGCGCAATGCAGAAGGCGAAGGCGAGAATCGCTGCGAAGTGTCCAAATTCGATCATGAGTCCGGCGCCTCAATATTCTGCAGTTCTCTCGGCACATAGTTCTCGTCATGCTTGGCAAGGAGTTGCGTGGCGACAAACCGGCCATCCTCTCCGAAACGGCCCGTTGCGACGACACCTGATCCTTCCCGGAACAAGTCTGGGGCGATACCCGTATAACTGACCTGAACCGTATTGGGGCTCTCGTCCACCACGGTGAAACGGATTTCTGCGTTCGTGGCATAATCCAGCGAACCGGGTTCCACAAACCCGCCAATCTTCACGCGGCGGCCCGCTTCGGGCAAGCCTGTCTGGGACAACCGCTCGGGCGTGTAAAACAGGTCGGCCGTTTCCCGCATGGCAAAAAGGACGAGCCCGGCGGCGGCAATGACCAGCACCGCGGCAATCGACAATGTCCATAGACGTTTGGTTCGTGCTCTCATAGATCCGTTATAGCCCAGTTCTAGTCTGGAGAAACTGCGGCCGAATTGGCACGCGATTCCGTGGTGTAAGTCTCGACCAGCGTCTGAAATCCTGCGCGCTCACGCGAGCCTGTTGGCAAGGATTGCTCGATCTGCGACCAGTGGGCCTCAGCCGCCTCCTTATACCCGGCCTGCCAGTCTGCAACCCCAACGAGGAAGCCCGCCCGCAACTGCGTGGGGTCCAGCTGGAAAGTGCGTTTATACAGTTCGGCCAATTCGGGTGACACATCCCCATTCGACATGCGCAAAAGCGCGTCGCCGAGGCCGAGCAGCGCCTGGACATGCGTGTTGTCGCGTCGCAAGGCAGACTGGAATGCCCTCACCGCATCCTCATCGCGTCCCTGGTTGGCAAGAAGCTGGCCAATGAAATAGTGTGGCTGGGGATCGGACGGTCTCTGGCGCGTCAGCACCTCAAGACGCGCGAGCCACTCGTCCGGCGTCATATCCTCTGGCGCCTTCTGCTCGAGTTCGGCCGTACGCTGGGCCATAGGCCGGTCGGCCATGCCTGGACGGCCGATCAGCATGTACACCGCTACAGCGAGCGCCACCGCTGCCGCCACGACGATCCAGTCAAAGCGGCTCATGCGGCGGGCAACTTCAAGGTTGCACGCAGGCCGCCAAGGGGGCTCTTTGCCAGGCTCAGTTCTCCCGAATGCAGTTCGGCCAGTTCCTTGACGATGGACAGGCCCAGGCCTGTGCCTGGCGCCGTCTCGTCCAGCCTGACTCCCCTTTTAAGAGCGTCGTCCATCTCATCCTCATCCAGGCCCGGGCCATCATCGTCGATATGCAGGAGCAACATGCCCTGCGAGGCCGCCGCATGCCGGAGCACGACTTCGGACTCGGCCCACTTGCAAGCGTTTTCGAGAAGGTTGCCGATCATCTCTTCCAAATCTTGGGCCTCGCCGCGAAACACAAGTCCCTGCGGCAATTGTGACACAACGTGCACACCCTGATCTTCAAACAAGCGGTTGAGAAGCCTGACGATACCGCCTGAAACCTCAGACACATCCGTTCTGGCACCCAGTGTCTGTGCCCTGGCAGCGGCCTGAGCCCGTTTGAGATAGTGCTGGACGTTGGAATGCATCGATTCGGTCTGGCGCCGCACGACATCATCGAGTGGCGTGTCGCCGCTCGCTTCGTTTCTCAGAACGGCCAAGGGCGTTTTCAGCGCGTGGGCCAGATTGCCAACATGGGTGCGCGCGCGCTCAACAACAGATCGATTGTGGTCGAGCAGCTTGTTGAGCTCTTCTGCCAGCGGCCGGACCTCAACAGGATAGTCAGCCGCCATCTCCGTTCGATCGCCAGCGCGCACCTCAGCCAGGTCGGCCTCGATACGCTCGAGCGGTCTGAGCACCTCGCGCACCTGAATCGCCATGGCTGCCAGCACTCCGCCAGCAAGAAACACCATCGCCAGAATGATCGAGAAAAGGAATCGGCGCGCACCTGCATCGGATGCGCCGCGGTCAGCGGCTGCCATCAGAACCGCGCGCGCTGAGCCCTCGGCCAGGACGACCGCCCGGGCTGCCACTCTCACGCGCTCGCCTTCGGCCGGCCCGCTGGTGTTGGCAAACATCGTGGTCCCGGGACTGCCAAGCGCTGACCGGGCGAGGGAAACCGGCAAGGGCAGGTCACTGAATTTCAGGCTGTCTGCGCGAATGTCTGTCAGTGGCGCATCGCCGTCCGAGACCTGCACAATGGCCCAGTACCGACCGGCAAGTGGCGTTTCATATCGCGAATCCGCCGGAAGTCGCGTTGCATCCACTGCAATCAGGCCGTCTGCGCCCAGGTCCACCGAGCGCGACAAGGCAATCAGTGTGGCTTCGAGCTCTTCTTCGAGCAACTGGATCGCCTCGGCCCGGTAAAGCGCTGAAAGTGCGAACGCACCGCCAAACAGGACCAGAAGACTCCAAAGACCTGCCCCAATGAGCAGTCTGCGGGCCAGTGAACCTCCTGCGGGAATGTAACTCCGTAGAGACAAGGTCCTGGCTCCTGCAGCGATCCGACCGCCAGGTTTCGTCAGCCCAGGTCAGCTCGCAAGATTCTGTTCGGTCTCTGGCACCACGAGCCGGTATCCCAGCCCGCGTTCTGTTTCAATTCGCGCTGAGCCTATCTTCTTTCTCAGGCGGCCGATGAACACTTCTATGGTGTTGGAGTCCCGGTCAAACTCCTGATCATAGATGTGTTCAACCAGTTCCGTTCGCGACACCACCCGCCCCTGATGATGCATGAGATAGGCCAGGACCCGGTATTCGTGGGCCGTCAGGCGTATCGGCTCTCCGTTCACCGTCGCGCGCGCAGAACGGGTGTCAACGCGCAAGGCCCCGGCTTCGATCGCCGGCGCGCTATGGCCCGCCGCCCGGCGCAGCAGCGCGCGCAGCCGGGCGAGCAGTTCGGCGGTGTAAAACGGCTTTGTCAGATAGTCGTCAGCGCCGGCATCAAAGCCCTTGACCTTCTCGCTCCAGCGGTCGCGCGCCGTCAGGATCAGCACAGGAAACTCCTTGCCGTCACTGCGCCAGCGTTCGAGGATCGTGACCCCATCCAGCTTCGGCAATCCGAGATCCAGCACGACCGCGTCATAGGGTTCGGTATCGCCAAGGAAATGTCCGTCTTCGCCATCGGCCGCGAGATCAACGGCATAGCCGGCGTGGGAGAGAGCATCAGCCAATTGGCGACGCAGGTCAGGATCGTCTTCGACAACAAGTATGCGCATGATGTCAGCCTCCACTCGTTCTTAATGTTCGTCCGGTTTGCGCATTCACCACAATACGCATTCGTCGACCATCGCCGGACATCCAGTCAATCCTGTACTCCGAACCGCTAGCGGTCGAGAACAGTTCAGCATCCAGTTGGTATCCGCCGTACCTGTCCTTGAGCGTCGCAAAGACTTCGCGAAGCGGGACAATGTCCAGCTGCGGACCAGTATTGCGTGTATCACCCGGCGTGAATGATTGGGCAACCGCATTGCCTGCGAGAGGGAGGAGGACAGCAGCACCAAGGGCAGCAAGGAAGACAGAGCGGCGAAACATGATGGGCGCGTCGGTACGTCAGGAGGACTGAACGCACTGTGAATGCGTGTCCGCATCGGTTCAGGAAACTGCTTTTCCTGCCCTCGACTTCAGGAATGACACCAGTTCGGGGTCCTTTGGATCATCCAGAACGAGTTCGAGTCGGACATAGAGGTGGCCCGGGCCTTTGGGATGGGCGACGCCTTTGCCCTTCAGTCGCAGAACAGTCCCCGCGTTCGAGCCGGCGGGAACAGACAGTGTGACCGTCCCCGATGGGGTGCGCACATCGGCCTTGCCGCCCAGCACGGCCGTTTCAAGGGAGACTGGCTGGGCCATCCTCAGGTCGTTTCCATCGCGGGTCCACACCGGGCTGGACTTGACATGTACCTGAAGCAGCGCGTCGCCTGGCGCGCCTCCGGAGGGCGATGCCAGCCCCTGACTCTTGAGCCGCAGCGTCTGGCCGTCCTCGATACCCGGCGGAATATCGACTTCCAGTGTCCGACCGTCGGCCATGGCCATGCGCCGACGCGCGCCGGTGACGGCATCCTCAAAGCTGATCTCGACCTGGTAGCGCACATCCCGCCCGCGCATCGGCCCGGTCCTGCGCCTGGACCGGCCGCCACCAAAGATTCCCGACAGGATGTCTTCGAACGGGTCGCCCTGTTCACCTCCCCTCGCCTGGCCCGGCCGTCCGCGATTTCCCGCGAAAGGGTGGACGGGTTGGCCGTCGGCGTCGATTTCACCGCGATCAAACCTTGCGCGCTGCTCGGGATCTCCAAGGATTTCAAAGGCGGAAGAGACGGCCTTGAAACGTTCAGCCTTGGCGGGGTCTCCGGGATGGAGGTCAGGGTGCAGCTCCTTGACCAGTCGTCGGTGGGCGGCACGGATTTCGGATTCGCTTGCATCGCGGCCAACGGCCAGGGCGGCATAGGGATCCTTGGCCAAAGCGGTCTCCTGATTCTCGAACCAAACCTGCCCCGTTAATTAGGTCTATATCGGTCGAATTGGAACCCAGTCGCTTGTTCGCCCGGACGGCGCCAGGCTGCGCACCTCTCCCGACAGAAAGCCTACGCCAAGGGCAAGTTGGGCGGTGCTTGCGGTCTCCTCATGCAACTCGCCGACTTCATCAGTCCATTGCACCTGGTAGTGCAACGCCGGATCGGGATCAGGCGCTTCCCAATTATCAGTTATCGACTGGTCGCGCGGCACCCAGGACGCCAGCCCCGTGAGGGAATTCCAAACGGCGTGGGCGGGCGCGAGGGGCTGGCGGGCGCGGTCCTGGAACTCCAGCCGGACCTGGCTCGCATGGCCCTCGACCTGCCAGATCCCTTCCACGGCAACTTCGTCGGCCGTCATCGAAACCGCCGTCAGCGTGTCGTCCACAAATACACAACGCGCACCAGCCGCCTTCGGTTCGCGCGCAGCCGCTTCTGTGAAATCCAGCCCGCGCAAGAGGCCGCTCAATCGGTATGTGTGTTCAGCGAGAAGTTCTGCGTTGCGAAATCCGATGCACTCCCAACCATTTTGCGCTTCGATCAGGAGACGGTTCTGCCCGGACAGGACAGCGAGCCTGCTGGCCGAACTCAGGCCCTCCACACCAAACTGCACCACGACGTTCTGGGCTTCGTCCCATCTGTGGAGGACACCCGGAGAAAGCCCGGACTGCAACCGCCCGGTCATCGCAGCCCGCTCGATGCGCACGCGCCTCTGGGTAGGGCCTCCCTCGACGCCGGACGATACGTCGAACCCGCCCGGCCATGGCTGGGCGAACACGGCGACGTGCACGCTCGGTCCATCGCCTGACTTCAGTCTCGGTCCATCAATGACCAGCAGGTCCGGCTCCAGCGGCGTCGTCGTGACGGCCGCGACCCACGGCGCGGACACGCCCTGCAGGCCCGGCCCTGAAAAGACCGGACGACGCAATGCCAGCGTGTCTTCCAACCCGCGCTCGACCTCTTCAACCTGCCAGGACTCACCATCGACACTCACAACTGCGCCCGGCGCAATGTGAGCCCGCAGCCCCGGCAAAGTGACTTGCGCGGTGTTGAGTTGGTTGACACGGACAAGCAAGGCCGCCGCAATTCTCTCGGCCTCAGGCTCTGACAAGGCCAATGGCAGCTCTGCGGCCACGACCTGGCGCGGATCACCATCCGGATTGCGCGCTTCGGCAATGGCAACGTCGAAGTCCGACGCGATGCTCGAGAACGCAAGTCGCATCTTTCCAGCAAGCGGCCTTGCGAGGTCGCGGCGCTGTGAAAGAGGCGCAACAAGTCCATCATCGGAAATCTGGCACGCGACAACATCGGGATCGCCATGCTGGATCGTGATTTCGCCGTCGTCTTCAAGCACATTAAGACTGTGGGACGTGACGAGCGGCTCAATCGCCGCTTCCAGTTCCATGACACCGGCCATGGCCAGGCCCTCCACGACGCCAAGCAGATCATCTGTCCTGAGGCCAACACCGGCGCGCCGTGCCAGGTCTTGCAGGACAAGGGGCAGTGAAGTGAGTCCCGTGCGTCCGTTGAGCCAATGGCCATAGGACCAGTTTTCCCCGTCCGACCAGACCGACTGCAAAGAGGGATAGGCCGGAAAGGGTCGCCCGTCCCATGCCCAGACAACGGCTTGCTCGATCATTGGCTTTGCCTGCCAGTGTGCCAGGGCAACGGTCAGGGCGGACGCCTGAAGGACATCATCCCGGGCACCGTTGGAGAATGGCGGCAGGGCGCTTTCAGAACTTTTCGGATCGTAGAAAAGGTTGGGCGAGTTCGTGCCCTTGTCCACTGCCGGAAAGCCGATTTCCGACAAGCGCAAAGGCTTTGATCCGGGCACCCAGGCGGTCGGGCTTGCATTGCGCACTCCGCCGGGTCGCTCATGGTGGGGCTGCGACCACCAGTTTTCGACATCCTTTGACCGGAACACCCAGTCTTCGCCATGGGCGGTGTCAACGATGGGCAATCTCGACTGGTTTTCGCGCGCCTGCTCAGTCGGGTAATACCAGTCATAACCTTCACCGCCTTGCTGGTTTGCCAGGATATAGCTGCGCTCGGCCGGAGAGCTGAAACCTGCCAGATGATCTGCATGCTGGTCTCCATCACGCCAGTCACCGGCAGGCGGGTACCAGTCGATCCCGACAAAATCGATGTCTGCGCTCGCCCACAGGGGGTCCAGAGGGAAGAGGACGTCGTTGCTGCCATCACTCGGCACAAAAGCCCCGTATTCACTCCAGTCTGCAGCGTAGGAAACGTTGCATCCGGCACCAAGCACGGACTTTACCTCGCCAGCCAGGGATACAAGCCCTTCCACAAAGGGAAAGCGCCCCTCCCCGTCCCTCGTCCGGGTCAAGTCACGCATTTCGGTTCCGACGAGGAAACCCGCACACGCCCCACTCGCTTTTGCCAGCCAGGCCATGTGAAGAATGAACCGCCTGTAGCCCCAGTCGTCAGCCGGGCCTGTATAGATTACCCGGTCATCTTCGATGCGGAAGTCACTCGCCAACGCATCGCCCATGAAAGCATCGACGTCGTTGCGCGCATCCGCGGTGCCATCTTTGATGCTGGATATGCGACCGCGCCATGGAAAAGCAGGCTGTCCCTGCGGATTGTCAGGCGGAATGTCCATCAGCAGAAAGGGTGTCAGCGTCACGTCCAGACCGCGCGATTGGATTTCGCGCAACCCCTGGAGCACTGCGTTGTCGCTCGGCGTTCCGCCATAATAGGCATGGCCGGAAGGCGTCTGGGATATCAGTTGGGCCTCTTGCCGGCTGACATCGCCGGCGCGCCAGACAAGCGGCACCGTTTCGCGTTCGCGGGTCTCCACGCCCGGGCGCACGCTGCAATGGCCTGCCCTCAGATCATCCCCGAACCACGCCACCGTGAGCGAGACCGCCGACACGTTTGGAAGTTCCGCCTGCAGCTGGTCCAGCGAAACCACGAAATCGGCACGCCCATCCGGGGTGTGAACATTCATCGCCTTTTCGATGCCCGGAAAGGACCGGGTGTTCACCGGCTCAGCGGCGTAGACAAACTCACCCGTGGCAGGAATGATGTTGATCGCTTCGACCTGGTCAGCGACGCGGTCCCCGGCCGTCGCGGCGGGCGTCCGGACCACTTCAAATGAGAGATTCGGAACACGGTTTCCGAAATCTTCGAGCGGAAAGTCTTCAAAGACCACATAGCACAGGCCACGAAAGGCTGGCGTCGCGCCTGTGCCCAGTTCAGCCTCCAGGGCCGGGTCCGGCAGTTGGTCCTCGCTGCCCGGATACTGGCGCATGACAATCCGACCGGTCTGGAGCGGCTCTCCATTCGCCCAGACGCGCTCAATCCGCGCATTCGGCCCTTCGCAAATGCCCACGGCAAAACTGAGGGAATAGGAGTAGGTGTTCACCCTTGGACCAACCTTACCACCACTTGTCTGCCGGTTCTCGGTGAAATCACCGGCCCAGATCACATGCCCGGCAACGCGCATCCGCCCATAGACATTGGCGATACCGGCCCCTTCACGCGCTTCCATGACATGGAGTGTTTCAAGCCGTGGCCCTTCACGCGGCGGCGACAGGGCGTTTTCAAGCGCATCGCCTGCCAGTGAACCAAGGCGTCGCCCCAGCGAAGCACCGGATATGCGGCGGCCTAGAAACTGGAAACTCTGTGGTAGGAGCCGTCTGCCGAGGGCAGCGCCCGCCTGCGTCAACGCAATACGCGCCATGTTCAATCCTCCAGGTCTGGAAACGAGAACGCTCCTGCGATCCGCCTCTGCCACCACGGCACCAGTGCGGTCTCGCAGACGGAGCGCCCCCAATAGGCGTGGATGATCCGACCGGATTGCACAGCTCCCACCGAAAGGATGGCGCAGTGTTTTGCCGGAACTCCACTTGCCATTCGGAAAAAGAGTGCGTCGCCGGGCCTCGCTTGGCCTATCGGCACTTCCACGAGATGACGGCGGGCCGCATTGATGAGCAGATCACCACCGGAACGTTCGGCCCAGTCCGGTGTGTAACCGGGTGGGCGCTCGGGCTCCGGTCCGCGCACATCGCGCCACACACCCCGCAGCAAGCCAAGGCAATCGGCGCCGACACCCTTCTTGCTGGCCTGGTGACGATATGGCGTCCCGATCCAGCTCCTGGCCGAGAGCAGTATCCGTTGCCGGTTCAAGACTGGCGTCCTGCAGCAGGGCCGGCAAGCAGGAAGTCTGTGCCCGGCATATGCTCGAAGCCGCGAAAATTGATGACATTGTCGAAAGTGTCGCGACAGGTTGTGAATGTCTGGTCACACGTCTTGCCCGCGATGTCGGGGCGATCCGTGTCGACGCCACACCGGACATCACCCAGAACCGCATCGCACTGACGCGTGTAGGCCCTACCAAGCAACCGTGAAAAGTCAGCCTTGATAGACAGGAGTTCAGCTGAAAAGCTGGTGCCATCGTGCTCTACCTGCCCGAGACGCCCCGACCAGATGTGCGCGATACGCTCAGCAGTCCTCCAGTCGGCCCTGAACACCTCCACGCTCGCACCGTCCCAAATGCCCTCAGACAGGTCGTGCGAACTGATCGCATCGGTTTCGAGCGCGCCCTCCACCTCAGCGCGCCCCGGCGCAAGATCTGCAGTGAGGGTGAACCGGCTGGACTGGATCAGGGCGCCGGGCAGGTAGATCTCATTGTCAATCTCCAGCGGCTTGTCATGCTCGCTCAGGCGCAGGACATGGCCATCGGCCCTTGTAAGCACCCAACACTGGCAGGTTGTGCTGATCGACGAGGCTGAACCATCGAAGAGAACTGTCATGGATTGGCTCCCAACAGTTCGACGAGTTCAACCTTTGCGATCCGGCCCGAGGAAACACCCTCAAGGCTCGCCTCAATGCGATCGGATGCAAACCGGACCGGGCAATCGAATTCGAAGCCTGCAGATACGGTGGCCCCGCTCATCGGCGGACTGGCAAACTGCACGATGCCTGCATCGTGATCGATCGAAACACCTGCGCCCTGGACGTCGCCATCAACGGCAACAACAACCGTATCGGGCACAGGCTTCAGGATCCGTCTTTGGACATCGCCATAGGCCTTTATGAGCGGGAACTCGGTCGCAGCGCCGTCTGCCAGCCCAAGCAGCTGGTCTGTCGGGCCCGGCACCTTGTCAGGGGCACAAGAGCGATCATCGGTGAAGTCCCGGAAGCGAAACCCATGCAACGGTCCGCGCCGCGCTTCGAAGAAGGCCATCACATCGTGCAGTTCATCGAGCGTCTGTATGGCTCCACCCACATCGAAACGGCGTCTTGAAGCCGACCAGACCGCATTTCGCTGTTCACCGCCACTTGCGAGGTTGAGGATTTCCGTGCGCCGCTCGGGGCCTCCTACCGCGCCGAAGGCAACGGCCAGTGGAAAACGCACATCGTGAAATTCTGCGAGACTCATGCTGCCCCTCCCCCGGCCGAAACCACGGCGCGGCATAGAATCTTCAGGCGCATCAGCCCCCGAAAATGTCGCCGGTCTGGCGGGCGCACAACGTCCGTGTAGACGACATAACGATAGACAATGTCCTGGCCGTTCAGGGCCAGAGGCACCCTTTGAGCGGCAGAGGACAGGCCGTCGACCAGTTCAACCGCTCGTCGGCGCCCGCCATCGCGAGACGCCGTGACAAAGGTCATGCGGTGCATCCGGGCCTCGGCACCAATGAACGATGCGTCCTCGCTCTCTACACGCTCAAGCGAGGCGAAGGGAAACAGCTCTCGCTCGGTTTCGCCATCGAAAACGCGCGGAGGCGTCCCGAAGGCAGCGCGCACATCCGGATTGTTTCGCAGGCCGGTCAGCAATGTATCGATCAACTCGCTGTCGGCACCGGGGGGCATGAACACGAATGCACTCATAGCCGCACCCTCCGGTGGGCTGACAGGATTTCTGTGACGGCTCCTGACAGCTCCATCGCCCGACCCGGGCCGAGAGGTTCGAGATAAGTCGATGCGGCGATCATCCTTATTGCCATTTTCAGGTCGGCCGGGACGTCTTCAGGGTCGCCATACCCGGCTTCGAATGTGACCTCGACGCAACCATCGACCGGCACAGGCGGCGCGATGCTCCACGGACGAAGCAGAAGCCTCCCGCAAGCCAGCCGAAACCGGCCGGTGACGTCCTCGTCACCGTGGGTATCGCTTTTCACGATCACAGCTGACAGTGACGCCACCGGCCCGGGAAGCAGCATGGCACCGCGACCGGACACCGAGGCTGGCCAACCGCGATAGGTGCGTTGAAGCGTTTGCCGGACTAGCACCTGGTCGAGTTCAGTCTCGACCCGTTCGGTGGCTGCGGCGTTGAGTTCGGCTACAAGCGCGTCTTCGCCATCATGGCCGATCCTGAGATAGTCCTTCAGCTCATTATCGGGCACAGGAAGCGCGTCCGGCGGCGTGATCACCGTCAGTGTCATGGTCGTGTTCCGTCTTGTTGGTTGCGGTCAGGTGGCGATCTGGGCCGCTACACCATCGCCTTCAGCTTGGAGATGATGTCACCGCTAAGCGGCAGGCCCACTTCGCGCAGCAGCACGTCGTCGATACCGGTTTCGGTGTCGCGGATCAGGGTCGCCAGGGTTTCGGCAGCCTTGGTCGTGAATTCGTCCTGCTGGGTTTTGGTCAGCGCGGCGGCCTGGCGGATGATGGATATGATGACAGCTTCAATCATTGTGAGGTTCCTCGTTCTGGAAGCAAAAGGACCCGGCCTTTCCAGGTTTTGGAAAGGCCGGGCTTTGAAAGGCCTGGCTAGAAGCTCATGACCTTGATCGCGTCGAAGTTCTGAACGCCGCCGCCCACGCGCTTGGAAGTGTAGAAAAGCACGTAGGGTTTGGCCGAGAAGGGATCGCGAAGGACCCTCGAGCCCTGCCGGTCTACGACCAGGTAGCCGCGCCGGAAGTCGCCGAATGCGATGGCCGCGTTGCCAGGCCCGATGTCTGGCATGTCTTCGATCTCGGTCACCGGATAGCCCATCACCGTGGCCGCTTCGCCGCCGCTTCCGGGTTGCCAGAGGTAGCGTCCGTCAACATCCTTCAGCTTGCGCACAACCGAGACGGTGCGGCGGTTCATCACAAACCGGCCATTGGCACGGAACTGGGACTTTGGTGCATAGATCAGGTCGATCAGCTGGTCGGCCGCATCGGTGACGGTGAAGTCGCCTGGAACCGATCCGATCTGGCCCCATCCGTGGCTCGCATCATCGACGATCGTGTAATCGAGCAATCCCTTCGGCTTGCCCACTCCGTCCCCGTTTATGAAGGCCGCGCTTTCCTGGGCTGAGAAGGCCACCTCGACCTCATCAGCCAGCCAGGCATCAACGTCCGAATAGGAATCCTCCAGCAGCGTCTGGGTCGCAGCCGGCATGGCGTAGAGCTCGCCCGTGGGAAAGTCGAGAAGAGCCAGGCTCGGCGAAGCCGTCTCAATGCGGGCATCGGTCTCGCCGGCCCAGCTCGCAGCCGCGCCCAGGCCGACGGGCTTGCGGTAGACGCCTGCCGATGTCTGGCGCACCGTGGCGATCGCACGCATGGGAGATGCAGCCTGGAGCCTCGCCTCGATCAGGCGATCGAGTTCGGGCGGGGCAACATACCCGCCCTGGTCATCCGTCCCGGTGTTCAGCGACTTGGTGTCGAGACGCGCAAGCCCGCTTTCGTCGCCGCTGCGAAGATAGCGCTGCCAGGCCTGGCTGTGAGCAATGTCCTCATGGGCAGGGCGGGCATTTTCGGCATGTGGGCCGGCGGCCTTCAGGCTGAGCGCTTCAAGACGCCGGTCGATGCGTGCGAGCCGTTCGTCTGTCAGAGGATCTGCAGTGCCGCGCTGCTCGACTTCCGCCAGACGGGCATCATTGGCCTGTTTGTAGGCCTCGAAAGCGGCCATAATGTCGGCGTCTCCCGGCGCAATGGCCGGAGACATCTTGGTTTCTTGGGTCATGGGAACTCCTGTTTGACCAGTGAAAGTGTCAGGCCGCCCGAATGCGCTTGGCGGGGACGCCGAAGCGCGCCGCCGTCTGCATGGGATCGGCCACAAGGGAAATCTCGACCAGTTCGAGATCAATGAGGTCTCGGCCTTCACCGACGCGCGGCCTGGCCAGCCGAGGGCGAAAGCCGATGGAAAGCCCGTCAAGTCCGCGATCGATGAGCGTGATCGCTCCTTGAGACTCCACGAGCCCCCTTACAAAGAGGCCGCGCCCATCCTCGATGAGCCGGGTCCAGCGCCCGACACGGGCAGCAGGCTTGTGTTGCAAGAGCATAGGTATCGACACCCCGCCGCGCAGCGACCGCGAAAAGGCACCCGCCCGGACACAATCGCCAACCTGATCAGCCTGGCCAAAGACGGCGGCATAGCCCTCGATAAGCACTGCCCGGCTCATTCATCCGCCTCCAGCCGGGCCTCAATTCGGTCGAGTTGGTCGCCAATGGCCTCGACACGTGTTTCGAGCCGGGCGAGCAGGACATGGTCTTTCTGGGACGTCGGCGCGGCACGCTCCAGCGCTTTCAGCCGCTCGGCCATGCTACCGGCCCAGATGAAGGCTGCGGCCAGTTGCATGCAGATCGCGAAAATGAGCCCGTAGGTCAGGCGCCGTTCAGATGTCTCGCTCTGGGACGTCATGCCGGCTCTCCGTCCAGCGGCGGCAGTCCTGCCATGGCGCGCTTTTCGTTGGACGTAAGGAAGTTTGCCTGTTCAAGGCGGGCAAAGAGATCGGCACGTTCTACCGCCAGAGCCGGCACCGCATCCACAACGCAGCGCAGGTGGCTTTCATCCGGAAAACGCGGAACCAGCCAGTTCGACAGTGCCTTGGCCACACGCTCGGCCAATGGCAACACAGTCATTTTCCAGAAGGCTGCATTTGCCTCGCGATAGTTGGAATAGGTGTTGTCACCTGGAATGCCAAGCAACATGGGTGGCACACCAAAGGCCAAGGCGATCTCGCGGGCGGCAGCATTGCGCGCGGCCTGAAAGTCCATGTCAGCGGGCGAAAGCGACATCGGCTTCCACTCCAGCCCGCCTTCCAACAGAAGGGGCCGCCCCGCATTGCCGGGCCCGGAATGGGTGCTTTCCAGCTCTTCCTTGAGCCTCTGGAACTGTTCATCTGTGAGGTGCGCGCCGTCCTTTCCGTACACCAGGGCGCCAGATGGGCGGGCCGAATTGTCCAAAAGAGCCTTTTGCCAGTCAGCTCCGCCCGAGTGTAGGTCAAGCGCCTTTCGCGCCGGGCTGAGCGGGGCCAGGCCATAGACATCATCACCGGGATGGAACAGCTTGACGTGCAGCACGGGCAACCAGCCATCGTCGCTGCGTTCAATGCGCCGCCGCGTGCGCCCGACTTCGTAGGTCCAACCTTCGATCCAGCCATTATGGCCGGTGATCGCCTTCATCCTGTCTGGGCGCAGGATAAAGAGCGCGCCGGGCGGCTCATCATCAGCAAGCGTCACGGCTTCAAGATAGGCATTCCCGGAAATCTGGAGGTGGGCGTGGAGCGCCTGCAGCAGGCTGGCACCATCCATATCCGGCAGCGGACGGGCCAGGAGACGCGACAGGGCACCTTTCCCGGCATCGATCGGGACACTTGCAGCCGCCTCTGCGACCATGCGGATACATCGGTATGCCACCGCGTTGGCGAGATACCCATCCCGCATCAGCGCACCGGGGCTGCGGCTGCCCCATTGGGCATGGCCCAGCTGGGACAGCGCGATCAGTGGCGAGACGGCGGTCTTTGCTTCCGCCGTGCGAGTGAAGGGCCAGGCCATGGGCATCGCTCCGGTGTCTTGGGTGGATTTCGACAATGCCTGTTTCTAACCTACTGCTTTCCCCAGTCGGATTGCCCGGCAGCGAAAACGAGTGCTCTCAACCCACTAGGCCGGAAAACTCATGGAAAAGCTGAACCTTTTCCACGCCCCTTGGCTGCAAATGCGCTGGCCACACCCGGAAAACGCCGATAGTTACGGAGCTGTCGAAACCAATTTGAAAGGGCGAGAATGTCCGGAAAGATCATTTCGATTGCCAATTCGAAGGGCGGGGTCGGCAAGACGACGACGTGCGTCAGCCTGGCTGAGGCTTTCGCTGCAGAAGGGCGCCGCACACTGGTCGTGGATCTCGATATGCAGGCCAACGCGTCCATCATCATCTTCGGCCGGGGCGGCGATGAACGGCTCTATGACTCGATCTCAAGCCACAAGACCATCACCGACTATCTCGACGAGAATTTCTTCGGCGAGCGGCTGATGCGCCTTGAGGAATTCGTGACCCCCCGCGCCAGCGATGTGACACATACGGGCCGCACGCTCGACATTTCTCTCGTGGCCTCATCACCCGGCCTGCGCCGCACAGAACGCGCCCTGATTTATGAGCTGACGTCCCAGGGCTATTCAATGCACGCCATCGAAGGCCGCGTCGGCCAGCGCCTGACCCAGGACCTGGAGCAATTGAAAAAGCAGTTCGACATCATCCTGTGCGACTGCCCGCCGGGAATCTCGGCCATGACAGAGACCGTACTGGCCATTTCAGACCTTCTGATCGTGCCCACCATACCCGACTTCATGTCAACGCTGGGCCTCGACCTGTTCATCGGCGACGTGGTGCCACAGCTCAATCGCGACGCCGGGGACGGAACGCCCTATGTGCTGGCCACACGGTTCACCTCCTCAGATCATCAGAGAATCGTGCTAAATGCGATGTTTGAAGGTGCCGAGAACGGGGAGACCGAGTATTCAATGCTCACGACGATCATTCCCGCAACGCCGGATTTTGCCGTGAACCCGATTGAACTTGGCCATGCGCCAACCCTTGCCCAAAAATGGCCAGGTGAAGCCCTGGGCACGCTCGATGCCCTCCACAAGGAACTGTCGGAGCTTTTGCGATGAGTCTGACCGTAGATGGACGGCGCGCCCTGCAGACCATGATCAGTTCACCGGATGTGTTCCGTAGCATCAAGCCGGACCAATGGTCATCGACTGCCATAAACCTGGCAAAAAAGCAGCTGACGGCCGGTAAGCAGACCCGTGGCGACATATTGCGCATACGCGAGGCGCTCGGACGCGACATGTTTGAAAAAACGCTCGACGCCCTCAAGCCGATGCATCTCCAACAGCTGGCCCGGAGGGTCGACAAGTCCGTTTCCCCTGCTGAAATCCGCAACGGTCCCCTAGCCCTCAAGCATATCCGAAAAGTGCTGTCAGATGACTGGCAGCAACAGCCCGGAGAAGTGAAAGAGCCCGAGGCGGTCAGCGATGCGCCGAAGTCAAATCCATACATCGGTCGCAAGGCCTTCAGGACGGGTCGCTAGAAATTCAGGCCTAAAGCCGGCGCATTTGCGGCAACTGTCCCGGGTCGCCAGTTTGCATGAGCGACCAGACCGCCCAGACAAGGGCGTCCATGCGGTCCGGTGATCCCGACTGGGAGGTGGTGCCGAAGGACAGGAGTTCGCGCTCAAGCTCTTCAAATCGCCCGACATGGCTGACGAGGCCCTGGGCATAGAAGGCGCTGACGGGAATGGCTCGACCCCTCTTGTCGAGCCGGGCGTGGACCAGCTTGATTGGCACCTTCGCACCCGCCATGCGAAGCACCTCTCGCACCATTTCGCCGCCCTGATTGGCTTCGGCGACGATATGCGCCGCACCCACGTGCTCGGCCAGGGCCACGGCCCGGCCGGCCCAGTCAATCGGTTTCAGTCCGCGAACACTGCCGTCCGCAAGAACGAAACATTTCGCCGCAAACCCCCGCACCGATGCGCGCCCGGCCGCGACGAGACCGCAGGCATCGGCTTTTGGGCCCACACCGGCCGGCGGATCAATGGCCACAACAATGTCTTCGAACGTCTCTGGCGGCTCGTCGACCCGGTGGGCCAGAAGGTCGCCGAGTGACCAGAGCGCACCTTCGGTGGGCTCCACAATCAGGCCGTCCAGCTCCTGCTGGGCCAGGGCCCCATGTCCATACTGGCTGCGCATGACATCGACAAAGCCCGGGGCCAGATTGGCCGCGTTATCCTCTGTTGTAGACCGGGTCAGGACCGTTACGGTTTCTTCTACGAGCCTTTTTATCAGCTTGGACGGCCGCGGCGTGGTGGTCGCGACCGCCCTCGGGCGATTGCCCAATCGCAGGCCAAGCTGCATCATGTCCCAAGCTGCCCCCTGACTTGGCCAGGCGGCCAACTCGTCGCACCAGGCCGCACCGAACTGCGGCCCGCGCAGGCTTTCGGGCTCACCGGCCGAGAAAGCATACACCTCAGCCCCATTCGGAAAAACCAGGCGACGGCGGGAAACCTCGTAGGTTGGGATCTCTTCACCCGGCGGCAGCGCAACGGCCCTCAGCCCGGAAGGGCCCTCGACCATGACTTCGCGCACCTCAGCCAGTGAACTTCCCACAATGGCAAGGCGTCCAACGCCACCAAAACGGGCAGCGAAGCACAGCCATTCCGCGCCGGCCCGCGTTTTGCCCGCACCCCGCCCGCCGAGAAACAACCAGTTGCGCCAGTTGCCATCCGGCGGTTTCTGGCTCGCCCGGGCCTCGGCCAGAAAGGGCACTTGCGCCACGACAGCGGCAGGCAGGGCTGCGCCTTCAGACCAGTCTTTCCAGTCTGGGCGGGTATCGCTCGGCAATGTGTCATCGGCAGGCTCATTCATCGCGCCAGTATCGACGGGCATGCGACCCGGTCGAATAGGCTACTGCCTGTCCCACATACGAACCAATGCGGTTGGCTCGGCACATTACACAGGACCGCCACAGCCGGCCAATCAACAAGGCAATACACCTGAACCACGCCAAACCAATGGATGCGCTGGACATGGGCAAAACGATAAGCGGCCCCATGACCCTCCAGAGGTCCGACTGACCCAGCCCCCGAAATTCCGGCCATGAATTTGCAGAGTCCTCGACAGACAGAGGATGACAAATGCGCAAGTCACGATTTTCAGAAGAACAGATCATTGGGATGCTCAGGGAGCACGAGAGCGGTTTGAAAACGGCGGAGGTTTGCCGCAAGTACGGCATCTCGGATGCGACGTTCTACAAGTACAAGGCCACGTTTGGCGGGATGACCGTATCGGACGCCCAGCGGCTTCGCACGCTGGAGGCGGAGAATGGCAAGCTGAAGCGGCTTCTGGCCGAGTCGATGCTGGACATCACTGCGCTCAAGGATATCACCTCAAAAAACTTCTGAAGCCCGACGACAAACGCAAGGCTGTGCATGACATGAAAACGGTGCACGAACTGAGCGAGGTTTAAGCGATCAGAAATCGCATGCGATTTGCGCGAGAACGGCATGCCGGCTGACCGATCTCGATCGGTCTACATTCCAGTATGAGAAGCAGACTGGCGCTGATGACACCCTGAGAGAGGCGCTGAAAGCTCTGGCTGGCAAACGCCGCCGGTTCGGTTATCGCCGCCTGGGGATCCTGCTGGAACGAGAGGGTCATCATGCCAACCATAGTGAAGGGGACCGTGGCCGAAGGCCGCGTAAGCCCCGAAACGGTCTATCGGATCTACACCGAGGAAGGCCTGTCGGTGCGGCGCCGTCGCGGCCGCAAGCGGGCTGTGGGGACGCGTGCGCCTATGCTGGTGCCGACAGGCCCGAACCAGCGCTGGAGCCTCGACTTCGTGTCTGACGCTCTGTCGGATGGAAGGCGGTTTAAGACTTTGAATATCGTCGATGACTTTGCACGTGAAGCCATTGCCATCGTGGTCGATACACCCCTATCCGGAACGTCGGTTCCCAATTGATGCAGCCTGATCGTTGTTTCCATTTGCCGTGCCCCCATCGGCGCCGGGCGGTGCCCGCAAACCTCTGAGAATGCTCGCATCGTCCTGTGACATGCTGCGGGCCAGCACGATGGCTGCACGCCATCGCCGGTTCAGATCAGGCCCGCTTGCCCGGGCCACTCACGGCGCATTGCGCTGTGACGGGTCTTTCCCGAACGCTCCTGTTGGCTCTGCTCCGCCTTCA
>CAZVES010000010.1:0-32690 GCA_964625835.1 uncultured Hyphomonadaceae bacterium
TCAACAAGCCGGGCCTCCTGCTCGCCGAGCCCGAGCGTGCCCAACTGGTCGTGGACGGTCTTCACCCGGTCGAACACGGCCGAATTCAGGGAAATGGCGTCGGTCTCGCGTGTCACCATAGGCCAGATTTCAGACTGAAGCGCGCGCAGGTCATCATCCAGTTCCGTGGCGCTGACACCGGAGAAGGTCAGCGCAATCCGGGTGAGCAACCCGCCGGATGTTTCCAGCGCGAGAATGGTGTTCTCGAAGGTCGGCGCGTCGGGATTGGTCGCGATCGCGTCGACTTCGGCGCGCAGGTCAAGGACCGCCTGCTTCAGGGCCGGCATGTAATGATCCGCCTTAATCTTAGAGAATGGCGGCACGCCATAGGGTGTGTCCCAGTCGTCCATGAAGGGATTGCCGGCCAGTTCGGCTTCGGTCACGGTGATCTCCGGCAGGGCTGCAGCAGGCTCGGCGACGGCGCTTGCCGCCTCCGTCTCGCCATTCGCGCCATCCAGCGGGGCCTCGGCTTCCGGCCCGCCACAGGCAACCAGGGCAAATCCGACGGCGATCAGGCTCGGCGCAAGCATGGATTTCATGTTCATCGGCTCTTCCTCAAAAAAACATCCCGCGGAGCATTAACCGGCAAACGGGTACCATGGCTAGCCCGGCCTCTCCCAGACGCCACCCCGAAGGATCGGCGCGCCAAGAAAATAGATACATCTGGAGTGTCTGGGTTTGTATTCTTGACTTCAATCTTTGCTGTCAACTGCGCGTGAACTCTTGCCCGATTTATGGGGCTTTGGCATAGCCAGAGTGAAGGTGTGGGGATTGGGGCAGTTAATTTTCCCCAGACAATTGAATTGGCATGGATCTTGTACCGTGTTGGGCGAGAAGGAAATCGTGCTGGCGAAATTGAGACATTTTCGCTGGCAGGAGACGAGGGAAAAACTCAATGGGTGCCGTGCCTAAGCTTCAAACCGGTCCAATTCCCAAGGTCGGTGCCCGCCGCCGCGACCCGGCCCACACGGTCTCCCGCCCGGGCGCCGGCGCACTGAATGCCCACCTACGCCTGGCCGAGACACACGTCGCGCCGCGCAAGGGCGCGCGGATCCCGCTTGAAGTGGTCAGCGCGGGCATGCGCGGGGTCGATGCCTTCTTCGCCGCATCCGCCTCCATCTGGATTCTGGAGTCAGCCGGGACGCCCTTCTTCACGGCGACGGTTGCCGGACTGTTGCCCTACATCGCCCTAATGATCTGTGGCCTGCTGGCTGTTTCGGCTTCCTCAGCCTGGCGCACCGAGTATCGCATGGCCCATCCGTGGAGCGCCATGCGGGCGTCCATGTTCCTGGCGGGCGGACTGGTCCCGCTCGGGGCGGGTCTTCACCTTGCAGGCTTTTCCCAGTCTGCCCTCGTGACCGGATGCCTCTGGTTTGTGCTGAGCCTTGTCCATGTGATCTACAGCGTTGTGATTGCCCGGCTGACCGATGCTGGGCGGCTCAGCGAGAACATTGTGATCGTGGGCGCAACCGAGAATGCCCGCCGCCTGATCGCCCGCAATGAGGAAACCCGCGCGCTGAATATTGTCGGTGTATTCGACGACAGGCTTTCACGCGCGCCCGCAGACATTGATGGCGTGCCTGTCCTCGGCAGCCTGGATGACCTCATGGATTGGGCACACCTGCCGGAAATGGACAGGATCGTCGTCACCGTGACCAGCGATGCCAGGGCGCGCGTGCGTAAGTTGATCGACCGGCTGAGGGTCCTGCCGCAAAGGGTGGTGCTCCTGCTCGACCTCGCCGGTTTCGACCCGGAATCCGAGCGCCTTGATGAAATCGCCCGATCGCCGGCCGCATACATCTCAGGCTCTCCGGTCAATCTCCGCCAGACCCTTGTGAAGCGCGCTGTAGACATTGTCGTGTCGCTTGGCCTGATGGTGGCCTTTGCCCCGGCCTTCCTGACCATCGCGATCGCGATCTGGCTTGAGGACCGCGGACCGATCCTGTTTCGCCAGAAGCGCCACGGTTTCAACAACCAGGTCATTCGCGTCATGAAATTCCGGTCCATGCGGCCAGACCGCGTGTCCGAGGAGCGCATGGTGGCACAGACCTTTGCGGGCGACACGCGCGTCACCCGTGTCGGCAAGTTCATCCGTCGCACCAGCCTCGACGAACTGCCACAGCTCTGGAACGTGCTCGTGGGTGAGATGTCGCTTGTCGGGCCGCGACCCCATGCCGTGGGCATGACCACCGAGCAGACCGAGGTCCATGCCATTGTCAGCGACTATGCCCATCGCCACCGCGTCAAGCCTGGCATCACGGGCTGGGCCCAGATCAATGGCTCGCGCGGACCCGTGCACACCAAGCAGGCCGTGCGTGAGCGTGTGCGCCTCGACCTTGAATATGTGAACCGGGCCTCGCTCTGGTTCGATCTCTACATCATGCTGATGACCGCGCCCTGCCTGCTGGGGGACAATCTCAATGACCGCTGACACGCTGGCCTCAGACCCTGTGCAGGGCAAACGCAGTGGCGTCGGCGCGCCGTTTGCCGCTTCGAACCCCGCTGAGATGTCGCACGACCGGGGCGCGAAAGCCGCCGGCACTGAAACGCCGGTCCGTCTCTCGATCCTTGTGCCCACCTACCGCGACGATGCCAGCGCGCTGATCGCCTCCCTGGCGGCCTGCCATGGCGCCGATGAGACCGAGCTGGTCATCTTCGATGACGGCTCATGCGATCCGGCGCTGGCGGAGCGCCATGAGGAGGCGCTGAAGGCCTTTCCGGGCTATGGCAAACTCGTCGTGTCGCCGGAGAATGTCGGTCGTGGCCAGGCGCGCAACCGCCTGCTGGCCGCCGCCCGCAGCGACTGGATGCTGCTGATCGATGCCGACATGCTCCCCGACGATCACCTTTTCCTGTCACGCTATTTCGATGCCATCGGGCGCAAGCGCCAACCGGCCCTGGTGGCGGGCGGCTTCAGCCTCAAACGGGTCAATCCGGGGCGCGATTGCCAGCTTCACGCCGCCCAGTCACGGGCCTCCGAATGCGTCGCGGCCGATGTGCGGCGCAAATCTCCGGGCCGTTTCGTTTTCTCGTCCAACATCCTTGTCCATCGCTCGATCCTTGATGGCGTGCCGTTTGATACAGGTTTCACGGGCTGGGGCTGGGAGGACACCGATTGGGGACTGCGCGTGGCCGGGCAACACCCGGTCTGCCACATCGACAACACGGCGACCCATCTCGGCCTCGACCGGGACGCGGATCTGATCGCCAAGTATGCCAGCTCGGGCAGGAACTTTGCCAGAATGGTGAAGCGTCACCCCGAAGCGGCCCGCCAGATGCCGCTCCACAAGGCCGCGCGGAGAATGAGAGCGCTGGGAATCCTGCGTCCATTGGCAGGGGCCGCCTGCCGCCTGGCTGCCTCATCAGCCGTCCTGCCCATCCGCGCACGCCTGACCGCGTTGAAATTGTTTCGCGCGCTCGTCTATTCGCGGGAGCTGTAATCGCCATGTCCAGCTCGCAGGCCGAACTGTACCAGCCCAGACGCTCCGTTCCGGCAAAGGTGCGCCGCCGGTTCACCCAATGGCGCACGGCCAAACCGCTGACCGCGTCTCCGCGGCGTCCTCTTGTCAGCTTCACCTTTGACGATTTCCCCCGCACGGCGGCGCAATACGGTGCCGATATCCTGGAGCGGCATGGCGCACGGGGCTGTTTTTATGCCTGTTCGGGCTATGCCGGCCAAACGGGCCCGTTTGGTGAATACTACCGTGAGACCGACATAGCCGCCCTGTGCGAAGCGGGTCACGAGATCGGAGCGCACACGGTTTCGCACATGGACTGCGCCACCGAGCCGGTTGGCCGGGTGCTGGAGGACATCTCCCACAATCTGGACGAGCTCGCCACGCTGGGGGTCCCCAGCCCGGTACGCCAGTTCGCCTACCCCTATGGCGAGACCCGACTGGCACTGAAAACGGCGCTCCAGTCGCACTTTCATTCCTGTCGCGGCATCCTTGCCGGGGTCAACCGCAAGGGCAATGACGTCATGCAATTGCGTGCCATCGAGCTCGGCGACGATCCGTCCTTGGTTCAGCGCGCCGAAGCGGCCATCGAAGGTGCAGCCCGCTCGCCGGCCTGGGTCATCTTCTTCACCCATGACGTCAGCGACACACCGTCCCCCTTTGGCGTCACGCCCGCACTGCTGGAGCGCCTTGTCAGGCATGTCCGCGATGCCGGCGCCGCGATTGTGACACCCAGCCAGGCCATGGCCGAAATTGACGCGGTGGCGACGTGACAGGCGCGCGTGTTTGCGTCGTGATTCCCACGTTTCGGCGTGTGGGGCGTCTGCAGGCGGCCGTGCGGAGTGTCTTCGCGCAAGCGGGCATCGAAGAAATCCAGCCTGATATCGTGGTGGTCGACAATGACCCCGAAGGCTCCGCCCTGGCGCCAGCACGCGCGCTGGCCAGCGAAGCGCCAGACGCCGTCAACATGATCGTGATCCATTGCCCCGAACCGGGCGTGGCGAATGCGCGGAACGCAGCCATCGCCGCAGTGCGTTCACCCCTGGTCGCATTTCTCGATGACGACCAGACCGCCTGCCCGGACTGGCTGGGCAAGCTCCTGCAGGCCCATGACACCTGGAACGCTGCGGTGACGTTCGGCCCGGTCGACACCGCGCTCCCCGCTGGCGTGAGCCGACACCGCGCCTATTTCGAGAATTTCTTCGCGCGCACGCCTGACCATGAAGACGGCCTCATCTCCACCTATTATGGCTGCGGGAACGCTCTTCTGGACCTTGAACAGCTTCCCGCGCAGCGTCCCCTGTTCGATGCGCGCATGAATGAGGTCGGCGGCGAAGATGACGTCTTGTTCGCGCGCGCCGAGGCGGCGGGCTGCCGCTTTGCCTGGGCCGGCTCCGCGCGGGTTTGGGAGCATGTGCCGGAAAGCCGGGCCCGGCTTGGATACACGCTGGCCAGGGCGATCGGCTATGGCCAGGGCCCCACCCGCAAGGCTGAGGAAACCCGAAACTGGCCACAGCTGGTTTTGTGGATCTGCGTGGGCGCCGTGCAGGCTCTCGGGTTCGGCCTCCTGGCGGCCTTCGGTTGGTTGACCGGTTCAAGCCACAAGGCGTTCTGGCTGGACCGGGCGGCCCAGGGTTTCGGCAAGGTCTTCTGGCGCTGGGCCTTCAGGTTCTACGGCGCCTCGCAGGTGCCCCGCGGCAGCAGGTCAGATCAGGCCGGAGGGCTCGCGGCGAAAACGCAGGCTTGACGGCAGGGACCTGGGGCCGTGCTCGACCACGCCCTCCCCGGTCAGCCCTTTCACCAGCACACCGCCAATCGCGACGTAAGTGATCCAGACCAGGCTGTTGAATTCCAGCAGCAGGCTTTCGGAGAAACTGAACAGGCCAAGCTGCGCCAGGAACGCCGTGGCGAACAGGGCAAAGCGATGGTCTGGCAACTGGCGCAGCGCGCGGCCCAGCATGGCCAGGAAGTTCAGCGCAAAACATACCAGCCCCACCAGCCCAAGGGCCAGTGTGATCTCCAGCCAGCTGTTGTGTGCGGTGGGCGCATCCCAGTCAACGGCCACCCGGACCCAGTAGGCCGGCTCGGAGTCGACGCCCCAGAACGCACTGTAGCCGTAACCAAGGAGGGGCCGCTGGGCGATCGCATCCATCAGCGCCGCCCAGATGTCTGTTCGCCCGGTCAGCGTGGGATCCTTGCCGAACAGTGCGAGGAACAAAGCCGGTTGCATGACGATGAAGGCGGCCAGCCCGCCCGCCAGCGCCACACCGCCCCAGAGCCCGATCACCGACATCACACGCCGCCCCTGCAACAGCCAGCCCGCGCCAATCATTCCCCCCGCCAGGAGCGTTGCCAGCAGCGCCGTGGTCGAGGTCGACAACAACACCAGCGCCACCGACAGAAACAGGCCAAGGCCCCAAAGTCGGCGGCGCCCGGGATCGATCATGAGCAGCGCCGCAAACAGAAGGCTGGCGCGCGCCATATGGCCGCCCATCGTGTTCTTCTCAAACCAGAAGCCCCGCCAGGCGCCGATATGAATCTCGAAATCGCGGGCAAAACCCGGCGCAACCAGTCCCGCGAGAAAATTGAGACAGCAAAGGCCGAGCCAGAGCCCGCCCAGCAGGATCAGCAACTGGCGCCAGTCAAAGCGCGCCGCGAGGTACAGCCCGAACAGGGTTGTCATGGCGATGCCGAAACCGCGTCGCAGGCTCAGCTGCGGATCGATCGACCAGGCGAAGGACACCGCAGCGAGCCCGACAAGCACCATCAGGAATGGCATCCGGCCCGCCAGCGAAATGACCTCCCGGATCCGCGTCAGCGCAAGCAGGGCCACAATCGCGTAGACTGGCAGCCACATCACTCGCAGGATGACATTGCCCTGCGCATCCATTTCCGGGGCGATGAGACGCTGGAACGCGCCTTCGGAAAAAAGGACGAGGCATGCCAGGCAAGCCACGAGGACGGGTATCGCAACCCGGGTGGTATCTGGCGCAGCGCGCTCCATCAGGCCGCGAACCGGCCCAGCCAGCGCGCATCCGCGCCGACACCGACCATGACGACGCCCATCAGGCGTCCACCGGCCGTCTCGACCTCCTCCTGCATAGCTGTCAGGTCCGCAAGCGGCGTGCGGTCGGCCTCAACCACAAGCACCACGCCGTCCACGTCGCGGCAGATCGACAGGGCGCTGCCATTTGCCTCCAGTGGCTGGGCGTGGACCGTGATCCAGTCCGCCCTGGCGCGCGCGGCCGTCCACCAGTCTTCCGCAGGGGCAAGTGAGAGCTTCTGGCCCTGGGCCATCGCCTCGACCCGGAACCGGCTGACATAAAGGTTTTCACCCGGAATCTCATGCAGGCTGAGCAGCTTGGCTGGATTGACACCGCCGCGCGTTGCGATCTGGCGCTGGCCCACCGGCCGGTAGACGGGCTCGGCGTCAAAGGCGACGCTGAAGGCCCGGCCGGGCTGTTTGTCGCTTTCAGGCGCGGTCGCTTCGAGGTGGTGGAACACGCCATTGTTGCGCAGGTCCAGGTCCAGCAGCCAGACGGGCCGCGGCGAACGCCTTGCCGTTGCCATCGCAAAGCCAATGGCCGCGCTGCGCACCGCCGCTGCGGAGGTGGGCGTGACGAACATGATCGCGCGCCCCCCTTTGGGAGGTCCCACGCGCCCTGCCGCGCGGATGACGCCGGCAAAATCGGACACGCGCACCGTCATGCAGGCCGGCCCAGTGCCGCCAGGACTGGCAAGCCCGTCGTGCGTGAAAGGCTGGCTGGCGTGGTGAACCCCGTGCGCGAGAAGGTGTAGAGCAATCCGGTCATCAACGCGGAGAACATGGCGAAGAGGAGTGACGCGACGGCCACTGGCATTTTCAGGGACTGGCCCTCGGCGGGCATGCGCCCGGGTTCAAGCACCCGGATGTTGTCGGCGCGGCGCTGGACAAGGTCGCGGCGGCTGCGTTCTTCTATTGCACGGCTCGTATACTCCACGACGCTGGCCTCGGCGAGGCTGCGTGCCCGCTGCAGATCGCGCCATTGGGGTGCCAGCGACACAAGGAGGTCGGCGCGCGCCTCAAGCTGGGCCAGCTGCAGGGCCAGCGCACCGGCCTCCCCGGCAAGCGCCTCTGCCTGGGCCTCAAGGGTCGTGTACTCCGTCGTCAGGGACTGGTAGACCGGGTTGATGCCGCGGCGAACGGTCCCCGAGGCCCCCTGCTGGCGGGAAAGGAAAGCTTCCACCTGTGCGATCCTTGCATTGATGGCGCGAACGGGCTCGGAATTGGGGGTGTAGCGCGCCAGAAGGTCCTCTCGCTCCAATTCCAGTTCGACCAGAGACTGGCGGGAATTGTCTTCCACGAAAAGTTCCACTTCGCGCGGTGTGCGGTCCAGTTCGGACTTCAGGGAAATGAGCTGGCTTTGCAGCGCGCCCTGTTGTGCGCGGGCACGAAACAGATCAGACTCGACGGACTCGATGAGGCGCTGAACCGCGCCACGTTCGGCATCAAGGTCGGTCAACTCGTACTCCAGCATGAATGATCGCAGCGCCCGGTCGGCTTCGTTCAGGTCCAACTGGAAAAGATCGCTCTGGGCGGCGAATTCTTCCCCGCCGCCATCGGAAAACAGCGTGGTCCGGTAAGCCAGATAGGTGTCGATCAGCAGGTTGAGCGTGTCAGCGGCAATCCTTGGGTCTTCATGGGTGAAGCTGGTGAAGATCACCGGGCGCTCGGGCGCAGCGCCCACGCCGAAATTTCTGGCCATGGCGCTGATGGCTTCCTCGCGAAACGTCCGCTCGATCTCGTCGCGGGTCTGGCGCGCCTCCGCAATGGCGCGCATGCGGGCCTCGGCGAGGTCAGGGTAGAGGAGGTCATACCCCTTCTCGTCGAGGGCGCTGGCCAGGATGACCGGAGACCGCAGCAACTCGATTTCGGCCTGAATCACCTGATTGGACTCAAGCGCGATGCCCGCGGCGTCACCGCCGGCCAGTGGCCTGAAAACATAGGCATCATCGAGGGTCGCCAGGAGGCGCGAAGAGGATGTGTAACTGGTCGGCATCTGGAAGGCGGCGAACAGCCCTGCCGCAAACAGCAAGGCGAAAGCGAGCATCATCAGCCACTTGGCGCGCCACAGGCGCACAACCACGTCGCCCAGTCCGAGGCGCACACGCGCGGGCGGCGTCGCAGGTTCCAAATAGCGGTCACTGACGTCGTATCGCTCTCTCATCACCCTACTCGTCTGGCGCGGCCAACGCCCGACGCCACCATTCTGAAACAGTGTCATGACCTGTTTCACTTGAGATTTCTTTAATCATTAACCGCGATGGACAGAAGTGGATACATTCAAGGATAGCAGTTGCAGATGTCGATGCGGATGAAACCCGTTCTGCTCGCTCCCGTGCTGCTGGCCGCCTGCACACTTGTGCCCGAGCCCAGCAATACCTTTCCCGAAGCGCCGTGGCAGGCCCAGACCCTGGCCGACCCGGCCTACCTGCTTGCACCGGGAGACCGGCTTGAACTGACCGTCTACTCGGCACCCGAGCTTTCGCGTCAACTCACCGTCAGCCCGGACGGTCGCCTGCGCCTTCCCCTCGTCGAACCGGTGGCCGCCGCCGGACGCACACCGGAAGACGTGGAGGCCATGGTCCGCCAGGCCTACTCAGGCCAGCTCGTGCGACCGGACCTTGACCTCTTGGTCACCGATTATGCCAGCCAGCAGGTTTTTGTGGGCGGCGCCGTTGCCAGTCCGGGCCTGTTTGACCTGCCCGGCCAGATTGACCCATTCCAGGCGATCATCCTCGCCGGCGGACGCACTGACCAGGCCAGGACGCGCGAAGTTTTCGTCATGCGGCGCCTGCCCGGCGGCGATTTGAAAACGGCCCTGGTCGACATTGACGCCGGCATCCGTGACCCGGAGCTGGCGGCTTGGGGGCCACTCCAGCGCTTTGACGTTGTCTATGTGCCGCGCTCGGCGATCTCGAACCAGAACCGGTTCATCCAGCAATATGTGCGCAACGCGCTGCCGATACAGTTCTCTCTTTTCTACGACATCTCCGGGCAAAACAATTAGAGCTCAGTCGAACGCTTCGGCCGGCTTGGCATCTCGCGCGCGCGTCAGGACCTGGTAGACCGACACGGCAAAAACCGTGTGGGAAATACTCAGCACCGCGCTCAGCGCTCCATCGGCAAGGTGGCCTGAATACGGGTCCGGCACGCCGATGGTCGCAAACGACACGATGAAAAGCGCAACGACGACAAGCGCCGCCAATGACAGGATATAGATGATGTAAGCGCCCAGCACCTTTGCCCAGGCTGACAGGACCATGTCAAAGCTCTGGCGCAGACTGGCGAAGATACCAGGCCGCTCGGCCATCGTAATGACCGCGGCAAGACCCAGGAAGATGGCCAGCGCCACGCCTGGCAGGACAAGGAACACCAGGCCAATCGTGACAGCCAGCCTGACCAGCACGACGACCGCCAGGATCGCGATAAAGGCTTTTTGCGCCACGCCGAGCGCTGCGCCCAGACCGTCGCGCCAGAGCGCTATCTGCGCCGTCGCAGCGGTGACGAAGGCGACGGCAATCACGTCAAAATCAAAGAAGGTGAGCAAGTCCTGAGGGCGCCACCCGATCACGGTGTCCTGCAGGTATCCGATGAGCGCAAAGACCAGCCAGGCAATGGGCATCATCAACGCCAGCGCGCGCCAGTTTCCGATCGCGACATCGGCGTAACGCCCCGCAAAGTCTGCAATGCGGACGTTCAGCTTGGTGCGGCCATGGCCTGCCTTCATGGGATGACCTTGATCAGCGGAATGGGGGTTCGTCAAATGCGCGCAGCTTGCGCGAGTGCAGTTTCGTGCCGCCATCCTTGGCAAGCTGCTCCAGCGTCGCAATGCCGATGCGGATATGTTCCCCGATCGCGCGCTCATAGAAGCGGTTTGCCGCGCCGGGAAGCTTGATCTCACCATGCAGGGGCTTGTCGGAGACACAGAGAAGGACTCCATAGGGCACACGCAGGCGATACCCGTTCGCCGCGATGGTGGCGCTTTCCATGTCGATGGCAATGGCGCGGGACTTGTTGAAACGACGGGCCGTTTCGGAGAAGCGCAGCTCCCAGTTGCGATCATCGGTGGTCACCACGGTGCCTGTTCGCAGACGTTTCTTTAGGGCGTCACCGGCCCCCTGCGTCACCGCCGCCGCGGCCTCCTGTAGCGCCACCTGCACCTCGGCGATCGGCGGGACGGGAATCTCCGGCGGAAGGACGCTGTCGAGCACATGGTCTTCGCGGAAATAGGCATGGGCGAGCACATAGTCGCCAATGGACTGGCTGTGACGCAGGCCGCCGCAATGGCCCACCATGATCCAGCATTCAGGGCGCAGCACGGCAAGATGGTCCGTGATGGTCTTGGCGTTGGACGGGCCTACGCCGATGTTCACCAGTGTGATGCCGGGACCGTCTTCACGCATCAGGTGATAGGCCGGCATCTGAAAGCGGCGCCAGGGGGCCGTGCCGATGCGCTCAAGGGCCTTTTGCGTGTCGCTCTCGATCAGGACACCTCCAGGTGCCGACAGCCCCTTGTAGCCATCGGCCTTGGCGATCTCGTCGACTGCCCATTCACAAAACGCGTCGACATAGCGATGATAGTTCGTGAAGAGCACATAGGGCTGCATATGCTCAGCCGGTGTGCCGGTATAGTGCTCCAGGCGTTTCAGGCTGAAATCGGTGCGCTGGGCATCAAACAGCGCCAGAGGTCGGGCTGATCCGGCGTCATAGAGTTCACCGTCTGCCACCTCGTCGCCAATCAGTCCGAGGCTGGGCGCCGGGAAAAGCTGCGCCAATTCCACCGGCGAAATCTCGTCGAGACCATCGGCTTCCGCCGCGTCCCAGACATAGGCATAGGGGATTTCGCTGTCTGAACGGCGCACCTCGATGTCGATGTCATAGTCCCTCATCAACGGTGTGAGCTGTTCGATGAGGTATCCCCTGAAAAAGGCCGGGCGGGTGATCGTGGAGGCATATGTGCCCGCCTCGGACATCTTGCCGAAGGAACGGGAAATCGGTGGGGGCGGACCGTCAGGATCATACCGTACAACCAGTTCCGGGTAGCAGAACCCGCCGGCTTCGCGGTGAACCGGGTCGGGCGCGGTGCCATCGTGCAGGAAGGCGGAGAGGGCGGATTTCAGGTTGGCAACCGCCTCATTGTAGAGCGCCTCAAGCGCATCCACGATCTCATCAGGGTTTTTGAAGGGCTTTGACATAGTCCCGTTTGCCTTGCGCTGGCGGCCCGCGTCAAGCAGGGCGTCAGTTCAGCCCTGTGCTGGCGATCGCGTCGCTGCGCACCCGCCAGACCGCGATACCTGTCGGCGCCGCTGCGCCTTCCAGGGGCGATAACCATGCAGGCACCTCGCCCGCTGCGAGCCGGGCGGCCAATCCATCGGGCGCGCGCTGCATGTAATCCTTGGTTTCACCGATCGAGTCGCAGAACACGAGGTAGTCAGCGCCGGACGCGCGCACCATGGCGAAGGCGTCTTCAGGGCTAGACTGGAAGGCAACAATTGCCCGCTCGATGGCCCCCGAATTGCGGTGATAGGGCGCGGCCGAAACGCTGTGATGGGTGTGCAGGAGGATCGACGAGCCGAGGTCGATGGGCGTGAACACATGGGCTGGGGGCAGGCCTGCAAGCCCGGCAAGGGCTTCACGCGAGCGGCAATCGACCGGTTCCCCGCCGGATGCTTCGGCCATTTCGCCCGGCTCGACCTCCGGGGAAAGTTGCAGCGACAGTGTCGTCCAGGTGGTCGGTGAAAAAGCAAACATCAGCGCGATCAGGCCGATCCTCGCCGGCCCCTCACTGTTCCGCGCGCGTTCGATAAGCTGTGCGGCCAGCACGCCGACGCAAATCGCCGCGAAACCATGGGCAAACAGGGCCGCGCGCACCTGCCAGGTCGCGACAAGGGTCGCCAGCGCGGTCAGCGCGACAATTCCGGCAAGCCATGTTCGGTCCTCCTTCGAGGCGTTGCCCAGAGCGATGAGGCCACCCAAGAGCGCCGCACCGGCATAACCAAAGACCATGACGACAGCGTCGGGCGCGGTCGCCGCGAGCTTGGGCAGGTTTCGCGCTTCCCAGACCGATGAGAGCCAGTTGTCCATGACGGTGGTGTCGACGCTGCCATAGGGCGACCCCAGGCAGGCGGGATTGATCGCAATGGCAGCCAGACCCACGCCAAGGCCGGTGCCGGCGGCCACGATCAGGCGCTGGCGCCAGTCGCCGATCCTCTCCCCGGAAAGGCCAAAGCCGGCAAAACCAAGGCCCGCCAGGACCAGCGCGGCCAGGTGAAACGTGCCAAAGGCATCGCAAACGCCCCGTTCGCCAAACAGGCCCGGCGCATCGAGTGCATAGACAAGAGGCGCGAAAACGATCAGGCCCAGCCCGACCCCTTTCATGAGCTGGCCTTCCGCCGCGCCGCGCAGGACCCACAGCATGCCCGCCAGACCCAGGAGCCCGCCGGCATAGGGCAGGCTTTCCATGGCGATTGTCAGCGACAGGGTCGCGCTGGCGGCGACCACAAGGCCGGATTTCAACCCACGCGACGGCCCGCACAGGGCGGCCACACCAAACAGAACCAGCATGAGCACGAGGCCGTGGTGGTCGATCCGCCCGGGCTGGAACTGCACGACGGCATGGGAGAACAGGAATGCTGCAACACTTGCAGCCACACCGATGCGTCCCGCACCGAGGCGGTAAACGATCAGGGCAATGGCCGACAGCGTGCCCAGCAGCACAAGACGCGGCCACAAGGCCAGGGCTGCGAACTCCGCCCCTTCAGCGCCGAAGAAGGGTTTCAGCAGCACGACCAGCCCGCCGACAAACATGTCGGGCACGCGCGACCAGTGCATGGCTCCGCCTTCCGGCGTAACGAGGCGCGCCTGGTCGACATTCCACCAGCCCTGCCCGGCCAGCAGGTCTCGCACCTGGACCAGACGCATCATGTCGTCATTGCCCGGCGGCTGGCCATTCCACTGGAAGACACCCAGCCACAGCAGTGCGGTGAAGACGATGCCCAGTCCGAGGCCAATCTGAAGCCTATGGGACTGGAAGGGCACCGCCCTGACGGAAAGACTGGTCACGTCACGCCTCATCTTCTGTTCTGCCGGCGTGCGGCGACCACACCCCGTGAACGGCTCGTTAAGTACCGGGACTTATGACAGGATCAGGTTACCGAAAGGCTGCACTCGCATGACGATTGGCTCGACAATCACCCAGAGACCACAAAGCGATGCAGCGGGCGAACTGGAGATCGCTGTCACGATCCCCTGCTACAACGAGGCCGCCACCATCGCCGAGGTCGTCGCAGGCTTTCGCGCAGCCCTGCCGGCAGCGAAGATCTATGTCTACGACAACAATTCAAGCGACGGGACGGCAGAAATCGCGGCCAGAGCTGGCGCCATCGTCCATCGCGAGATGCGCCAGGGCAAGGGCCATGTCGTGCGACGCATGTTCGCTGACGTGGATGCCGACATCTACGTTATGGCCGACGGTGATGCGACCTATGACGCCTCCATGGCGCCCACGCTGATCGAGTTGCTGGTGAAGAACCAGGTCGACATGGTGGTGGGCACGCGCGCCAATGTCACCAGTGATGCCGGCCGGGAGGGTCATGCTTTTGGCAATCGGATCTTCAATGGCCTGTACCACCGGATATTCGGACGCGACTTCACGGACATCTTCTCCGGCTACCGCATTTTCACCCGGCGCTTCGTGAAGTCTTTTCCTGCCGTTTCTGCTGGCTTCGAGATCGAGACGGAAATGTCGGTCCACGCCAGCCAGTTGGGCATCCCGACGCTTGAACGGCCTACACGCTACGGCGTGCGCCCCGAAGACAGCGAAAGCAAGCTGAAGACGTTCCGTGATGGCTTCCGCATTCTGGGCATGTTCGCCATGCTCGCCAAGGAAACCCGCCCGGCGGCGTTTTTCGGCCTTATCGGCGCCGCACTCATGCTGGCAGCTGCGGCCATGTCCATCCCACTGATCCTGACCTATCTTGAAACCGGGCTCGTGCCGCGCTTCCCCACCGCAATCCTCGCCACCGGGATTGTCATCATCGGCGTGATATCGGCCGTTTGCGGCCTCATCCTCGACAGCCTTGCGCGGGCAAGGATCGAGGCAAAACGCGCTGTGTTCCTGAGCTACAGCGCCCTGCAGAACCGTGGGGTCAATCCGCGATGAGCCGCGAGGCCCTGTTTGACCAGTTCGCCAAGCTGCGACGGTTTCTGCTGGTGGGGTTCCTTGCCACCCTGATCGACATCGGCGGCATGCTGGCGCTGATCGAGATTGGCATGGGGCCGCTCCTGGCGCGGGCGATCTCGTTGCCTGCAGCGATGATAGCAGCCTACCATATGAACCGGGCCTACACGTTTGGCGCGTCCGGGCGATCGCGGGCAGAAGAACTGCTGCGCTATTGCAGCGTCACGGCCATCGCGGCGGCGACCAATTACGGCATCTTCGCCGGCCTGATCGAGGTGCATCCGCCGATCTGGCCCGCGCTGGCGGCCGCGGTCGGACTCGCAATATCCATGTGGGTCAGCTTCTTCGGATACCAGTTCTTTGCCTTCGCAACGCGCCGGCAGGCCTGAAAACGACGTTGACGCAATTGCGGCTTCGCGCCATGTCCCCGCCCTATGAGCGACACCGCTGAGACCTCCGCGCCCAGCGGCAACAACAAGGCATTCCTTTTCGTGATCGTCTGCGTGACGCTCGACATGCTGGCCTTCGGCATGATCGTTCCTGTGATGCCAGACCTTCTGATGGGACTGACCGGCCTTCCGGGCGAGCAGGCGGTGGCATGGGCCGGCCCCCTGACGGCCACCTTCGCCATCGTCAATTTCATCGCCATGCCGACCATTGGTGGACTGTCTGACCGGTTTGGCCGGCGTCCGGTGCTGCTGGCCTCCATGGCGACCCTGGCCGTGGACTTCCTGATCATGGGCTTGGCAACATCGATCTGGATGCTGTTTCTGGGAAGGGCACTTTCAGGGGCTTCATCGGCCACATTGTCCACGGCCAACGCCTATATTGCCGACACAACCACGCCGGAGCAGCGCGGCCGCGCCTTCGGAATGATGGGCGCCGCATTCGGGATCGGTTTCGTTCTCGGGCCGGCCTTTGGCGGGCTTCTTGGCATGATCGACCCGCGCGCGCCCTTCTTTGCGGCTGCCGCCGTGGCCTTTGCCAATCTGCTCTACGGCTATTTCGTCCTGCCGGAATCGCTGAAACCGGCGCGCCGGCGTAATTTCGAGATGCGCCGCGCAAACCCGTTCGGAGCTTTCCGGCACTTTGCCCGGCTGCCGAAAGTGTCATGGTTCCTGATCGGCGCGGGCATCTATGCCCTGGCCCATTCGGTCTATCCCTCGACCTGGTCGTTCCATGGCGAAATCCGCTATGACTGGGGCGCCGCCGAGATCGGGCTGTCGCTTGCTTTTGTCGGGATCACCACCTCCCTGGTCCAGTGGTTCCTGATGGACCCGATCCTCAAGCGCCTTGGCGTCATCCGCACGGCGCTGTTCGGCTACGCGATCAACATCATCGGCATGACGGCCTATGCCTTCGCCTTTGCGCCCTGGATGATTTACCCGATCGTCGCCTTCGCCGCGCTTGGAGGCGTCACCACGCCGGCCATGAACACCATCATGTCCAACCTGACACCTGACGACGCGCAGGGCGAACTGCACGCCGCAAGCGCCAGCCTCAATGCCCTGGCCATCTCCATCGCGCCCATCATACTGACGCAGGTCCTACACCATTACTCAAGCGGGGCGTCTGCGGTCTATTTCCCGGGGGCGGCTTTCCTGTTGGCGGCAGGCCTCGTGGTCTGTGCACTGGTGCCGGTGCTGGTCGGCATTCGTGCCAACCGGGGCGCGGTGGGCGCACCCGCCGAATAGGCCGCGTTTGCCGAAGCGGTGAAGTTACCTACAAGACAACCATGCCCATGCACCCTGCCCTGTTCCTTGACCGTGACGGCGTCCTGAATGTCGATCGCGGCTTTGTATCGAGGATCGAAGATCTCGAATGGATTGAGGGGGCCTTCGAGTGCGTGCGCACCTTCAAGGCGCGCAGATGGTTCGTCTTCGTGGTCACAAACCAGACGGGCATCGCCCGGGGGCTCTACACCGAAGACGACATGAACCGCGTTCACGCCCACATTCTGGAGACATTCGCCTCCCAGGATGCCCAAATCGACCGGATCTATCACTGCGCGGACCATCCTGACGGAAAGGTTGCCCGCTATGCGCGCGAGAACATTGATCGCAAACCCGGCCCGGGCATGCTGCTGCGCGCCATGGCAGACTTCCCGGTCAGACGGGAGGCAAGCTTCCTGATCGGCGACAAGCAGACCGATATCGACGCGGCCCATGCCGCCGGAGTTGGCGGTTTCCTGTTCACCGGCGGCAACCTCGCAAACTATGCCGAATGGGCGTTGGCCGCATTTGAGGATGGGGCGCGCTAGCCAGACGCGCCAGCGCGGCCTAAGGAGAGCCCCATGAAAATCGCCACCTGGAATGTGAACTCGATCAAGGCACGCCTGCCCACCGTTCTGGAGGTGCTGGCGGCGATCGAATGCGATGTGGTGTGCCTGCAGGAGCTGAAGTGCGAGACGGACGCCTTTCCGTATCTTGAGCTTGAAGACGCGGGTTGGACCTGCGCCGTGCACGGCCAGAAAAGCTATAATGGCGTGGCGATCCTGTCCAAGCATCCGCTTGAGGATGTGGAAACCGGCTTGCCGGGCGATGCAGACGACGACCAGGCCCGCTTCATTGAGGCACTGGTATTGACCGAGCGACCCGTGCGGGTGGCCTCGCTCTACCTACCTAATGGCAACCCGGCACCAGGGCCGAAGTACGACTACAAGCTGGAATGGATGGACCGCCTTCTGGCCCATGCCCAGGCCAGCATGGAAGACGAGGAAGCCTATGTGCTGGCCGGCGACTACAATTGCATCCCAAGGGACGAGGACTGCTGGGACATGTCGGTCTGGGCCGGTGATGCGCTCGGCTTGCAGGCGACCCGTGATGCATTCCGCAAGTTTGTCTGGTCCGGCTTCACCGAAGCGTTCGAAACCCTGGATGGGCGCGCGCACCAATACTCATTCTGGGATTACCAGGGCGGGGCGTGGGCCAAGGATCACGGCATCCGCATTGACCACCTGCTCTGCTCTCCGGCCGCAGCTGACAGGCTTGAGGGCGTGGAGATTTTCCGCAAGGCCCGCGAGTTGAAAAAACCGTCGGACCATGTGCCCGTGATCGGTGTCTTTGAGGACTGATGCTCTACACCTAGTCCGCGGCGCACCTGGCATTGAACTGGGCCACATCGGCCTGGAGCATGCGCACCTTCGAACTGAGGTCCATGGCCGCACTGTTTGAGGCGTTGCGCGCGGCCTCATAGGCTGCCTTTGAGTCATCGGCAGCCGCGCCGTGGCGCGCGCTGAACAAACGTTGCTCTTCAGCCATTTCCCAGGCCTCACCCAGGGTTTCGGCTTCGGCCGCGAGTTCGGCCTGGGCTTCCTGAAGCCGGAGGATTTCGGCCTGCTTGGCGTCAAAGGTTTCCGCCATGGCGTTGCACTGGCGAACCTCAACAGGTGTCAGGGCCAAGGAAGGCAGGGCCAGTGCGCAAAATATCGAGAGGGCGATGGCTAGTCTCATCGTTTTCACCGTGTCTCACTCCATTCTGCCGCCTGATGACGCGGCTGGCTGTCTGCCTCACTAGTTGCAGCATGGCCCCTGAAGCAAGCCTGAACACCACCGCCCCATTTTCGCCGCGCCAGCCAAGGCGACGCAGGCACACAAACAGCAAAGCGGGGCGCCGGAGGAACTCATAGTATGTGACCAATCACTTTTTTCTTGACACGATCCAGCGCCCCAGCATATGTGAGCGTACGCTTACACAGCGTGACCATGAAACCCAAGGATCGAAAAGGAAACCCATCCCCATGACCTTCCGTCACCTCATCATCGCCGCAGCCGCCATGGCACTGACCCTGCCAGCAAGTGCAGACAGCCTCGCAAACGCCTCACAGGCGGCCGCCGATTCCGCCGAGGCAGGGTCGCGCGTCGTCGCGGCTGGCGGCCAGATTGCCCTCGGCGCAGTCGCCATCCCGCTCGCCGCCACGGGCGCCATCGCAGAAGGTGGCGGCCAGGTCGCAACGGAGATCTCCGGCGATCTCTGGGAGGTCGCAAACGCTCCGCTGAAAGTCGACGAACGGGTTGTGATGGCGCAACCCGCGCCAGATGTGCCCCGCACCCACGAAGGAGAGCCAGAGCAATGAGCCTCCGCCTCACTTTCATTTCCGGAGCTGCAGGCGTCGCTGCGGCATTCGCCCTGCCGATGGCCGCGCCAGCCCATGCCCAGGGCAGTTCGGAAACCACGATTGCCACGGGGCACTTCACCGATGCCGAGGCAGCAGCTTTCTCCAAGTCCATCGAAAGCGACCTGGCAGAACGCGGCGCACGAATCGCCATCGTCTTTCGCACCGGCCGAAGCCGGGACAATCTGCCGGACGGCATCCACTACACCCATGGCGCCTTCTGGGTTTACCAGGCCTTTCAGACGCCAGAGGGCGACATCCTGACCGGCTACAACACATGGAACCTTTTCCATGGCGATGGCGAAGACATGCCGCGCACAAACTCCTACTTGGCTGAGGAGTTTCCCTTCACCTTTGTCTCGGCCTCCGCCGTCGATGACGTGGCGGTGATCGTTCCCACGGCCACCATGCAGGCCAGGCTGCTGGAACTGCTCGCCAGCGCCGATTATGCCCGCCTTCATGACGCGGACTACTCCCTGATTTCAAACCCGGCCGATGACCAGTTCCAGAACTGTGTCGAGTTTCTGCTGGACGTGGTATCGGCTGCGGCCTGGGAAACCACCGACCGGGCGCAAATCAAGGCCAACATTGCGGCACACTTTGAACCCAGCACGGTCGACGCCGGTCCGCTCGCGCGGCTGTTCGGACCCATGGCTGACGAGCGCCTGCGACTGGCAGACCATGCCGGCGGGCGCATCGAAACGGCGACCTATGAAAGCCTTTCGGCCTTCATGATGGAACATGGCCTTGCCGACGAGACCTTCCTGCTCTCCTTCGACCGGACGCGGGAAAGCTAGGCCATCGAATCTGGCGCGCCGCGGCTTTCTTCTTCGGCCCTGCGGCGCGCCGAGACCCTCTCGATCAGGCTGAACACGGCTGCAAAATCCATCAACAGCTCTTTCACGCGCTCGGGGTTGTCGAGCGGTTCGAACATGGAGCCGGGCTCGAACAGGTCACCCCCCTCCACAGCAACGAGCATCTCCTCACCCGAGAAAGCACAGCGCAGCTTGTCACCCCGGAAGGTGCGCTCCAGCTCGACGAGCGTCTGCATCATGTCGGGCGTGAGCAGGAAGCGAGCCTCGACCTGGTCTGTGGTGTAGACCTCGAACGCCTTCTCGAACTCGGGGTCTTCAAGCCGTGCGCGCTGCATGCCCGAGCGACCACCGAACGCATTGAACCAGCCTGCATCGCGGCGCACCAGCGTCTCCCCAAAGAACCGTTTGTGGAAGTCGAACCGCAGGCACTGGCCATCAAACACGGTGACATATTTGGTCCGGGTGCGTCCGTTGCTGGTGGTGGTGCGGCGCTCCTTGAGATTGGCCTCGAAGAACTCGAACCCAACGCCCTTGTGCGTGCCCACCAGATGGTCTTCGAATTTCGAGCGATCATAGCTTGGCACCAGCCCCAGGCGCCTGTGCTGGCCGATCGACACCATTTCGCCGGGTTTCGGCGTAAATCCCAGCTCGAAGCTTTCAGCGATGGGCCGGACGATCAGGTCCTTGGCCTCTCCTGATAGCTTTCGCAGGCCACTCGATCCCACCGCGCCGACACCGACGCCAGCGACAACTCCCGCAAATATGAGCTGTGGCATGTTGAACACCAGAAGGCCCGCCACGACGCCGAGAACCGCAATCACCGCGCCGCCGATATAGGAATAGGTCGCAGTCTGGCTGGCCTTTTCGCGCTCGCCTTCCCTGGCGCGCAGCATGGGGCGGATCTCGGTCTGGTAGGTCCGGCCAAAGCGCTGGAACTCCGGCGGCAGGTCCATCAGCGCCTGGGCGATGTCATCGTCAAGCTGAAACGGATCATCCATACGGGGCCTCCCACTTGCCAAGAGTCATCCCTGCCCTATCCAATCCTTACAAAGCGTTGGCGGCGGCGACAAATCATGGCGCGGATCATCCAGTTCTCAGACACGCACCTGCGCGAGGGCCAGTGGCGCCACCAGCGCGGGTTCTCCCGCGCCGTGCGCCGGGCCGGGCCGGCTGATCTGGCAATCATCACGGGCGACCTGAGTGTGGACGGGGCAGACCATCTGGCCGACCTTCAGAGCGCAAGGGCCCGCTTTCAGCGTCTGCCATATCCCTGGCGCGCGATCCCGGGTAACCATGACATTGGCGAAGAACCCGCCAGCCCGCGCCAGGCTCAGCCTGTCAATGCGGTTCGACTGTCGCGCTATGCCCATGTGTTCGGCGATGGATCCTTTGTTGAGGACCTGCCGGGTTGGCGCCTCATCGGCCTCAACATCCACCTGTTCGGGACCGGCCATTCGGAGGAAGCCGCACAGTGGGCGCTATTGGAAGAGCATGTCGCCACACGGAGCCAGCGCCGCGTCGGCCTGTTCATCCACAAGCCGCTGTTCATCAAGTCGCCGGGCGAGCCGGAAAACGCCTACTGGGCAGTGGACGCATCGGCCCGCGACCGCCTGCTGGCCAGGGCCGAAGGCGGCAAGGCCATCGCCTTCGTCTCAAGCGGGCACCTGCACCAGTCCCTCATCCGAGAGGTCGGCGGCGTGCGCCATGTCTGGTGCCCGGCCACAGCAAATTCGGCGAGCAGGATGCTCGCGGCCGGCGCGATGCCGGGGACAGGACTTGCGGTCTGGGACCTGCGCGCTGACGGCAGTTACCGGGTCCGGTTCGAGTTTACCTGATCCACTCAGATATCCGCATAGATATGCCCCTCGCCCGCAGCGCCCTCATGGGTGACAGCGCCGAGATGGGCGGGACCGACGAGTTTGGCGTATTTCGCAATCGCGCCTGAAGTGTACATGGTCTTGCGCGGGGTCCACTTGCGCTGGCGCTCCTGCATCTCGGCTGGCGTCAGGCGCACATCAATGGTGCCCTTTTCGGCATCTATGGTGATCATGTCGCCATCCTCCAGAAGGCCGATGGGGCCGCCCTCGGCCGCCTCTGGCCCGACATGGCCGATGCAGAAGCCGCGCGTTGCGCCGGAGAAGCGGCCATCGGTGATCAGCGCGACCTTGTCGCCCATGCCCTGGCCATAGAGCGCGGCGGTGGTCGACAGCATTTCGCGCATGCCGGGTCCGCCCTTGGGCCCCTCATAGCGGATCACGAGCACCTCGCCCTCCTTGTACTGTCGCGCCTCCACAGCGGCAAAGCAGGCCGCCTCGCCATCAAAGACACGTGCCGGGCCGCAGAAACGCAGGTTCTTCATGCCAGCGACCTTCACGATTGCCCCATCGGGCGCAAGCGAGCCCCAGAGGCCGACCACGCCGCCCGTGTCAGACAGCGGGTTCGAGGCCGGGCGGATCACGTCCTGGCTCTCGTCAAATGTGACATCCTCCAGATACTCCGCCCAGGTCTTGCCCGTGACGGTCAGGCAATCGCCATGGATGAGGCCCGCCCCAAGCAAAGTCTTCATCAGCATGGGAACCCCGCCCACCTCGCCGAAATCCTTGGCGACATAGCGCCCGCCGGGTTTGAGGTCCGCCAGCCAGGGCGTACGCTGGAATACCTCGGCCATGTCCTTCAGGGTGAACTCCACGCCGCACTCATGGGCCATGGCCGGCAGGTGCAGCGCCGCATTGGTCGATCCGCCCGTGGCGGCCACAACGATAGCGGCATTTTCGAACGCCTTGCGGGTGCATATGTCGCGCGGGCGCAGGCCGGATTCGAGCAGGTGCATCACCGCCTCGCCGGATGCTCGGGCATAGCCATCCCGGTCCGTCCATGGTGCAGGCAGAGCCGATGAGAGCGGCAGGGCAAGCCCGATTGCCTCGCTCACGCAGGCCATTGTGTTGGCCGTGAACTGGCCGCCGCAGGCGCCGTCGCCCGGACAGGCGACCTTTTCCAGCGCGTGGAGCTTGTCATCATCCATATCGTTAGAGCCTGCCGCATTTGCGCCGACCGCCTCGAACACATCGAGCACCGTCACGTCCCGGCCCTCGAACGAACCCGGCAGGATCGAGCCGCCATAGAGGAACACGCTCGGCACATTCAGGCGCAGCATCGCCATCATCATGCCCGGCAGGGACTTGTCACAGCCCGCAACGCCCACCAGCGCGTCATAGGCATGTCCGCGCATGGTCAGCTCGACACTGTCGGCAATCACATCGCGCGACACCAGCGAGGAACGCATGCCCTCATGGCCCATCGCGATGCCGTCGGTCACGGTGATGGTGCAGAATTCGCGCGGGGTCCCCTCTGCGGCCTTCACGCCCTCGCTGACGGCATGGGCCTGGCGCATCAGGGCGGTGTTGCAAGGCGCAGCCTCGTTCCAGCAGGACGCCACGCCGACGAGGGGCTGTCTGATCTCTTTCGTGGAGAGGCCCATGGCGTAGAGATAGCTGCGGTGCGGCGCGCGCGCCGGTCCCTCGGTGACGTGGCGCGATGGCAGCCTCGATTTATCCCATGTCTTGGTCATATGCGCGGGCTTTCAGCTTTTGTCTGTTGCCCCCAAGCTAGTAGCAACGACTGCTTATTTGGGGCAAGCGCGAGTGGATGGTTAACAATTCGCAATTTGCGTGAACCAATCGCGGTAGGTTGCGTATACAATCTGGTACACAAAATACCGCAACAAGGATTTCTAAATGACACTGTCTATCAAGACCCTGGTCGCCACGGCAGCGCTTGGCGCGTTCGCTTTGGCCGGCTGCGAAAATGCTGAGGAACTTAACGACACAAGCGGTGCTCCTGCCGAAGTGAGCGAAGCCGAAGCAATGACGCCGCCCGCAGCAGAGCCAACCATTGTCGGTCTCGCCGCAGGCAATGACGACCTGTCGACGCTGGTCGCCGCCGTAACCGCAGCCGGACTCGTCGATACGCTGAATTCAGAAGGGCCGTTCACCGTGTTTGCCCCGCCAAACAGCGCGTTTGCCGCACTACCTGAAGGCACGGTCGCAAGCCTGCTCGAGCCCGCCAACAAGGAAACCCTCGCGGGAATACTGACCTACCACGTGGTGTCCGGCGAAGTCATGGCCGCCGACCTCGTCGCGGCGATCTCCGACAGTGGTGGCAGCTTCGAAATCACCACCGTGAACGGCGCAACGCTGACGGCCTCGATCATTGATGGCGCGCCAACACTGACCGACACTGCCGGCAATACATCGACGATCATCGCAACGGATATCGAAGCCTCAAATGGCGTCGTGCACCTGATCAATGCGGTGGTGATGCCGTAAGCGTTCCTATCGCTCGAAACATCTACAAACGGCCGGGCTTGCACGCCCGGCCGTTTTGCATTTCCTGTTTGCTACAGTCTCACAAATTGTCCCGGCAGGCGTTTTACTTTGCCGTCTTTCGATCCATAAAGGGTGGTGGGATAGACAAAGGTTGCTGATGAGATGATCGAGAAACACTGGCGCACTTCTGCCGCGGCTTTGGCCACCATCGGCCTGCTCTGGACCGGTTTGGCCAGCGCCCAATCGAATGGCCAGTCGGGCACGTTCGGCATCGAACTGGGCACGGGCAAAACCATCTGCACCGGCGATGGCGATGGCCAGGGCGAAGGCATCGAGCCGCTGGATGACAGCTACGCCCGATCGGCCGCCTGGGACCGGATGATGTTTGGCGACACAAACCAGTGCGCGCCGGTCAAGGTCGAATTCACGGAGATCGACGAGGGCACATGGGCCCGCACCCCGGTTTTCTCTGGCACGGACTCAACGGGCCGGCGCGCAGACATGCGCATCTACGTGCTGGACGACCGTTTCTCATGGGTCTTTGGCTCATCTCGCGAGATCGAGGAAGGCGACCGTCCGGCCCGCTTCTCCTATATCTTCGCACGCCCCATGTTTCTGGGCGAGTTTTGCGAGGGTGATGCGGCAGTCGCGCTGGGCGCGGCGTCCTATGAGGGCGATGCCGAGCTCAACCGCCGCCTGGCCGGCAATCGCGCCGACACGATCGGCGCGCAAATGACCCGCCTGGCTGGGTTTTGCGGAGAGCAGACCCCGCCGGACCTGTTCAAGGTCAATCTTGGCGAATTCAAAGCCGTCACCGATTGCATGCGTGCGGGAACCTGCACCGGACGGGCCACATCTCCACAAAGGCGTGTCGTGATTGTTGGCGTGGCAACCGCCGAGCCGGGTGTGAACCTGTCAGAGGCGGTGCGCAACGGATTGGCTTCTCCGATCGCCAGGGCCGTTGTTGCAGCAGGCGATTACGAAGTTTTCGAGTTCGGTGGATTGTAGCGACGGGCCCGGTTACCGGGTGTCGAACTTGTCCACCTTCTTGTCGCCAAACAGCATGCGCTGCTCGAGGCGGCGCCTGAGCTGGGCATAGTAGGCCTCAAGGAATGGCAGGTCGGCTTCCTCGGGCTGGCGCACCCAGCCGATCTTGTCGCGAATACGCTGGGCGACATCGGCGCGCACATCTTCGGGGCTTGTGCGCAGGACGTCTTCGAGGACATGCAGTTCGTGAATGCCATAGGCGTCAAGCTGGGCCGGGGTGAAGGCAAAGGCCTGCAGGCGCTCACGCGACACAGCCGAGGTGATATCCGCCTTCAGTTTGTCTTTCGGCGCGTGGATGACCCATGTGCCGGCGACCAGGTCCCCGGCCCTGAGCTTGTCCTTGTTAAAGAGGGGGAAAAACATGAAGACACCAGCCCACAGAAAGCCGAAAAGAGAAATCAGGCCATTGAGATCGTTGCCAATCGTCAGCAGGAATTGCAGAGGCAGCGCGACCTCGATTTCCCGCATGAAATTGCGCGCGAAAACAGCATCGGCCTTCAGCGCGCCGCCGTCTCGGGCGGCAACACGAAGACCGACGATCCGCTTGCCCGGCGTGGCCGCTTTGCGACCCATTTCGAAATAGATGAACCAGAAATTCCGGATCAGGAAGGCGAACACCGCGATGATGGCACCGCCTATGGCCCAGCCATTATAGCCCATTTCCCCCGTGATCAGGGCCACCGCGAAGAAGACGGCGAGAACGATGGTCCATTGGAAGATGAAATCCAGCACAAATGCGCCGGCGCGCTCCATGAAGGTCGCGATCCTCAGTTGCAGGACGGCGCCCTCGGGCGTGACCAGGTCGCGCCTGTAGCGGGCCTGTTCTTTTTCAAGTGACTGGCGCTGGCGACGCCGGATCGCTGCCTGGCGCGCCTGCTCCTGCGTCCCGCCACTGGCCGGGGCTGCCGGGTCGGCCGCGCTCATGCCCTGGCCTCCAGTTCCTCGCTCAACCCAGACCGGCGCGGCGCGTAGAAGTAAAGCAGCCAAAGGACAAGCGTTGTTCCGGCAATCGCATAACGCACCTCATCGCTGTTAATCATCTGCCGGCCAAAACCTTCAAGCAGGGCGGCAAAGAACAGCATGACAACACAGCCCGCAGCCATCACGGCGGCGCGCTTGCCCGCTTCCTTGGCCGAGGCCATACGCGACAGCTTGCCGGGGAAGGTGACGGCGCGCCCGATCACAAACCCTGCCGCACCGGCCAGCACGATGGCACCAAGCTCGGTGACACCATGGATCATCAGCCAGCCAATCACCTCATAACCAAGCCCCCTGTCGGCGAACACAGCCACAAACGCGCCCAGAATGGCGCCATTGTACATCAGCAGCAGCGCCGTCGGCAGGCCAAACGCAAAACCCAGCGCGAAGGCAAACAGGGCGATCTGGCTGTTGTGGCTGAACAATTGGGCCGCAAAGGAGCCAAGCAGTTCCTCTGCCGGCACGTCTTCCTCGTAGAGAGTCGAACGCAGGTAATCCGTCGTGGCGTTGGGGTTCCTGTCACCGATGATGTCGGCATTGAAGGCCCAGAACCAATCCATGTCATTCATGCAAAGGGCAAAGGCCAGGAAACCGGTGCCGAACAGGCAGGCAAAGGCCAGGAGCGTCGACCAGGCCGCACTGCGCACTGCCCTGGGCCAGTCGCGCCGGAAGAAGATCGTGACCCGCTCCAGAAATGTCGATCGCGTCCCGTAGACAAAGAAATAGGCGCGTGAGCACAGCCCCTCCAGATAGGCAATCACATTCTGGTCCAGGGAAATCGACCGCGCAACGGAAAGCGAGCTGATCGCCTGGCGGTAAAGCCTTGGCAGCGCGGTAATGTCTTCGTCGCTGAGGCCGCGCACGCCCGAGTTCTCAGCCCGCTTGAGCAGGGCTTCAAGGGCTTTCCAGTCCGCCTCCCGCTCTTCCCGGAAGCCATAGGATTTGAGGAGGTCGGTCATATGAGCTCCCGCCGTTTGATTTCGAGATAGCGTGAAACAAGGTCCGGCCCAAAGCGCTCTGGCCGCGCTTCGATCACCTGCGCGCCGAGCCGCTGCAGTTTCAGGAACACCAGTTCCCGCTCCTGCAGCAATGTGTCGGCGATCACGGCCCGTGCCACGTCCTGGGGCACCTCCGGCGGGTGCTCGGCCAGGTCGAGGAGTGCGCGGTCCTCAAAGCTGGCGAACACCACCAGGTGTTTGTCGGTGAGGCGCCGCACATTCTCCAGCATCAGTTCGGCGGAAATCGTGTCGACAAAGTCGGTGAAAAGTATGACCAGGCTGCGCCGGTCGAGCCGTGCGCCCAGTTCCGACAAGGCCAGCGTGTAATTGGCCTCGTCGGTCGAATAGTCCAACCTGGCCGCCAGGTCCTGCAGGCGCGGATAGGCTCGGGTGCCGGACATCTGGCCGGAGGTCAGGCCAGGCCGGGCATCAAATCCGTAGAATGTCGTCTTGTCGCCGGCGCGCAGGGAGACAAACGCCAGAAGCAAGGCTGCATTGATAGCCCGGTCGATCTTCGGCACACCGCCAAGCGGTTCGCTCATCAGGCGGCCGGTGTCGAACGCGAAGACGATGTTGTGGTTGCGCTCGGTGCGGAACTCCTTGGCCAGGAGCTGGCGGTGACGGGCCGAATGCTTCCAGTCGATGGCGCGGCGATCCATGCCCGAGGTGAATTCGCGCAGGGCATCGAATTCCGAGCCCTCGCCGCGGTCAACCTGGGTCTTGATTCCGAATTCCGCATCGCGCGCGTACAGACGGACCGCCTCATCCTTCACCCAGCGCACGTTTGGCAGGATCGGGATTTCGAGACCGAGCGGTGCGCGCACCTGCTTCTGCACAAGACCGAGCGGGCCGTTCCAACGCACCCAGAGGGTTTCAAGCCGCGCTGTGCCCCGCCGGTTCGGTATGAGATGGTATTTCGTGCGATGCGTGCGGTCGCTCCAGCCCCTCAGGCGCTGCATTGGCAAGTTCTGCAGGCGCTCGCCCACATCAAGGCGCAACTCCATCACGGACGGGAGCGGCCCTTTCTCAAACTGCAGGGCGAGCGGAAGCGGGTCGCTGTCCTGAATATAGATCATGCTGGGCGCATCGACCTGGTAGCGGAATTGCCGGATGCGCGCACCAGTCGCTGCATCGATGAGCATCAGCAGCCCCACCCCGCCAAGCCAGGCAAGCCCCAGCCCCCAGAGTGCGGGCGCAAACACCGCAATCGACAGCATCACGGGGATCCCCGCCAGCATGGCGATAATGGCTCGGAGCGTCGGCGCTATCACCGCGGCGCTGCCGTCTGCTCGATGATCGTCAGAAGGGTTTCGTCGGCCGTTCGCCCCTCGATTTCAGCGGCTGGAGACAGGAGGACGCGGTGGCGAAGGGCTGGCAGCGCGAGGGCCTTCACATCGTCTGGGATCACGAAGTCCCGTCCATCGAGAGCGGCACGGGCGCGCGAAGCGGCTGCAAGGGCAGCGGCGGCACGCGGGCTCGCGCCGGCCTCCAGCGCGGGGGTCTCGCGTGTGCCGCGGATGATGTCGACGATATAGGCGACGATGTCGTCCTTGATGTGCGCGCCTGAAATCGCCTGTGCCGCTGCGCCCAGTTCCTCCGCCGTCACCGCCGGTTCGACGCCCATCCGCCCGGCTGTCACCATCCCCGTGCGCCGGCCATGGCCGCCCACGATCTGGATTTCCTCCTCGCGCGTGGGATAGGCCAGCACATGCTTGAAAAGGAAGCGGTCAAGCTGGGCTTCAGGAAGGGGGTATGTGCCCTGCTGCTCAAGCGGGTTCTGCGTTGCGATGACCATGAAGCGCTCATTCAGTGGATAGCTGCTGCCATCAATTGTCACATTCCGCTCCTGCATGGCTTCCAGCAGCGCGGCCTGTGTCTTGGGCGGGGTGCGGTTGATCTCGTCGGCGAGCAGGATGTCAGTGAAGATCGGCCCCTTGGTGAGGCTGAATTCATTGGTCTGGAAATTGAAGAGGTTGGTTCCCAGAACATCTCCGGGCATCAGGTCCGGGGTGAACTGGATGCGGCCAAACGCCATTGAGATGGCCGTCGCGAAGCTTTGTGCGAGAAGGGTTTTGGCCGTCCCCGGAGGGCCTTCCAGCAGGATATGGCCGGAGGAGAACAGCGACACCAGCATGAGGTCCACCGTGTCGCCCTGCCCGACAATGGCCTTGGCGACTTCACCACGGATCCTGTCGGCGATACTGGCGATACTATTGATGTCCATGGGTGATCTCCCTTTGCCAGCGCCACAGGCGCCGGGCCTTGTCCATGAGGTCTTGTCTGGAGGCGGCAGGCTGTTTCAACCCCGCCTCGATTGTTGAAAAGTCCTCAACGTGTTCGCGATTCTCGCCCTGCCCCAGCCGGTCAAACAGGTCCGAAAGCTCGGCCTCCGAAAGCGACTTGGGCGCGCCGACGGCTTTCGCGGTCGCGCGGCGCACAAGGGCGAGGTAACCCGGGGCCAGATTGGTTTCGCGCCGCCCCATTGAGACAAGGGCCGCGGTGTTGTCTGTCAGGGCGCGCTTGCCGAGGGCAAAGGCCCGCTCCTCCCGGAGGGGCGATCCGAACCGTGCCAGTCCCGACCAACCAATCATCAGAAAGGCCGCCAGCGCCACCAGTGTTGCGCCAATGAAAGGGATGTCAAACACCAATTGGAGGACGTTCTCCGAGCGTTCAAAGCCGTGCAGCGTGGCATCGAGGATGACGGGTGTATCCGCCGCCCATGTGGAACTTCGCAGGTGATTGACCAGTGCCAGCGCCATTTCGGCGTTTCCGGGATCGGCAAGGCCCGACGTGTTGACAAGGTCTGGATCGGACAGGATGAAAATGTCCCGCCCGGGAACCTGTGCGAGGAGATCCCCGCCCGGTACGGAGACAATCGACACGAGACTGTCGGCTCGCAGAACCTGCATGTCTTCGCCGAAATCAGGCGTGAACTTGCCGAAAGGTGCGCGCACGGACGCCGGTGAGCGCAGCCGCCAGACCTTGGCATCGCCATCGAACGGCCTGATCGCGCGCACCACCTCCTGGGGACCAAGGAGCGAGACCTTCCTTTGCCATTGCGGTTTCGCCGCGTCCCGTGAGCCGGTCCATTTCGGCAGGACCACGAGCGCCGGACCGACAAGTTCGTCTGCCACATCATCCAGCGCGCCCCCCATACCATAGGGGGTCAGCGTGACGATCTTCAGCGTGTCATAGTCATCGACGAGACGCCGGGGTGACCGAGAGACAGAAACAGGAACCTGGCGCATCTCCAGGAGCCGGACCAGTCCCTGGTAACCGAGCGCAGAGGTCGAATAGGGGTGGAGCCCGGCACGGTCCCTTGATTGCAACTCCGGCGACCAGGCCAGCAACACGATGACGATCAGGAAAGACACGCCGGCAACCGCCAGGATGGCCGCAAGTACGGCGCCGGAGAACGGGTTGTCACCGCCGCCAGAACTGGTTTCGGACTCACTCACCGGCGAGCCCCCCGAACGCAAAATCCTCATAGGATTGCCGCGCCGTCTTCCAGCCGTGCGAATCCACATCGCGGCCGCCGAAGAAACTGCGCTCCACCACACCGATGATCGGTGAAAGCGCCCGTCTGGCGCGTTCTGGCAAGTCGCCGAGGCGACCTATTTCACGCGCTGTCAGGGACTGGGGCAGGAAACCACCCTTGCGTTGCTGGATGTCTTCGATCGAACGGAACAGGAGAAGGTGGACCGCTTCGGCAAAGCGACCTTCCTGTGCCAACGCATCGGCCTGTTCGAGCAGGGACCGGGCAAGCGCAGCATCCGGGCGCACGTCTTCCATTTCGTTCTCGATGATTTCGTCCCGTGGCTTTTTCGTGCCACCGAACCGGGCGCTGATCGCTTCACCGAAGATGAACCAGAGCAGCCAGGCGACCAGGATGGCCAGAAAAAGCAGGCCAATATACCCGATCACACCGCCTATCGCATTGAAAAGGCCGGCAAAGAAGTTGCCGATTGCTGTCATCCAGGCCGGATCGCTCCGGGGCGGGCGTGGCGGCGGCGCATCCGGTGGTTCGGGATGTTCCAGTTGCAGGTCCGGGTCGGCGAGGTAAGCCTCATGCAATTCCTCGAAAGAGAGCGGCTTGGCCTCTTCGCCAGACATGCCCTGGGCCGCGGCACCTGGCACCCATGTGCAGGTGACCGCACACAGCCAGATCAATGCAGTCCATCGCGGCAACCACACAGGCGATCTCTCCCCTCTTCTCACCTCGCTCCCCCTCGACTATTTCAGAGCGCCGGGCAAGCGTCCATGGGCCATCTGCGCCCGGCGATGTCACGCCTAAGGATATGGAGCTATCCCATGGAAAAAGCGGTGATTTATGACAAACTCAAGGCGGAAATAGAGAGTGTGGTCGCCAGCGAGAGCTACCTGCCGGCGCGCTATGCCACAGCCGCTTGCCTTCTGTCGGGTGCCTTTGCACCACGTTTCTTCTGGACGGGTTTCTATGTGGTGGATCCGCGAAAACCCGATGAACTGGTCGTCGGACCCTATCAGGGCACACTGGGCTGCCTGCGCATTCCCTTCGGCAAGGGCGTGTGCGGCGCGGCCGCGGCCAGCCAGTCGACCCAGCGCGTGGCCGACGTGCATGCATTCCCCGGTCACATCGCCTGCGACAGCCGCTCAAATTCCGAGATTGTCGTGCCGGTCTTCGACGCACATGGCGAACTGGCAGCCGTTCTCGATGTCGATTCGACACAGTTCGATGCTTTCGACGAGGTAGACCAGGCCGGGCTAGAAGCGATCTGCGCGCGCCTGCTGATCGCATAGCTCGTGTTGATCAGCCCTTTGCGACCGGGTCTCCGTGCAGCCAGAGCGGGCGGGTGACGATCAGGTCCTGGCAGAGCAGGCCCGCATCCCGGTGGCGGCTCATGGACTTGTAGTCGGGATGGTTCAGCGTGGCGATGAAGGCCTGGCGGCTTGGAAACGTGTTGACCAGCACGCCGTCCCAGTCCCCGCCGCCAATGAAATAGCGCTCCGTGGTGGCCAGCAGGGTCGTCGTCCCACCGACCTGCGAGGCAGCAGCGGTGAAGGCTTCCGAATAGCGGACATAGGCGGTGCGCCCTTCTACGTCCTCGCCATGTTCGGGGTCTTCTGGCTTGTACTTGGCCTTCACCCGGAACTTGAGCAGGTTGACCTGGCAGACCGGGCCATCATAGGGGTCGTCACGAAAGGCCCGGAACTGGTCTGCGGTGGGCTGGAATGCTGGCATGGTTGTGCTCCCGGTTTTTCCGAAAGGCTGCCACCAGAACGCCACGAGGGCAAAGCCTGACCCTAGGGATACTCGACGAACTGTGCGCCATCTTCAGCCCGGATGACCATCGGGCATTGGCTGAATCCGCCCACATCGTCTTCTGCATGTCGATAGAGCGAGACACGCACCCAGCGGCCGTCAAAATGGCGGCAGACGAGCATGTCATATTCGGCCGGGTTGTTGCCGAGGGCTGCGACCGGCTCGCCTTCCAGCGACTTGGACTGCCAGATTGCGACCTGATTGCCTGTGTAAAGCACATAAAACTCGACAGCGATCGCACCAAGTAAAGCGACCGCGAGAAGGAACTTGAACATGGAAAGGTGGCCCCTAGCCAATGAAACTCAGACCAACCCTTAGATGATCCATATTGATATCCCGGTGACGGCGCACTGAAGACTTCGCCTGCGGGCGAAACCAATCCTTAAAACGCTGTA
>CAZVES010000011.1:0-25330 GCA_964625835.1 uncultured Hyphomonadaceae bacterium
CAGCCGGGATTGGAGATGCGCTTGCTGCCGGCAATTTTCGCGCGTTGGCCCGGCGACATCTCCGGAAACCCGTAGGTCCAGTCCGGATGGGTGCGGTGCGCGCTTGAGGCGTCAATGATCACCGTGTCGGGGTTGGTGACGAGCGAAACCGCATCCCGCGCCGCTTCATCTGGCAGGCAAAGGATCGCCACATCGGCCTCGTTCAGGAGCGCCGCGCGCTCGCCTTCATCCTTACGCTTGTCAGGGTCAATCGAGAGCAGCTCGATATCATTCCGCCCAGCCAGTCGCTCACGAATCTGCAAGCCGGTCGTTCCGGCTTCGCCATCGATAAACACGCAAGGTCTGGTCACGGGCAGGTCTCCAACAAAAAAGCGAGCGTTTCCAGCCAGAAACGCCCGCCTCTTTAAGTCTCACATGAAGCCCTAGCGCTTGGAGAACTGGAAGCTGCGGCGGGCCTTGGCCTTGCCGTACTTCTTGCGCTCTACGGTGCGCGGATCGCGGGTCATGAAGCCATGAGGCTTCAGCACCTTGCGCAGGCCAGGCTCATAGGCCACGAGCGCGCGCGAAATGCCGTGGCGGATTGCGCCGGCCTGGCCGGAAAGACCAGAACCTTTGACCGTGCAGACAACATCAAACTCGGTGCGGCGCTCAGCCTCAACCAGGGGCTGCTCGATCACCATCCGCAGGACGGGACGGGCAAAATACTCTTCCTGGTCCTTGCCATTGATCGTGATCTTGCCAGACCCCGGCTTGATCCAAACGCGAGCCGTAGCCTCTTTACGGCGTCCCGTTCCATAAGCGCGACCATGCTCGTCGATCTTCGGCTCTACAACGGTTTCCTCGACCAATGCCGCGCCGCTGTCGGCGCTCTGCAGTGAGCCTAGGTCCTCAAGTGTGTTGGCGGTGTCGCTCATAAGATCAGACCAGTTTCGTGTTCTTGGAGTTCATGGCCGCGAAATCCACCATATCGGGGGACTGGGCCTCGTGAGGGTGCTCGTTGCCGGCATATACGCGAAGTTTTGAAAGCTGCTTGCGGGCCAGTGTGCTTTCCTTGGGCATCATGCGCTTGACCGCCATCTGGAGCGCGCGTTCCGGAAAACGGCCTGACAGGATCTCTTCTGCCGTGGTGGATTTGATGCCGCCGGGATAGCCGGTGTGGCGGTAATAGGTCTTCTGTTGGCGCTTGTTGCCAGTGAATACCACCTTGTCAGCATTGATGACGACCACATGATCGCCTGTGTCGATATGCGGCGTGAAGTCGGCGCGATGCTTGCCGCGAAGGCGTTTCGCGATGTAGGAGGCCAGACGACCCACCACCGCACCTTCGGCGTCGATCACGACCCACTTGTTCTCCACGTCGGCAGGTGCGTTATAGGTTTTCATCGCCCTGTTATGCGCCTCTTGTTTAGGAGTTTGCGGAATGCAGTTCAAGCACTCGCGGTTAGTCTCTGACCGCCTCTTTGTCAACGCGTGTCTTGGAGGCGGTGTGCTTTTCCTCGCCGCCTGTGGAGGCGGTACCGGGGAGTCGGCTGACGGCACGCCGGATCCGGCCCGTGGTTCCGAAGCCGGAATCTCGCTGCCGGCGGTCTGGAGCACACGCGCACTGGACCGTTCTGTCGCCGACATCGCTCTTGCAGGGGGCGCGGCCTCGGCCATAGCCGTGGCCTATGAAGGCGGCGGGATCCAGCTTTTCAACCTCGAAGGCGACCGCACCACCCAAATCGCCGAACTGGAAACGGTCGATCTTTCACAAGGCGCCTTCATGGAGTTTGGCGAAACGGGCCTGACAGTCTTCCCGGGCATCGATGCCGATGGCAGGCTGGTCGGGTACGCCCACTCGGAGGGCTTGCCGGAACCGGCACAACTGGACCTGCCCATCGAGACCGGCGGGCCCGTCACTGTGCTCTGCAGCCGGGCCCTTGGCTTTGATGATGAAGGCGATCTCGAAATTGCCTTCAGGAGCGAGGGGAATCGCACCGGGACCATCGGCACTCTGGGCACGCAGGGCGATGAATTCGTGTTCGAAGCGATCCGGGAGCTCGATTTTCCTGACACCGCAGACGGGTGCGCCCTTGGTTCGACTGGGGTTGAATTCAGCGTCGGCAGTTTGGGCATGGCCACTCTGGATCGCGGCGACAGCATGCACACGGTTCTTCTCGAGACAAATGGCGACATCAACCTCGCTCGCCAGGGGGAGCGGGCTGATCCAATCAGTATCCGCAGGGGGATCAGCGTCGCGGTGCCAGAGCCGATCACGGCCCTGGACGCTCTCGGGCAACCCCTGGGCGGAGGCTATCCGGGCGGGGTCATCGTCGTGGGCGGCCCGACAGGTTCGGGCGATCAGCTGGTCTTTATCGACGCATCACCGATGACCACCCCGGAACCTTGAGGCGCATTCAATGATGGGCTGGCCCGCCATGCCAGGCGCACAGATGCCAGGAACACCAGGACGCCGAGCCCCTGGTGAATCAGGGCCAGTTCCATGGGCGCTGCGTTGACCAGGGTGAGAACGCCCCAGACGGCCTGGAGTGTGGTCAGGCCCGCGAGCCAGTTGGCCGCGCCCGACACTGCAGACCCGCGCGCTAGACATGCGAAGGCCACGGTCCCCGCCCAGAGCAGGTAAGCCAGCATGCGGTGATTGAACTGCGTTGCCTCCCTGCCCTCAAAGAAACTTCGCACACCGAGTTCCGGTTCGATATAGTATCTTGGCACCAGTTCACCGGCCATCAGGGGCCAGTCGGTATAGGTGCGACCAGCGTCCAATCCGGCCACCAGAGCGCCGGTGCCCATCTGTATGAACACGAGCGCCATCAACCCAAGGCTCAGATAGCCCATGAGACCTGGCACCAGATCACGCTGGCGACGTCCAAGGTCCATCGAGAACCAGGAAATCAATCCAATAATCAGCAAGGCCAGGCAGAAATGCGTGGCCAGCCTGTATGGAGCCACATCAAGGCGCGTCGTTTCACCAATCCCGCTTGACACCATCCACCAGCCGATAAAACCCTGAAGCCCGCCCAGAGCAATCAGGACCGCAAAACGAACGGACCATCGCATTGTGAGCCAGCGCTTTGCCGCAAAAAGTGCAAAGCCTGCCACAGCCACCAAGCCAATCAGCCGTCCGAACTGACGATGGCCCCATTCCCACCAGTAAATGAACTGGAACTCAGCCATCGACATGCCGCGGTTCTGTAACTGGTATTCCGCAGTCTGACGATAGAGTTCGAACTCTGCCTGCCAGGCGGCCTGGGAAAGGGGTGGCAGCGCACCGCTAAGTGGCGCCCACTCGGTGATCGAAAGCCCTGAGTCGGTCAGACGCGTTGCCCCGCCAATCAGGATCATGGCGTAGACCATGAGCCCAAGTATCATGAGCCATGTCTGCATCGCCCGGCTGGTCCGGTGCGACATCGCCACTGGCCTTGTCACCTGTTCGTGTTGCCTCATGGGCCTTAAATGTTTCAGTGGCAGCGGTTCGCAAGGCGCGCCAGTGCCGCAGGCCAGGCTCATCCCTTTGGAGCAGATGTGATGAAATCCAGTGTCCGAAAGCCAATCGCGATTCTCGCACTGTTTGCCGTCCTGATCGTCTGGATTGTGGCAGCGGCAACGATCGGCTCGGCCATCACAGGTGCGCCGGGATGGCTTCAGCTGGTGTTCTATGTGGTGGCGGGATTTGGATGGATACTTCCGCTTCGTCCGGTTTTCCTGTGGATGAATTCGGCACCGGACGTCACGAAGGGGCCCTAATCCTCATTGTCGCGCTTGGAGGACTCCACCTGCTTGCGGAGCCTGGCAAACTGTTCAGACGCGTCCTTCACAACGCCGTCATCCTCGCTGCTTCCTGACGCTTTTTTCTCGTCGTCCTCACTGGCGGCCGTGTCCAGTTCCTCGGGTTGATCCAGAAGAGGCTCCGAAGGGGTGTCGTCTTCGTCGCTGTCTGGATCCAGCGCCGGCATCTGGAAGGGCTCGGCTTCTTCCGGGGTTGCCTCTGATTCTTCACTCTCCCAATTGCGTGTATCCGCCCCCGGTTGAACCAAACGGGTTTCGGCGCCTTTCAGGCTCATGCCCGTCCAGACAGCCAGCTCGCAGTCTGACGGCAACCAGATGTCGCACCAACCACCGAGCCTTCGCACACCGATGTTGCGGCCGGTTCGCACGGGATCGCCGGCCTCAGCTGTGACATCCAGTCTCGGACCGAAACCGCCGGTTACAACGCGCACGCCCACGCGCTCTGAGCCGCTGCCGATTGTGAAATAGGCGTTTGCGAGGCCGGCCTCATCAGGTTGTCTCGCGAACCGGACGCTTGAGTCGCCCGCTTCCTCGATCAGGGACAGGATTTCACCAGCCATTGGCGCGTGTATCGAATTCGGGCTTGCGGGAGACGAGGCCACCCGCAGTCTCACATAATCACCACCGGGCAATCGCAATTCCGCAGGTGGCAAGCCTTCGGATATTGAAGTCAGAACACCGTCCACCGGGGCAACAATGGCATTCGCATTGGGCGGAGAGGTCCTGTCGACCGTGCGCGTGGCGAGGATCACGCCGATGAGTGCGACCAGACCTATGATGAACAGTGGTCCCCAAAGCAGGCTGAGCAGGACCGTGGCGAGAAACGCGGCGACAGTTCCGAGCATGCCTGCCAGATCGATCCGTGAGGTGACCCAGGGAAACCTGGAGTTTTCGAGGTCTTTCATGGTGCTCCCTCTCTCTTAAGCCGCTACTCGGCTGCTTCGATCAATGTGTCACGGGCGGCCTGTCGAGCCCACATATCAGCATAAGGTCCGCCCTGTTGCATGAGAACGCCATGGCTACCGCGCTCCACGATACTGCCCTTTTCAAGGACAATGATTTCATCTGCATTCTGCACCGTCGACAATCTGTGGGCCACCATCAAGGTGGTTCGCCCTCGCGCGGCCTCATCCAGCGCGCCCTGGACCGCCGCTTCTGTGGCGCTATCCAGGGCCGAAGTGGCTTCGTCGAGGACGAGGATCGCCGGATCAGACAGAATCACGCGCGCGATACCGACACGTTGTTTCTCACCTCCGGAGAGCTTCAGGCCACGCTCTCCAACCCGGGTCTCCAACCCATCGGGAAGGTTCTGAACGAAATCCAGCAACTGGGCCCGACGTATCGCGTCTTCAATCTCGACATCGCTTGCGTCGGGCCGGGCGTAGGCGATGTTGGCCCGGATCGTGTCATTGAACAGGACCACATCCTGGGGCACGAGGCCGAGATTGCGGCGCAGGGAGGGCTGGGTGAGATCACGCACATCGTGGCCGTCTACGCAGACGCGGCCCTGCTCGACATCATAAAAGCGGAACAGGAGCTTCAGGAGCGTTGATTTCCCCGCGCCAGATGTTCCGACAAAGGCAACCTTGCGGCCCGGCCCGACCGTGAAACTGATGCCCTGCACGCCAATCGACCGCCCTTCATGGCTGAACGCGACATTCTCGAACTCCACCCGCCCTTCTGCCTTTCCAAGGCGTTTCGCGCCGGGCCTGTCCGCAATCTCCGGCTTCATGCCAAGCAAACCGTACAGTTTTTCGAGGTCAACCGCGCCCTGCTTGATCTCCCGCCAGGCCCAACCGAGTATGTTGAGCGGCGCATAAAGCGACAGGAACATGGCGAAAACAGCCGTCGCATCACCGACTTCCATACGACCTTCGGAGACGTTCCAGGCTGAAAGCACCAATGCAAACAGCAGGCCTCCGTTCATGATCAGTGCCTGGGCCCCATTCAGCACATACATCGAACGCACAGCATCTACATAGCGGTCATTGTAATTGGACATCGCACCACTGAAGCGGTCGGTCTCGCGGGTTTCGGCAGCGAAGGCCTTCACGGTTTCAAAATTTGTGAGGATATCGACGGCCATTCCACGGAACTTCGTGTCGGCCTCATTCATCCGCCTGCGCTGGCGCACGCGCCATTCTGTAATGTAAACGGTGGCGGCAACGTAAACGACGATGGTTGCGACCGCGATCACGGCAAGCCATGGATCGTAGGCAAATGCGAGCGCTGTCGAAGCCAGGATCAGCCTCACGAATGTTGGCCCAATATTGAAGGCAAGAAACCGGATGAGATAGTCAATCGCTCCGGCGCCACGTTCAATCACTCGGTTCAAGGCACCGGTTCGCCGGGTCTGGTGGAAATTCAGCGACAAGCTCTGCGCGTGACCAAAGGCATCAACGCTTGCAAGGCGCTGTGCGTCCTGGCTGACCGGGGAAAACAGCCAATCCCGCAACTGCGGCATGGCAGCGGCGGCAAATCGGACCGCGAACGCGACACTTAACCAGATCACGGCTGATGCCAAGCCCAGAATGAACCCGGCATCATTGGCGACAAGCCGGTTGATCGCGTAACCGAGCAACAGCGGAAATGCGACCTCCAGCACAGCGGCCCCAAGCGTGACCACAATCGCCAGCAACATCACCGGGCGCCATTTGCGCAATTCCGGACGCGCCAACAGGTGAAGTATGCGCACGATCGAGACCCAAAGCCCTCCATCGGCACTTTCGATTCGGTCTTGATCTTCAACGGCGTTATGGCTCGGCAGCGACATGCTTCGCCATATGGGCCGCTTCGCCCGGGCGCGCCAGTCCACCGGATGAATTCGCCAGTGGCGCCGCACCGCATTTTGCGGCAAACCATTCCAAGGCAATCACAGTGTCGCTGAGGAAAGAATGACCATCATCAAGTCAGTCTGCGTTTATTGCGGCTCTTCGAATGACGTGAAACCGGCCTATCTGCGCCTCGCAACAGAGCTTGGCCGCACCATGGCCCAGAAGGGATTGCGACTGGTCTATGGCGGCGGCGGTGTTGGCCTCATGGGGGCCTGCGCCCGTGCAGCCCATGGCGAGGGCGGTGAGGTCCTCGGCATCATGCCAAGATTCCTGCTCCACAAAGAAAGAGTGTTCGAGGATGTAGAACACCGCATTGTCGATGACATGCACACCCGCAAACAGATGATGTTTGACGAGAGTGATGCCTTCATCACCCTGCCTGGCGGCATCGGGACACTGGAGGAGGCTGTCGAGATGTTGTCCTGGGCGCGCCTTGGCCTGCACGCCAAGCCCATGGCTTTCCTGGATGAAGATGATTTCTGGGGCCCTTTCTTCGAGCTGATGGACCACATCATTGATGGCAAGTTCACGCCTGAGGAGTTTCGCGCCAATCTTGTCCATGTGGACACCCCGGAAATGGCGATTGCTGCGCTTGAAGATCGCGTGGTCGTTCTTGATCGCTAGGACTGGTTCGCCGTTCGCGCCGGGTCGAACATGGTCGCAAGCTCTGCGGGCGGCTCGCCCAGGATCTGACATGCTGCCCAATATCCAAGCAGCGGAGCAAGCAACACCCCGTCGCGATAGAGTCCGCCGACCTGGTAAACGCCGTCCGAGACCCAGCCAAGCAGCGGCGCCCCGTCGCGCGTCTGTGGCCGGATACCGGACCAGGCCTCGAGCACCTCGCATTCCCGAACGGCCGGAAACACCTCTGCGGCCTCTTCAACAAGTTCTGCCACAATCGCGGTGTCGACACTCGTATCCACAAGGCCCGCCATGGCATGGGCACCAAGAATTACGCGGTCTGCCTTTGGCACCAGATAGTTTCGTCCCCATCGCACCACACAGTGCGGCAAGCCCGGATGGGGCGACAGCGCCAGCGCCGTCCCCTTGACCGGTTTGCATGAGGGCGCCCGCCATCCCCGCGCGTCCACGACGGCATCGGCACCCAGCGCGCCAGGAGCCAATTCCGCATCAGAGACCTGCCTTGTATCGAACGTCACACCTTGCTCAAGGAGCGCATCCCGCAACCAGCCCAGAAGGGCACGATTGTCCACCTGGCCATCGCGAAACATCCAGAAACCGCCAGCCACGGCAGACATGTCTATTGTAGCCAGTTCCTCCAGTTCGCCCCGGTCCAATTGCTGCGCCCGGCCATGTTTTACCAACCGACGGAACACGCCCGCCTGGCCTGCTGTCTGGCCCAGGGCAACAGAAGGACCTGCCACGAAACCTATTGCGGCCGGATCAGGACCACAAGCGTCAGCCAGCCAGTGGTCCCAGTGGTCGCGTGCCTCGGAAAGCAATTCGAACATGCCGACATGTTCTGGAGCATCCGTGGCAGCCTCATAGGCCGGCGCGAGCATGCCCGCAGCGGCCCAGCTCGCACTCAGGCAGACATCCCGGGGGTCATGAATCGTGACCTTTGCACCGCGGCGACAGAGATTGATAGCCGTGCAGAGCCCTGCAAGCCCGCCCCCGACGATTGCAACCTGCAACTGCGTCTTCATTCGGGACCGTCATCGCCTTGGCAAGGCTTTTTACCATCTGGAGGGGTGGGCGTTTTCTGGTTTCGCGCAGACCGTTTGCGGCGCCTGAGATTGTCACGCAATGCCCTTGCGAGGCGATCGCTTCGCTCAACGGGCTGCTTTTTCTTCACCATGGATCAACCTAACTCGCGTAAGAGGCTTTTCTTCAAACGCACCATACGTTATGCGCCGTGCGTCGAGTTGCAATGTGCCGCGGTAGCTCAGTGGTAGAGCGCACCCTTGGTAAGGGTGAGGTCGAGAGTTCAATTCTCTCTCGCGGCACCATTCTTGTTTGATCCCGTATCGCTTCGCTCACTTGGAACGAGCTGAAGGTTGTGTTGCAATTGGAGGTCCGTCTCTTCAATGGCACCCTTTTCGGTTTATCGACAGCCTCAAACCCAAAAGTTTGCGGGCTGGGCGGTCCATGTCGCGGCCACCTAATGCGACGCAACCTCCCGTGCGATGGCGCGTGCATGCGCCGGCGCGATGCCGAGGCGATCGGCGAGCCGCTGCAGGAAACCGGTTTCCTCGGCGTCCTGGCTTCCGGTGGCGATCACCGCTGCGGTGTAGAGTTGCGCAGCATGGTTTGGTGTGCGCGCTGCCAGGGCAATCATTTCAAGGCAGTCGGCTTCGCTTCGCGAATTGTCGACCAGGGCCATCAGGTCTTCTTCATCCGTCTCCACGACGCCATCAATGGCGGCCCGTTCGTCCGGTGTGATCACGCCGTCAGCATAGGCGGCGGTTGCCATGGCATGAACGAGAGCCCGGGCAAAGGCAGGTTCACTGGTGGCATCGACCACAAATCCGGCCGTCTGGATGTCTTCCGCCTCCGGCATGTCGTGATCGGCAATCTCATCGCCGGGTGTGTTTCGATCCTGCCAGGCCTTGTAGGCCAGAGCGCCAAGTCCCGCCACGGCACCTGTCTTGGCGACCGTTCCCAACAGCCGCCGGCCGCCATTTGTGGCCAGCAATCCTGCCAGCAATACGCCGCCACCAATGGTCAGGTTGCGGGTGGTTTCATCTTCTTCAAGACGTTTCCGGACCTTCTCGGCAGCGCCTTTGGCGTCATCAATACGCGCGTCCACATCGAACTCATTGATGGCGGTCTCGGCGCGCAATTGTAGGTCCCTGAGGATTTGCTGAATGTCCATATTTTCCGTTCCGTTCTTTCCGAAGTGAGGATAGTCACCCCGTCCCATCCTCACCAGAGCCTGACTGCGCACAACATTAAATCTTCACAAGGCAGGATGGGCTTTTCACATTTGGTAACCACCCAAGGCGAACGTCCGAGCATGGTTAATGGAAACGCGTTCGGCATTAACGGTCCGGGCGCTCATTGAAAGGGGCTGACATGCTGAGGACAACCCTGCGCTGGGCGAGTGATGTTGGTTTTAGCGACAAGATCAAACCCATGGCTTTGAAGATCACGCCGTCGCAACACGGGCTGAAAGGTCCGATGGCTGACGGCGAACTCGGTTTCAACAAGACGATCACGCGTCGCCAGGCCAGGCAGGATGCAAGCGATGGCCTGCCGGTCTCCGAGGCGATCATGCGCGACCAGTGGAGCGAACGCGAACAACTGGTCGCAGAGCGTGCCGAGGATGTACGCCGGGGCCTGTCGACCTGGTTCAGCGCCTCTGCGGCGGGCGTGCGCAATTACATCCAGGATTGCACACCACCTGAAATCCAGCCGACGTCCCTGCAGGAAGCGATCAAGGCTGAGGAAAACGAATTGCGCCACTTCGAGGCCGACGATGCAACCGAAGCCGAAGCCCACCATGAGGCCACGGTGATCGAACTCCAGGCTTTCCGAGAACAACATGGCGAGCGCATCGGCAAGCGCACCCCGGACATCAAGAAGAACATCGAACAGACGCTGGCAATCCTCATGGCGGTTTTGCTCATTGAAGGGTGCTTCAATGCGCTTCTCTTCAAGGACGCCCAGTCTTCCGGACTTGTCGGCGGCCTGATGGTGGCCTTCGGCGTCAGCGCGGTGAATGTCGTTTTCGGAGTGGTGGCGGGCTATTTCGGCCTTCGCTATCTCAACCACCCAAAAATGCCCTTCAAGGTGATGGGCGGTGCGGTTGCCGGTGTGTTCATCCTGGCCGGCATATTCCTGAACTTCTCTGTGGCGCACTTCAGAGACGCGGTGGAAATCAGCCTCCAGGCCGCCATCGCCTCCGGCCAGATGTCTGACTATTCCATGTTCGACACGGCGCCTGGGGCCGTTATATCCGGCATGTTCCCCAACTTGTTTGGACTGCACAGCCTGGTCGCCTTCGGCCTCCTGATGATTGGCCTGACCGTCTTCGCTATTGCGGTCTATGAGGGCTATGACCGTATTTCCGACCGTTATCCCGGCTATGGTCGGGTCTGGCGCAAGGAAAGGCTGGCCTATGAAGCGCGCCAGCAGGTCCGCAACGGCGTGCGCGATGACCTGAGCGATTACTATACGCGCTGCCGGTCCTGGTTCGAAACCCAGCAGTCACGCCATGTCCAGGCCAAACGCGAGATCGAAAAGGCAATCAACGAACTCGAAACCCGCCGCGACCATGCCATGGCGGTCGCGGCGAAAGCTGGTGAACAGGAACGCACCCACAAGGTGGCCTACCGCCAGGCTCACCGCCGTCAGCGCAATGCGTTGCGCGACGAACTTGGCGAGCAGGCCGCCTGTCCGGGCTATTTCGACGAGATCGTCACGCCAGACCTGCCACCTTTCGACTATGGCAAGGAACGCGACCAGGCTTCAGCCGCGATTGCAACGATCGAGCACAATATCAGTGCACTCAACATCACGCGGGAATGGCTGGAGAAACACATCCAGGATGTCCAGCAGGGGCTGTCCAGCATCGAGCGCCGTGTCCACGGCGAGATCGCAAAGGCGCGCGCTGCCCGCGAGGCGACAGAAAGCCCCGACACCCGGCGCAGTGCCTGACCACCAGCCCAGGAACAAAGAGAGAGGAGCAAACCCATGCCCCGTTCAAGAGACAAGGGTCCGTGGTTCTGGCGAAGCATGATCGGCGCGATGCTGGCGAGTGTTTTCGGGCTTTTCGCCGTCGCCGCCTTTGCCGCACCGCCAGCCACACTGGCCGAAACCGGTTGCCGGATGGATCGCAAGGATCCGGCACACACGATCGTGCTGATCGATCAATCAGATCCTTTCCTGCCCAATGACATCGACTGGGTCAGGCAACTCATTGATGAGGAGGCCCGGAGCCTGGCGAAGTATGGGCGCCTGACTGTCTTGATGCCCAACGCAGCCCAGCCCTACGATCCCAAAGTCTTGCACATGGCTTGCTCGAACGGCAGCCCCGACAGGGCCAACCCGATCTTCTCCAATCCCCGCATGGTCGAAGACGCTTTCAGGAGGAACTTCTACGAGCCACTCATGGAGAACGTCGACCGCGCGCTCCTGGAAACCCGCCAGCCCGCCTCCCCCCTTTCGGAGGCGCTTTACGCAACGGCGGACCGCGCAGACTTCCAGTCCGGCAAGCGCCGCCTGGTGATCGTGTCGGACCTGATGCAGCATTCTAACGGTTTCTCGTTCTACACGTCGGGGGCTGACTACGGAGCGTTTGCAAACACCGCACTGGCGCAGGAACTGCCGCGTTTGGCTGGCGTGGATGTGGTGGCGCGGATTGTGCCGCGCCAGAATTACGACCTCCCGATGGGTGAGGTGAAAGCGTTCTGGCGGGCCTATTTCATCGAGACCGGCGCCCGGTATGGCTCACTGAATTGAGCCTGTTGCACTTGTGATAAAAGGCCAGTCGCGATAGCGCGGCTGGTCTTTTGTTGTTTTCGGGAGGTCCAATGACCGCACCCATCCGCCTCGACGTTCGCGCACCATTTGCAGAACTCGTCCTTGATCGCCCTGAAAAGCGAAACGCCCTCTCACATGCCATGTGGAGCGAAATCCCGAAGCTGGTTGAAGCGGCGGTGCGCGATGAACGGGTGAAGACGGTTATCGTCCATGGCGGAACAGCGGGCACCTTCGCCGCGGGCCAGGACATCAGCGAGTTTGAGACACAGTATGCCACGCGTGAGGGCGCGGCGATCGCCGGCAAGGCCATCGCAGCCGCGCTGACGGCCATCGAGACCTGCGAAAAGCCTGTCATCGCGGCAATCGAGGGCGCCTGCGTCGGCGGTGGGATGAGCCTGGCGCTCGCCTGCGATGTGCGCCTGGCCTCCGGGAACTCGAAATTCGCGATCACGCCCGCAAAGCTCGGCCTTGTCTATCCACCAGCCGACATGGCCCTGTTGCTGAAACAGGTTCCTCCCAGCGTGGCAAAGGACATCCTCCTGACTGCACGCCTTCTGGACGCGAAAGAAGCGCGCGACCTGTCGCTTGTGGACCGGGTCGTGGAAGACGGCATTCTCGATGCGTCACGGGCCTATGCCCGCCAGATCTGCGAAGTCTCGCAGTGGTCCACCCGGGCGATCAAGAAAATGATCTCAGGCGTGGCCAAAGGCTGGACCCCCGAATCTCCGGAAGCGCTGGAACTCTTCCTGTCGGGATTTGAGAACCGCGACCATCAGGAGGGCTACCGCGCTTTCCTGGACAAGCGGAAACCGGATTTTCCGATCCGCTGACTAGGGGCTATAGCGCCTTAACAATGTCCTCCACCATTTTCTTGGCATCGGACAAGAGCATCATTGTATTGTCCTTGAAGAACAATTCGTTCTGGATGCCGGCATAACCCGAACCCATGCTTCGTTTGATGAACAGTACAGTACCCGCATCTTCCACATTCAGGACAGGCATCCCGTAGATCGGGCTCGAACTGTCGGTCTTGGCGGCCGGGTTGGTGACGTCATTGGCACCGATCACAAAGGCCACTTCGGAGTTCTTGAAATCGGAATTGATGTCTTCCAGTTCGAAAACCTCATCATAAGGCACCTGCGCTTCCGCAAGCAGAACGTTCATGTGTCCCGGCATACGGCCCGCCACCGGGTGGATGGCATATTTCACATCAACGCCCTCCGCCTTGAGCTTGTCAGCCATTTCTTTGAGGGTATGCTGAGCTTGAGCGACGGCCATTCCATAGCCCGGCACCACAATCACTTTTGACGCGTTTTTCATGATGAAGGCGGCATCGTCTGCTGAACCGCGCTTGTAGGGACGCTCCTCCTGTCCGCCCGCTGCAGAAGCGCCGCCGCCATCCTCGGTGCCAAAGCCACCGGCGATCACAGAAATGAAGCTCCGGTTCATGCCTTTGCACATGATATAACTGAGGATCGCACCAGACGAGCCGACCAGGGCGCCAACAATGATGAGAGCGAAATTACCAAGTCCGAAGCCCAATGCGGCGGCCGCCCAGCCTGAATATGAATTCAGCATCGAGATGACGACGGGCATGTCCGCGCCGCCAATCGGAATGATCAGCGTTATGCCGATGATCAGGGACAGCGCAACCAGAACCCAGATCAGAGTCCCGCCGCTTGAGGCCGCGCCATTGCTGAGCGCCATGGAAATGATCACGCCGACCACACCAAGCGCGAGGGCCAGGTTCAGGATATGCCGCGCTGGCAGCAGGATTGGTGTGCCAGAAATGTTTCCGTTCAGCTTTGCTGCGGCAATCAGTGACCCGCTTACCGTGACCGCGCCGAGCAGTATCGAAAGCGAAAGCTCTACCATGGACCGGGGCGGAATGCCTTCCGAAACCAGCTCAGATGCTATGCCGAAACTGGCTGGCGAGTAGAAAGCGCCCAGCGCCACCAGGAGGGACGCCCCGCCACCAAGTGCATTGAACAGGCCGACAAGCTGGGGCATGTCGGTCATCGGCGCGCGCTGGGCCAGCAGTGCCCCGATGCCGCCACCGATGATCAAACCACCCGCAATCAGGCCAATCGTGACCGGCTCGAGGTTGGGCGCCACGAGGGCGAACGTGGTGCCGACGGCGATCGCCATCCCGATCATGCCAAGGCGATTGCCGCCGCGCGCCGTGGCGGGGCTCGAGAGCCCGCGGATCGCAAAAATGAAAAGGACGGCCGAGACCAGATACAACCCGGCTGTGAGATCAGCGTTCATGACTTCTTCCTGTACATTGCCAGCATGCGCTGCGTGACCAGGAAGCCGCCAAAGATATTGATGGCCGCGAGCAGTACGGCGCCGGCACCCAGGCCGCGCGCCGTCCAGACTTCCCGGGTCGCTTCGCCTTCCTGCGCCCCCAAAGAGACAGCGGCTGCAGCGATCACCGCGCCGACAACAACGACGGCGGAAATCGCATTGGTCACCGACATGAGCGGCGTGTGAAGCGCGGGTGTCACGCTCCAGACCACATAGTAGCCAACGAAACAGGCCAGCACGAAAATGGCGGCCAGAAAAATCGGCGCGCCAATATCGTCCACGCCGCCGCCAGCAGCACTCGCCGGCAATGCAAGGGCAAGTGCCACCAGCGCCAATCCTGTAGATTTCATGATTTCAGCCTCTCATTCACCGTCTCACCATCACGCGTGAGCAGCATGGCGGTGACGATCTCATCGTCGGTCTCAAGGTTCAGCCCGCCCTCCTCGTCCGTGATGAGAGGCAGGAAATTCAGAAGGTTCTTGGCGTAAAGTGCGCTGGCATCTGCCGGAACAAGGCCTGGCAGATTGGAGAATCCGGCCACTTTGACTCCTGCCACATCGACCAGTTCGTCGGGCTTCGACAGGGGGCAATTTCCACCCTGTGCCACCGCCATGTCCAGGATGACAGACCCGGGACGCATGGACTTCACCATCTCCTCCGTCACGAGGACCGGGGCGGGCCGTCCAGGTATCAAGGCCGTCGTGATCACGATGTCCTGCTTCGCGATGTGCTCGGCGACGAGTTCAGCCTGTTTCGCCTGATACTCCGCAGACATCTGCTTGGCATAGCCACCAGCGGTTTCAGCGGCCTTGAACTCGTCATCCTCGACAGCAACAAATTTCCCCCCCAAGGAGGCCACCTGCTCTTTCGCAGCTGGGCGCACATCCGTGGCCGAGACTATGGCCCCAAGCCGTCGCGCTGTGGCAATGGCCTGCAATCCGGCCACACCGGCGCCCATGACAAAAACCTTTGCCGGCGCTACTGTTCCAGCCGCTGTCATCATCATTGGCATTGCGCGGCCATAAACCTTGGCCGCCTCAATAACGGCGCGATATCCGGCCAGATTGGACTGTGAGGACAACGCATCCATCGACTGGGCCCGCGTGATCCGCGGCGTGAATTCCATCGCCAGGGCCGAGACCTTCCGGGCGTTCAGGGGCGTCGCATCGAGCGCGAATGGATCTAACAAGCCGATCAGGGCCGAGCCTTCGGGCAGCCCCTTTACCTCATCAGGGCCCCTGGCACGCACCACCATGACGAGTTCGGCACCCGTAAGTGCGGACGCGGCGTCCTTTGCGAGACTGGCACCCGATTCAGCATACGCTTCATCGGTGTAACCCGCCGCAGCGCCAGCGCCGGCCTCAATGCTGACAGTATGTCCGAGCCCCACAAGCTTCGCCACGCTTTCAGGTGTTGCGGCGACGCGGCTTTCGCCTGGCAAGTTTTCTTTTAGAACTGCGAGTTTCACCAGCACCCCCGGGGATGGACTGAGGGCGGACGAACCGCCTTGAGCCTTGAATGATTTGATGTCCCGCGGTCGGAGACACCCCCAAATTGAGACGCAGCGTGCCAAAGGCAACCCCCGCGATCAATTTCGCCTGTTCTAAACCCAGTTATTGGGTTCAGCAAGATTATCCCAGAACACGCCCCGCCAGCAAGTAGCTCAAGGCAGAAATCACCACGATCCCCGCGATGTTGAGCAAAAAACCCGCCCGCGCCATGGTGGTCAAGGCCACGTGTCCGGTCGCAAACACGACGGCATTCGGCCCGGTCGCCATGGGCAGCATGAAGGCACAGCTCGCCGCGAGCGCCAGTGGCACGGCAAGCATCTCCACCGGCAGCCCGGTTGCCAGTGCGACTGCGCCGAGCACAGGCATCAGGGCAGAGGCCGTTGCGACATTGCTGGTCACTTCCGTGGCGAAAATCACGAACGTGGTGAGGATGAGCATGACGAGCAGAATCGGCAAGGCCGCCAATCCCGCCAGTTCTCCACCGATCCAGGTGCCGAGCCCGGTAGCAGTGATCGCCGCCGCGAGTGACATCCCACCACCAAAAAGAAGCAACACGCCCCATGGAATCGATTCCGCGGTTGGCCAGTCGAGCAAGCGCGCCTTTGGCGCCTCGCTGTCACCCGAAGGAACGAGAAAGCACAAGATCACTCCAAAAATCGCGATCAGGTGGTCTGTCATGCCTCCCAGGGGCTGAACGCCCAATACGTCCAGTCCGGACAACGGTTTTCTGAACACCCATAGAAAGGCGATCAAGGCGAAAACTGCCAAAGTACGCATCTCTGGCCTGCTGATCGGGCCCAGGGCATCCAGTTCCCGGCGGATCACCGCCTGGCCGGCATCGGTGTCGTGGCGCTCTATCCTGAACGCCAGCCGCGTGAGCACCAGCCAGGCCAGTGGCACCATGACAATCACAGCCGGCAACCCGATCATCATCCATTGGACAAACCCGATACTGAAGCCTGCATTCTCGTTGAGAAAGCCGATGACGATCAGGTTAGTTGGCGTTCCCACGGGTGTTCCGAGGCCGCCGATGGAACAGGCCCACGCAATCCCGAGCAACAGCGCATATGTGAAGGGCGAGGCAAGTCGCTGGGGCCCCAAAATGGCGGCGGCCACCGAAAGCGCGATCGGCATCATCATGATCGAAGTGGCCGTATTTGAAATCCACATCGACAGCAGAGCCGCAGCCGCCATGAAACCAGCGATCAGCGTGGTCGGCTTTGCGCCCACCAGCGCAACGACATTCAGTGCAATGCGAGCATGCAGATTCCAGCGCTCTATCGCCTTGGCCACGATGAAACCTCCCATCAGGAGGACAATGATCGGATGCATGTATTCGGCTGCCGTCGACTTCATATCGAGCACGCCAAACAGCGGAAGAACAACAAGCGGGAGCAAGGAGGTCACCGGAATCGGGATGGCTTCACTGACCCACCAGATGGCCATCAGGACCGCGAGCGACAGAACAATCCAGGCATTCCTTGCTTCGGAGGCACCTCCGGTGCTCTCCACCAGAATATCCGGCAACGGGACCAGCTGAAGCGCAAGCGCCAGAGTCGGCCCAAGCCAGAGACCGATGGACTGGCGCAACGTTGCAAAGCCTTTTTTTGGCTGTCCGGCCACGTCCACTGCGTTGTTCCTGCCTGCCCTGCTCTATCGATGCGACTTTAGACCAGACTTGCAGGTCAAATTCCAGAGAGCGCACACTTTGAAAATATCTGAGCCCCGCCAGGTTTTGACCTGCCTGCCCTGAACGATAAGCTTGGAACCGAAACCAAGGGAGACTTGCCAGACATGTCCGATCCCGCAGGCCTTGAGCCCTTGCCCGAACAACCTACAGACATTTCCTGGCCCACGGTCACATGGCCTAAAGGCAACCTGGCCAATGGCACCGACACCCGGCGACTGGAACAGCTACTGGACCTCGCCTTCGGCCCGTCCGGATCGTTGGGGCAGACCCATGCCTTTCTCGCGGTCCAAGGTGGCCAGATCGTCTCTGAACGCTACGGCGATGACTTTGGCCCGGAAGACACATACCCCTCCTGGTCCATGGCCAAGTCGATCACCCACGCCCTGGCCGGCCTTGCCGTATCCGACGGTGCCCTTGGCCTGGGTGCTCCAGCGAAAGTGCCCGAATGGCAAGGAAAGGGAGACCCGCGCGCGGAAATTACTCTGGAACACCTTCTCCGAATGACGTCAGGCCTTCAATTCATCGAAGACTATGAAGACGCGGGCGTGTCCCACACGATCGACATGCTTTTCGGATCTGGAAAGGCCGATACGGCCCACTTCGCAGCCGACAAGCCGCTGGAACACCCGCCTGGCGCGCAGTGGCTGTATTCCAGCGGCACGACGAACATCATAGCCAGGCTTCTGGCTGCCGCCCTTGGATACAGCCAGCGTGAATTCCAAGCGTATATGGTTCGACGGCTTTTTGAACCGATCGGCATGAGGTCTGCGATACCGAAATTTGACGACACAGGAACCTTTATCGGGTCCAGTTTCTGTTTCTGTACGGCAAGGGACTTTGCCCGTTTCGGCTTGCTCTACCTGCGCGACGGCATATGGGACGGAATGCAAATCCTTCCGAAAGGATGGGTTGACCATGCACGCACACCAACACCCAACGTGCCGCCATCAGAGCCGATGGGCTACGGTGCCCACTGGTGGCTGGGCCTGGCGGGTCCGGCCAGTTTTTCCGCAAATGGCTATAACGGCCAGTACACGGTTCTGGTGCCCGAAAAGGACCTGATCCTGGTGCGCCACGGGGCATCCGAGAGCCAGAAGGACCATGTAAGGCACTGGCTCGCAGACGTGGCGAATTGCTTCACCGACTTGCCAGGCGGGCATGACTGATCAAAACCGCATGAAACCAGTGTTACAAAAGCAAAGGGGCCTTGGCAGCGCTATCCCGAAACGCCGCCAAGCGCCGCATTGAGTCGCGTCAGGGCGGAAGCAAGGGCGGCATCGGTTTCCACCAGCTGCTGCCGCACTTGGATCAACGTGCGCTGGGCGTCGAGCACGTCAATGAAGCCGGCCAGTCCTTCGCGGTAGAGCGCGTCGAGCTGATCATAGGCCGACTGGCTGCGTGCCGCTGCTTCTTCAAGCTCCCTGCGTTGTTGGCGGAATGCGCTCACTTCGACCAGGGCCGTCTCCACCTCCTGCTGGGCTTCAATCAGGGTCGCACGGTAGATTGCGAGCGCTGCGCGCGCGCTGGCCTTCTGGGCGTCGATCTCGGCTTCGCGGCGGCCGAAATCGAGAATCGGAACGTCAAGCAACGCCCCGACACTGAACGAAAGCTGGTCAGACCCGCTACCTGCGCGACCAGAAAGTGTGCCGGGCAAACGCAGAGAGGGGTACAGGTCAGCCACTTCAACGCCAATGAGGGCAGTCTCCACAATGAAACGGGCCTCAGCCTGGCCAACGTCGGGCCGGTTTCGCAAAAGGTCTGCCGGCACCCCCAGTTCCGGTGCTCCATCAAGGCCTGGAATCACGTCGTCAACTGCAGCACCGAACAGGCCGGAGCGTGGCGGCGTGCCCGTCAGCACTGCCAGCGCATAAGCCGCCACCTTGCGATCAGCCTCAAGAAGCCCCCTCTGGGCCCGCGAGCGCGCAAGGTCGGCTGCCGTGCGGTCAACGTCGAGAGCCGGCGACAGTCCCGCATCAAAACGCGCAGAGACGATTTCCAGCGTTCGCGCCTGCAGCTCCAGAGTCTCGTCGAGCAGGGCCAGCCGTGCCCCGGCCCGGCGCAGCGATATGTATTGAAGCGCCACCGACTCGATGATCAGGCGTCGCAGGTCTGCGGCTGACAGTGCGGCGGCCTGCACCCGCGCCTCGGCGGCCTCAAGTCGACGCTGGTTTCGCCCGGCTATGTCAGGGTCGAACCCCGCCGACAAGCCGCCCGACACCGTACTGCTGGCGTCTGCCCCGCCGGTGAGCGTGCCGCTGATCTGGTTGTCAACGAAGACGTCGAGTGTGGGAAAGAGGTCAGCGCCTACCGCGCGGGCATTCGCCCGGGCCACGGAGAGGTTTTCCATGGCGGCGCTCAGGTCGAGGTTGTTGGCGAGTGCGGCTTCGGCGAGGTCGGCGAGCACCGGGTCGTTGAAGGCCAGATACCAGTCCTCGCGAACGGGCCGTTCCGGCAGTGCGATGGTATTTTCGAAGCTTGCCGGCGCGTTGAGTTCGGGGGCGACCGGATCGGGCCCCACCACGCAACCCGAAATGGCCAGAACCCCCGCGGGCAGGATGGACCGGGTCTTCATTCCGCTGGCTCTTTCTTGAGAAAGCCCCGCCTCGACGCCAGTTCCAGCTCCTCGGCAAGGGCATCGGTTTCCGCCGACCGCGGGGTGCCAAAACGTGCAATGACAAGATAAAGCACAGGGGTCAGGAACAGGGTGAAGATCGCCGCCAGGCCAAGGCCGCCGAACACGACCCAGCCAATCGACTGGCGCGCCTCGGCACCGGCACCGTCGGAGAGAACCAGCGGCAAGGCGCCAAGCACGGTAGAGATCACTGTCATCGCGATCGGCCGCAAGCGGATCATCGCGGCCTCCTGGACCGCATCGCGGACCTTTCGGCCCTCGCTTCGCAGCTGGTCGGCGAATTCCACAAGCAGGATGCCATTCTTCGCCATCAGTCCAATCAGCAGGACCAGGCCGATCTGCGAATATAGATTCAGTGACACGCCCGACATGACCAGCGCATAGATCGCCGCGGCAAGCGCAAAAGGAACACTTAGCACCACCACAATCGGGCTCGCCAGGCTCTCGAATTGTGCAATCAGCACCAGGAGCACGATGGCGAAGGCGAAGGCATAGGTGATCATCAGGTCGCGATTGGATTCGTTCAGCGTCTCGGCTTCGCCGTCAAACAGGACGCCGATACCCTGTGGCAGCACCTCGTCAGCCAGCCGCTCAAACTCTGCGATCGCTTCGGGCAACGTCACGCCGGGCCCGATGTCGACCTCCATCTCGATGGCGCGGCGCTGCTCCACGCGTTCCAACTCAGCGGCGACACCCTCCTCGACAATTTCGGTCAGACCCGACAATGGCACGAGGTCGCCGACGCTGGAACGCACAAACAGATTGCGCAGGTCTGACGGGGATTCAATCGAGGAGGAGCGCGATTCCAGTATGATGGGAATCGCGCGGTCGAAGACGTTGAGGTCGACGACATTCTCCCCGTCCACCATGGCGCGCAGGGTCAGCGCAACCTGGTCGAGCGGGACATTGAGGTCAGCGGCGCGCTGCCGATCAATCTGGACCGAGAGCTGCGGCTGGGTGGGTTCATAAGAAATGTCCGGTTGGGACAGGCGCTGCGAGCGCGTCTCAATCGCCTCGGAGAGCGCTCGGGCGGCAACGTAGATGTCCTGGTAGTCCGGTCCGGTGAGCGCGACGTCGAGGCTGCCGCCCCGGTCACCGCCGCGCCGTCGTCCGATGCTGCTCGGCCCGTAAACGAAAACGCGCGCGCCGGGGATCTCCGAGAGGGGCCCGCGCAGTGCGTTTACGATGTCCTCCTGGGACCTGTCGCGCCCACTCCAGGGCGCAAGCCGGCCAGACGCCACCACAATATTGGGATCCCACTGACCAACGCGCGTAAAAAGGGTCTCGATCTCGCCGCTGTCGATATAGGGCTGGACCACCTCTTCGATGCGGTCGGCCTGGCGTTCCATATAGGAAATGCCGACGCCGTCAGGCCCGCGCGCAAAGATTTCCACCCGGCCGCGATCCTCTGACGGCGCCAGTTCCTGATCGAGGCGGTCGAACGCGATGAAGGCGCCGCTGGCTGCGATCACGCAGAGGATCACAGCACTGGCGGGATGGGAGAGGCAGGCCCGCAAGATGCGGCCATAAATGCCGACCAGGACATTGCCGATGCGCTCAAGCGGGCTCGACCTGTCATCATCGCGGCTGAAATCAAACTTGGATGCGATGGCAGGGGCGACCGTCAACGCCACGAAAGAAGACAGGATCACCGCCAGAGCGAGAACGAAGCCGAATTCGCGAAACAGCCGTCCCACGGTGGAGGGCAGGAAGGAGATCGGCACGAAGACCGCCACAAGAACCACAGTGGTGGCAATCACGGCGAAGAAGACCTGGGTCGTCCCGATGGTCGCCGCCGCCCGGCGCTTCAGTCCGAGGGCCTGCTGGCGCTGGATGTTCTCGAGCACGACAATGGCATCATCGACGATCAGCCCCGTGGCAAGGACCAGGGCAAGCAGTGTCAGCAGGTTGATCGAGAAGCCCAGGAGCCAGATCCCGGCCACCGTGCCGATGAGCGCGATTGGAATGGCCACGGCGGGAACAAGTGTCGCCTTGAGGGAGCCGAGGAAAACCCAGATCGCGAGCACCACGATGGCCACGGTGATGAGCAAGCTGGTGAGCACCTCGCGCACCGACGTCTCGATGAACACCGCATCATTGGAGATGATCTGCAGTTCGACATCGTCGAGACGGGTGTTCAGCAATTCCACCTTCCCTTCGACCGCATTGGCGATCTCGATCGTATTCGACTGTGCGCGCCGGATTACGCCGACTCCCACCACCGGGGCACCATTTAGGCGCAGTAGGTTCTGGGCATCGGCCGGGGACAGAACGACATCGGCCAGGTCGCCCACACGGGTGTTGCCCGAGACCATCACGTCCTTGATCAGTTCCGGTGTGGCGGCCGTCGCCTCGGCGCGCACGATGAGCTGCTGGTCAGCGGAGTTGAAACTGCCCACCGGCACGTCAAAGGGCGCTTCGCGCAGGGCTGCAGCGACGTCACCCACTGTCAGCCCGAAACGGTTTAGCTGCAACGGATCGATAACCACACGCATCTGGGTGTCGCGGGCACCGAAATTGCGCAGACTCGCAACGCCATCGATGGACAGGAGCTCCGGGGCGACATCGCGATTGATGATTTCGGTCAGTTCATCGGCCCGGAAACCCTCAGCAATCAACGCAATGGTGATGATGGCTTCGGCGTCATTGTCTGCCTTGGTGACGAAGAGGTTCTCCACCCGGTCCGGCAGCCCGCGGGCCACCTGATTGACGGCCTCACGCACATCGGCTGCGGCCGTATCCAGATTGGTGCCCGGACTGAACTCTACACGGATGCGGCTTGAGTTTTCCTCACTGCTCGCAGAGATTTCCTGTACGCCGGAAACCCGCGCCACAGCGCCTTCCAGAACACTCGTCACTTCTGCATCCATCGTCTCGGGCGCCGCGCCCGGAAGTTGTGCACGCACCGTCACGATGGGCCGGTCAATGTCGGGAAGCTCGCGGACCTCGACGTCGAGAATGGCGGCGAAGCCGGCAAGGATGATCAGTAGGTTGAGCACGGCTGCCAGGAGCGGGCGACGTACCGAAAGGGCCGGCAATCCTGAGGTGTCGGGTCCCATGGTTATTGCGCCAGACTGTTGATGCCGCCTGCGGGCCCAGCGGCGGCGGAAGGCTCGGGCGAGGACGTTTCCAGTTCGACGCGGCTGCCCGAACGTACCTTTTGAACCCCTTCGATGATGACGCGCGTTTGTGTGGAGATGTCACCGCGCACCAGGACACTCCCATCCTTGCGCGCCACGACATCTACATCGGTTTGCTGTACCCGGTCATCCACCACGGTCCAAATGTAGGCCCCATCGCCGCCATAAAGGATTGATGTCTCGGGGACGGCCGGATAGTTCTCGCCCGGCAGGTCAAAATTCACCCGGAAGCTCATCCCCGGGCGGAGGGCGTCTTCGCTGTTATCGATGCTGGCGCGAACGATGAAGCTACGCGTGGTCGGATCGATCCGGCTGTCGATGGCCGCAACCCTTGCTTCAACACTTTGTCCTGGCGCTGCAAACGGCTCCATGGCCAGCAAGTCGCCCGGTCCAATGCCTCGAAAGACCTGCTCGGGCGCCGAGAAGTCCACGAAGAGTTCTGAGCGATCGTCTAGCCGTGTGATCAGCGTCTGGGGTGTCACCCTCGCGCCCGGATCGATGTTGGCAATGCCTGTATAGCCGGCAAAGGGCGCGCGCAACGTGCGATCTGAAAGCGTGTTGCGGGCCAGCTCCAGATCGATCTTGGCGGCCTCGAGTGCAGTGCGCGCCGTATCGACCTGGCTGTCGGAAATCGCCCCGGGCACCTCGATACGCTGGTAGCGGTCGATGAGTTGCTCGGCGTCTCGAACCGCAACCTCGGCCCGCCGGACGGCCAGTTCCTCGGCGCGCGCTTCCAGCTGCACCAGCACCTGTCCGCGCTCAACGGGCGTGCCGGCGACAAAATTCACACCAAGGATCTCACCAGACACCTCAGGGAAAATCTCTGCACTCGATTTTGCCCGCGCCGTGCCGACCGCCTGCACGCGGCTGATATCGGCCACGAAGCTGACCGGTTCAGCAACCACGCGAACAGAGCGCTCACCCCGACCGCCACCCCAGTCACCGGCGGATTGTTCTTGCGAACCTCCGCAACCGGCGAACGATAGCGCTCCGAGCAGGAGTGCGCCAGAAAGCTTCACCGTGAATTGCATGGCCTCGTTTTCCCCGGCTTTGACACTCAGCCCGGGCGCACTGGGAAAGGCATCCAGAAATGCGGGCAAACTCTATTATGCTTATGGAGTGTAGATATTCTGTAAAGTCGAAAGGGCAACAGATCGCGCGGCACGAAGCGAGGTGACCAGGCACCCGGCTGCGCCGATTGATTTGTTCTTGCGTCGGCAAAATACCCTGTCGACGGTCTTACAAGATGAGCTAAGCTGGTGATGGCGTGATCAAGGAACCTCTACCATGCATCGATACACGGCTCTGCTCCTAGCTTTTACCCTGCTACCTGCGCCTATGGCCCTGGCCCAGAACACCAGCGCTGCAGCGCCCGCTGAGAGCAGCTACAAGCTACCATCAGAGGAAATCGCCGACATCGTAAAGCGCCCACCCTCGCCGTCAGTGAGCCTTTCACCAGATGGCGAGACCATGCTGCTGCTCCAGCGTGAGAGCTATCCCCCCGTCTCCGAACTCGGCAAGCCCATGGAGCGGCTGGCGGGGCTGCGGCTCGACCCGCTGACCAATGACAGGTTCAACCCGCGCAACGTGGTCGGCCTCGCCATCCAGTCGGTCAAGACCGGGCAGTCACAGACGATCGTGCTGCCGGACAATCCGGACCTCTCGGACTTCCAGTGGTCCATGAACGGCCAGTATGCGGCCTTCTCGCATACGACCGATGACGGCATGGCGCTTTATGTTCTCGACACGGACCGGGACACCGCCGTCGAAGTGGTCAGCGAGGGGCTGAACCTGATCTTCCAGGAACCCCGCTGGCTCGACAATCGCAACATTCTCTATCTCTCGATACCCGAGGATCGCGGGCCTGCTCCGGTTGAGCCGCTGACCCCTGTCGGCCCTGCAATCCAGGACGCCACGGGCGGTGAAGAGGCCCAGACCCGGACCTACCAGGACCTGCTTGAAGACGCCCATGACGAGGACACCTT
>CAZVES010000011.1:25430-29020 GCA_964625835.1 uncultured Hyphomonadaceae bacterium
CCCGTGCAGGGTGTGGTGACGGGGCGGCGATCAATCGAGTGGCACCCGACCGAGGACGCGACTCTGATCTGGGCCGAGGCCCAGGATGGCGGCGATCCCCGCGTCGAGACCGACATTCGCGACGCGCTCATGGCGCTTGGGGCGCCGTTTGATGGCGAGCCTGTGAAATTGGTCGATTTAGAAGATCGCTATTCCGGCTTCCAGGGCCTTCAGGCGAGCGATGATATTATCGTCTACGAATATGACCGCGACACCCGCGAGATCCGCGCGAGCCTGATCGATGTGGAGGGCTCGGAACCTGCGAAGGTGGTCCAGTTCCGCGATATTCAGGACGCCTACAATGATCCGGGCTCGCCCCTTACAACGATGACGGATGCGGGCTTCAGCGTTGCCATTGTCGAAGACGGCGCGCTGCTGCTGTCAGGACAGGGGGCAACGCCGGACGGCAACCGGCCCTTCCTGAACCGGTTCGATCTGGAGACACTCGAAACCGAGGAGATCTGGCGCAACAGCGGCGAGACCTACGAGTATGTGATCGATGTTCTCGAGACCGATGGCAGCCGCTTTATCACCTATTACGAGGACCCCGCGACACCCGGCAATTACCGGCTCCACGATGGCGGGGATGTTTCCTTCCTGACCGAATTCCCCGACCCCCATCCGGAGCTGACGGGCATAGAGCGGGAATTGATCACCTATGAGCGGGATGACGGAACGCCGCTCTCGGCCACGCTCTACCTGCCGCCTGACTATGAAGAAGGCGAGAAACTGCCCGTCGTCTTCTGGGCCTATCCGCGCGAGTTCAACTCGGCCGATACGGCCGGCCAGGTGCGCGATTCCAGGTATCGCTTCACCCGGATTGGCGGCTATTCCCACCTCTTCTTCCTGACCCAGGGCTATGCCGTGATGGATCGCACGGCGATGCCGGTGGTGGGTTCTGACCCCGAGACGGTGAACGACACCTTCATCGAGCAGGTCGTCGCCTCGGCCCAGGCCGCAGTGGACGAGACCGTGCGGCGCGGCTTTGGCGATGGTGAGCGCGTCGGGGTCGGCGGGCACAGCTATGGCGCCTTCATGACGGCCCACCTGCTCGCCCAGAGCGAGATTTTCCGCGCAGGCATTGCCCGCTCCGGCGCCTACAACCGGACGCTGACGCCCTTCGGCTTCCAGGCCGAGCGACGCATCTTCTGGGACGCAGAGGACGTGTACTACAAGCTCTCGCCCTTCATGGCAGCTGACCAGATCAAGGAGCCCATGCTGCTGATCCATGGCATGCGCGACAACAATTCCGGCACCTTCCCACAACAGTCCGAGCGCATGTTCGCCGCCGTGAGGGGCACGGGCGGCACGGCAAGACTCGTCATGCTGCCCTATGAGAGCCATGGCTATCGAGGCATGGAATCAATACTCCACACACTGGCAGAGATGGTGGAGTGGTTCGACACCTATGTGAAAGAGGCCGATACGGGCCTCAAAGCAGAGTGAATGGGTTGGGAGGCGATTGCTGGTGAAGGGGGCCGAAACTCGCCCTCGCCAGGATCGCCGCCATGCGAGCCTGCACTGCCCGGCCGGAAGTGCGTCCCGATCACTCTGAATTTGCTCTGCCGGTGCTCCTGTTAATTCGGCCAGACGATGTATTCGTCATTCTCGCATGGCTGCTCGGTCAGGGTCTTGTCGATGCAAATCGGCGCTTCCGTGACGTGGGGCCAAAGCGGCGGACGGCTGCCCGACCAATGCGCATCGATCAGTGCCTGCAATTCGCCAGCCTTGTCCGAGCGGCTGTTGAAGAGGTTCACTTGCTCGGTGGGATCGTCGGCAAGATTGAACAGCCAGTGGCGGTTGTCGCGCTCGTTCACGTGCAGTTTCCAGTCGCCCGCGCGCACAACCTTGTAGAAGCCGCTCGACCAGTAGATCGCATCATCCGGTCGATCGACGGTTTCGCCCTGACCTGTGGCAAGGGGCAGGAGATCGTGGCCATCAATCTCCCGGTCAGTTGGAAGCGGCGCCCCCACTGCAGAGGCGAGCGATGGCATGAGATCAATGTGGGCGACGGGCTCGTCAACCACCGTGCCCGGGGCTATCCGGGCGGGCCACCTGACAAACAGTGGCACCCGAATTCCACCTTCAAATAGTGTCGCTTTCCAGCCGCGATAGGGAGCATTCAATTCAGACAGGCCGACATAGTTCGCACCGCCATTGTCAGACGAAAAGACGATGATCGTGTTGTCAGCAAGGCCTTCGGCTTCGAGCTTGTCCATCACCCGGCCGACCGACCGGTCTATGGCGCGTATCATCGCCGCATAGACACGCAAGCGGTGGGGCTCGATGTCGCCGACCGCTTCATAGTCTTCCAGTGTGGCCTGGAGCGGCGAGTGGGGCGCCCAGTGGGCAAGGTAGAGGAAGAAGGGGCGATTGCGGTTGGCCTCGATCACCTCCAGAGCCTCATCGGTCCAATAATCGGTGAGGTAGCCCGCGGGCTCGAACGGGTCATCGACGGGGTCCTCGCCGGCCCGGTCAAAGTCCGCTGCGAACTGGACAATGCTCCAGATGAACTTGTCGACGGGGTCGAAATCCAGTTTAGCGTTCATGGTATCCGGGTCATCTTCCGGGGCATAGAGGTTGCTCGCCATGAGAAGGCTTTCATCGAACCCCTGTGATACCGCCCGAAACTCCGGCGAACGGCCAAGGTGCCACTTTCCGATGTGGACGTTGTGATAGTCCTGCGACTTCAGGATTTCCGCGATCGTGATCTCCTCGCCGGGCAGGCCCATATCCTCGTATTCAATCGATCCGACTGCCTCGTCCGGGTTCATGCTGCTGTCAGGCATGCCGGAGTCTGCGCCGATCTGATCGGAAAACATGCTGACAATGCGAGGCATGCTGGAGGGCATTGGCGTGAACCCAAAACCTGTCCGCGTCGGATAGCGCCCCGTCAGGAGCATGGCGCGCGAAGGCGCACATGTGGCGGTGCCCGAATAAGCCTGGGTGAAAATCGCCCCCTCTGCGGCGAGCCTGTCGATATTCGGGGTTTGGACGGCGCCGCCGGCAACGCCGCCCCCAAAGGTGGAAATGTCGTTGATGCCAAGATCATCAGTCAGGATGAAGACGATGTTTGGCGGCCCATCTGACCGTTCCACTTCAACGTTCGGGCCGCGCTCCCAGACGACCGGTCGGTTTTCGGCAATGTCCATGCGAGTCGCCCTTTGTATCAGGCTCAGCAAGATTGCATCGCGATTGAACCAGGCGGCCAGGCCGGCTGCAAACACCACAATCAGCAGGCCGATCAGTATCTTTTTCCACATCTCTGCTTTCCTTTCGGTCAGCCACCCCGATGCCAGCGCCCAGGATTTGCAATCGACCGATTCCCGTTGTAATCGATCCGATTAAGTGGTGTCGTCTCGCTGGAGTCAACGCCGTATTTGGAGGCGTTCATCGCAGTTCGGGCGCGTTCGAGGCCGCTGAGCCCTTCCTTGGCAAGGCCGCCGATACCCATGGCGACGCGGCCTTCATCATGATTTCGCCAGCCCGCTGTCGTCGTTCATGACGGGAACCAATCTCGTTACGGACGGCGCCGTATCGAACCGCGTGGA
>CAZVES010000012.1:0-3787 GCA_964625835.1 uncultured Hyphomonadaceae bacterium
GAAACTGCAATGAGAGCGGGACAGGCGACGCCGCTGCTCAATTTCCTTGCCGGGCCCCATGCGGGCGCGATCGCGAGTGTATGGCCTGCGCCACACCGTGACTTTCTTGCCCTCCCCGCGGCCCGCCGGCACGCAGCCGCGATTCTCCTGGCGCGCGGTGAACGCGACCTGGCAGGCCTTGCCAATGCCGTTGAACGCCACAGGGACGCGCGCCTTGCGAGTCGCCTTTACCATGACGGTGATACGGCGGGCCTCATGAAGGCCCTCGCCCGCATGGGTGAAACGCTCTGGCGCGCAGAGGACTATGAACGGTTTCTCGCCATGTTTGTGCAGACCGCAGCAAACCGGATCCTGCGCCATATGGCTGAGATTCGTCCCGGTCAGCTTGCGGTGATCTTCGAGTTGCCCACCCGGCTGCATGAGGCGTCGATTGTTGCAAAAGTCCCTTCGGTCCAAGCGGCGCGCGACCTGGCCAACGCCATGGCCATGGTGGAGGCGATCCATGGATCGGCCAGGCTGCGGCGCCTCGCCAAGGCCCTGGTGAAGGCTGAGGATAGTCAACGGCTGTTCGGAAAGGTCGCCGATGCATTGCTGGCGGAGGAGTTTCATGCCCCGCATGCCCCGCCAGCCCTCGGCGCACCGTTCGTAGCGATCAACCGGGCCAGTGCGGTCGACAAGGTGGCCCTGGAGTTCCAGAATTGCCTGAGGGACTTCAAGCATGACATGGTGCTCGGTCGGATGGCCGTGTACCTGTGGAATGGGGTTCCGGAAATCGTGCTTGCGCTGCGCTGGGATCCAGCGGGGTGGCGCCTGGCAGAGGCGGAAGTGCGCGCCAATGGAGAGGCCCCGGAAGAGACCTTGCGGTCGATCGTAAACCAACTCGCAATCGCGGGTGTGCGCACGGGCCCGTCTGCCTTCACTCTGGGCCACCGACTGCGTCGATACCCCTACGGTGATTGCGAGAAAGTTGGCGACACCTGGCGCCAGCGGCTCGAACTTGGCGAGTTGTGGGACTGACCCAGCCGCAGGGCAGGCTTGCGGAAACTCGCGGCGGCAGGTCATAGGGCCTGCCGCCATTTTGTCATTTCAGAATGACCTGTTCATTTGAGCGCAGGCCTGTTCATCAAGGAACATGGCGAGCTCCAACAGGACTAGACCTTCTCGGCGGAGTCTTCCGACTTCTTGCCCGACTTGCGCGGCTTGTGCTCCACATAGGTGAACTTCAGCTTCTTGCTGTCCTTGCGGGCCACGTCGATCTTGACCTCGCCACCCTTGGAGAGCTTGCCGAAAAGCAACTCTTCGGCCATGGGCTTCTTCACATGTTCCTGGATGGTGCGCGCAAGTGGACGGGCTCCCATTTCACTGTCAAAGCCTCGCTCGGCCAACCAATCCTTCGCCTTGTCCGTGATTGAAATTGTGACATTCCGATCGGCCAGTTGGACCTCAAGCTGGAGCACAAACTTTTCAACCACACGCTGGATGATTTCCGGGGTCAATGCACCAAACATGATCGTGGCATCCAGGCGGTTGCGGAATTCCGGCGTGAACAGACGCTTGAGCGCCTCTTCCTGCTCATCGTCCTTCCTGCCTGCGCCAAATCCGATTGAGTTCTTGGCCGCATCCGAGGCACCGGCATTCGTCGTCATGATCAGAATCACGTTCCGGAAGTCCACCTTGCGTCCATTGGCATCGGTGAGAGTGCCATTGTCCATGACCTGGAGAAGGATGTTGTAAAGGTCCTGATGGGCCTTCTCGATCTCGTCGAGCAGAAGGACACAATGGGGGTTCTGGTCCACGCCGTCGGTGAGCAAGCCTCCCTGATCATAACCGACATAACCGGGGGGCGCCCCGATCAGGCGCGAGACCGTATGACGCTCCATATATTCGGACATGTCGAAGCGGAGCATCTCCACGCCTAGAATGGAGGCGAGCTGCTTGGCCACTTCGGTTTTGCCGACGCCGGTCGGTCCAGTGAAGAGGTATGAGCCGATGGGCTTGTTCGGCTCACGCAGGCCGGCCCGGGCCATCTTGATGGAAGCTGACAGGGCCTCAATGGCTTCGTCCTGACCGAAAACCACCCGTTTGAGGTCCAGTTCAAGCGACTTGAGCTGGGCGGCATCGTCCTTGGTGACCTGCTTGGGGGGGATGCGGGCAATCTTGGCCACAATAGCCTCGATATCCTTCACACCGACCACCTTGCGGCGCTTGGACTCGGTCTTGAGCCACTGGCTCGCGCCTGCCTCGTCGATCACGTCTATCGCCTTGTCGGGCAGCTTCCGGTCCGTCAGGTAGCGGTCGGACAACTCAACAGCAGTGCGAATGGCCTCATTGGTGTAGCGCAGGCCATGAAACTCTTCGAACTTGGACTTAAGGCCTGTCAGTATTTTCACCGCATCGGGCACGGACGGCTCGACAACATCGATCTTTCGGAAACGCCGGCTCAGCGCGCGATCCTTCTCGAAATGCTGTTTGTATTCCTTGAACGTGGTTGAACCCATGCAGCGCAACTCACCATTCTGGAGCGCGGGCTTGAGCAGGTTCGATGCATCCATGGCTCCGCCGGAAGTGGCCCCTGCCCCGATCACGGTGTGGATTTCGTCAATGAACAGAACGCCCTTGTCGAGACCTTCCATCTCTTTCATGACCGACTTGAGCCGCTCTTCGAAGTCACCGCGATAACGTGTGCCCGCAAGAAGAGCGCCCATGTCCAGTGAATAGATCACCGCCTCGGACAGTATCTCGGGCACTTCGCCATCGACGATCTTCTTCGCAAGGCCCTCGGCGATAGCGGTCTTGCCGACGCCCGGGTCGCCGACGAGAATGGGGTTGTTCTTGTTGCGGCGACACAGAATTTCGATGCAACGTTCTATCTCCATCTCGCGCCCGATCAGCGGATCGATCTTGCCGGACCGGGCCTTCTCGTTGAGATTGACGCAATAGGCATCGAGCGCTTCGTTTCCGGATTTCACGTTGCCGTCTTCATTCGCCTCCGTGCCTCTTGGGGTCTGGCTGCGAGACGCGCCGGGCTTCTTGGCCACGCCATGGGACACATAGTTCACGGCGTCGTATCGCGTCATGTCCTGTTCCTGCAGGAAGAAGGCTGCATGGCTTTCGCGTTCGGAAAAGATCGAAATGAGGACGTTGGCCCCAGTCACTTCGTCCCGGCCGGAACTCTCCACGTGCAAAATCGCCCTCTGCACCACGCGCTGAAATGCGGCGGTGGGTTGCACGCGGCCCTCATTCTCCTCGGCGATCAGGCTTGAAAGTTCGGCATCGAGATACTGGGTGAGGTCCTCGCCCAGCTTGCCAAGGTCAACCTTGCACGCCGCCATCACCTCGGCGGCATCCTCATCCTCGACAAGTGCCAGGAGGAGGTGTTCGAGGGTTGCATACTCGTGGTCGCGCTCTGACGCGAAGCCAAGGGCATTTTCGAGGGCGGTTTCAAGTGAGGGGGTCAGGCTTGGCAAAATACTCTTCCTTCAATCGTCTTTTTCCATGATGCACTGGAGCGGGTGCTGGTTGCGCTGGGCCATGTCGAGCACCTGCGCGACTTTCGTCTCGGCCACTTCATATGTGTACACGCCACACAGTCCCACACCCTTCTGGTGCACATGGAGCATGATCCGCGTGGCTTCTTCACGGCTCTTGTTAAAAAACCGCTCCAGCACGAACACCACGAATTCCATGGGCGTGTAGTCATCATTCAACAGCATGACCCGATACAGCGACGGCTTTTTCGTGCGCACACGCGTGCGGGTCGCAAGCCCGATCTTGCCGTCACCATCGC
>CAZVES010000012.1:3887-28575 GCA_964625835.1 uncultured Hyphomonadaceae bacterium
TTTTTCGTGCGCACACGCGTGCGGGTCGCAAGCCCGATCTTGCCGTCACCATCGCTATCGCCATCGCCTGGCGAGCCGGGCAGGTCTGGGTCACTCATCGTTTCCGGTTGAAGCTGCATGCGCATTTTTATCAAGATAGGTCATTCCTTCCTGAGCGAAAGCCTGACCATGTCTAGAGAAGGAATCAAGGCGCCTGTGCCGCATGGACAAAACTTTTCAGTAGTTTGGAGACACGTCTCGCATTGGCTCCCAGATCGGAATGGCCAAGACGCGATCTCGAGTACACAGCCAGTGTGCTGCCCGGCGCTTTGGCCTTGCCATCCGCATTCGTGCTGAGAACGGCGATGTCGACGTCATCCTTGAAACGCAGGATCGGTGTCACAGCCACGAAATGCAATCGCAAGCCTTCGGCATCTTCCTCAATTTTCCTGAACGACGAATCGGACCGCACAATCCTCCGAACGATGGCAAAAAGCTCCTTTGCTGACATTTCGAATTCGGGCGCGGTGTCATCCGACTCCGCCTCCAGACAAAGCCCGGCGGGAGCCACAAGGTGCGTGTTCGGGGAGCCGGGACGTGCTAGGCTCGGAAAATCAACAAAATCCAAAACGGCCCCCTGGCTCCTGAATGCGAAAAGCCGATCTCAATCAGAGACCGGCTTCCCACGTTACTCTTACTCTACTGGTGTGTGGTCTACTTCACAGACTGAAGCTTTTCAACCATCGTGCCGGCATGGGCGTTCAGAGGCGCGCTAGCTTCCTTCATGGTGGAAGCGTACAGGCTCGCCATTTCGCCGAATTGCTTCATATAGGTATCGAAAGCGGATTTCGCAAAGTTGGCTTGGAGTTCCACGGCTTCCTGCAGCGACTTCGCCGATCCGACCGACTTGGATGCCTCCATGCCCGTCGCCATCGATGCCTGGAGGAAGGCGAGGGCCTTGGTGTTGATTTCCTGAGCACCTTTTGCAGATGCCTGCGCACTTGCGGTCGCAGCGGTGATGCCTTCGCGTGACAGTTCAGTCATCTCGCCAGCGAGACTCATGAAACGGTCCATGTTCTCGCGGACGGCATCGGGGTTCATCACTTCGAAAGAGGTGGGGGTTTTTGTTGTCTTGGGCATGGGACTACGCTTTCACTGTTTTGAGGTCTCGGAATTGTCTGTTGATGATGATGACGTAGCACAGCCCCTTCGCAACCGCAAGATATTTTTGTGCGCTGCAACAATTTTCCTGTAACAGAAAGTTTAGCCTCCGCCTGCCCTTAACGACTGGTCAACGGGTTTGGTGAAATCTAGGTTTGCAGCCGGGCGAAAGGCTGCGAGCGATTTTATCAGGGAGACAGACGGAATGATCCTGTCCGCAGCCAAGTCACTCAGGACATCCATACTGGCCGCGGGCCTTGTAACGGCCAGCCTCTGCGGACAGTCAGCCCATGCGGAGCGCTATGCGTCGATTGTGATCGATACGACGACCGACACGGTTCTCCATGCCCGCCATGCAGACGCTGATCGCTATCCCGCATCCCTGACCAAAGTCATGACGCTCTTCATGGTGTTCGACGAAATGGAAGCCGGCCGACTTTCCGCCACAACCATGATGTCGGTTTCATCCAACGCCGCCGCACAGCCTCCCTCCAAGCTGGGGCTGAAACGGGGCGACACGATATCCACCCATGACGCAATCCATGCGTTGGTCACCAAGTCAGCCAATGATGTTGCTGTGGTCATTGCCGAACACATCGGCGGCACCGAAGAGCGCTTTGCAGCCCTGATGACGACCAAGGCTCGCGCACTCGGTATGACCAATACGCAGTTTCGCAACGCGTCCGGATTGCCCAATTCCAGGCAGGTTTCCACAGCCCGCGACATGGCCTTGCTGGCGGACGCCATCATGGATGAGCATGGCGCCTATTACCACTATTTCTCCCTCCGTGAGTTTACTTGGGGAAACCGAACCTACAAGAATCATAATGAACTGCTGGGCTCGGTGGATGGTGTTGATGGTCTGAAGACAGGCTATACGCGCGCATCAGGTTACAACCTCATGGCCTCAGCCGTCCGAGGCGACACACGCATCATCACAGTAATGCTGGGCGGGCGTACATCGAGAGCGCGCAACAACCACGTCGCCGAGTTGATTGAAGCGGCTTATGAAAGCCTCGCCACACCGCCAACCAATGACGGCTCAATGAGAACGCACATTGCGTTTGAAAGTGTTCGTCAGCCCATAGACCCGAATGCGGCAGCGGTACCGACGCTAAATGGGCGTCCATTTCCCCTGGGCGAGGGCGACGCTCAGTAGACCCGTCCTCACATAGTCCCGTAGGGCTAAAGTAAACCAACGGGCCTTAACGAAAAATCCCCAGACCCCCATAGGTCCACGCACCGCCACCTCTACTCCTGGGAAGGACAATTGCGCACAAAAAAAGGGGAACCGGCTCCGGTTACACTGACACGCTGCAGCTTCACATTCTCAAAAGCTGATTTCCCGCCCCTGTAGCTCGGGCAACTGCAAAACGATGAGCAGATCGCGCATCTCCTGCCTCGCCGCCACATGGCTCATGGTGAAAGACCTGTTTGAGCCTCGCTCTGTCAGGTCCAGCAATGTCAGGCCGTTCGGGAAAAGCTCCCTGTAAATCACACGCTCTGAAAGGCCGGGCGCCAGCCGAAAGCCAATGCGTTTCGCAAGCTTTTCAAGGGCAGCGCCGACCTTCTGTTTGTTGCGCGCCTCCAGAGGCGACATACGATTACGCATCACAACCCAATCAATGGGTCTGCGGGATATCCGTGCCTTATGCTTGCGGCAGTTCCAGACCATTTCCGAATAGAAGCTGGGGCGGACAACCTCCAGCGTCCGCGGATTGACATCGCCCAATAGATCAAAATCGACAAAACTGTCATTCAATGGCGTGATCAGCGTGTCGGCATGGGAGTGGGCAAGCCTCGACAGAAAGGTGTCGCCTCCGGGCGCATCGACAATCACGAAATCGCAGAACGCCTTGAGGCGTGAAAGACCCCCCATGAACCGAGCCGTCTCCTCGGCTTCTGCCAGGTCGAGGTCACGGGCGTCGCTGGCATCCACGCGGATGATCTCCGGCGTTGGCAAGCTCGCCTCATTGGCCTGCACCCACCGATGCCGGTTTTCCATATACCGCGTCAGGGAGCGTTGTCGCACATCGAGATCAATCATCCCCACGGTCGCGCCCATACGCATCAGTGCGACGGTGAGATGCATGGCAACAGTGGACTTGCCTGCGCCCCCTTTCTCATTTCCAACGACGATGATCCTGGCTTCGCCGTCCCCTGCGACACCATCGTATCCAGCCGAAACAGCTACTGGTGAAAACCCCTCAGGCGGCACTCAATACACTCCAGGACAAGCAGGCCCGTTACGACAGGCTTCAAACTGCATGAACCCCGCCACCGCCGAATGGCGATGGACGAAGTACGTGCCAGGACGTGACAGACGGCGCCTCATCCTCGAACAGGAATTGCGCGTCATCGGTGACCGAAAGAACGGGATCAGCCAGAACCACATCGGCACCACCATCGAAAAGAATGTCTTCCGACCAGCGATAATTGGCCGGCCCCACCGCATTCATCTCGAACGTCTGAACCGGCTCGACACGCGCAAGATCCGACAAGAGCCCACGAATGGCCTCGAGCTTTCCAGATACCCGCGACAGTTCATCGCCAAGCCGTGACGCCATCGCGTTGACACTTGAGACGGGCCCGTCAAAGAGAAGCGCGTCGAGACTGGGGTCCAATTCGTCAGAAAGGTGACGCACTCGAGCCCTTGGCGTTTCAGTGGTGAGTTGTTCAACAGGCATGAGCCGGACAGCCGCCTGAACAGCGAAGCGTTTAACTGCGTGAAGGATGCGATAAGCCATGACTGCAAATTCCTCGATGCCGGTTAACAACTGGTTTCCAACTTACCCAAACGGCCAGAGATTCCAATGCAAAAAAATCCCCTGACAGTTGTGCGGTCAAAGGCTGCTCTCGCAAGCGTCTTGTGTAATGTGCGTTACAGGTGGCAGACTGTCAGCCTGGTTCCTACCATGGGTGCCTTACACAATGGTCATCTCTCGCTTGTCAGCCTGTCGCGGGAATTTGCGAATGTCACGGTCGCGAGCATCTTCGTGAATCCCACCCAGTTTGCCCCTGGAGAGGATTTCGACAGCTATCCCCGCAATGAGCAAAGCGATCTTGAGCAACTCGAGGCTGCAGGTTGCGACGTGGCCTACCTGCCAATGCCGGAGGAAATATACCCCGCCGGCAGCGTCACGGACGTTCGCGTTCCGGGCCTCTCTGACAAGCTGGACGGCATTCATCGCCCGCACTTCTTCTACGGCGTCACGACCGTCGTGTCCCGACTGTTCCTGCACGTTCAACCCGATTTTGCGGTGTTTGGCGAGAAAGACTTCCAGCAACTCCAGATCATACGACGCATGGTGTGCGATCTGGGCTTTCCGATCGAGATCCTTGCCGGCCCCACCCTGCGCGATCCCGATGGCCTGGCCCAGTCATCACGCAATCTTTATCTTTCCAGTGATGAGCGTGCGCAGGCCAGGGCGCTCTTCGAAAGCCTTTCGGAGGCCCAGACAGCGCTACAACAGACAAATGAACCGCTTTCAGAGATTCTCCGCTTTGCAGAGAACAAGGTCCTGCAGTCCGGATTCGATTCGGTGGACTATATCAGCGCGGTTGACCCCGACACTCTGGAAGCGCTCGGCCCTGACCGGACCAACTGGCCAGGCCAGGGTCGGATACTCGGGGCGGCATGGATGGGCCGCACCCGGCTCATAGACAACCTGGCGCTCGATTTCAGCGCTGAAAAGACTTTCACCACACCATCGCGGCCTTGAGGGCCTCATCAAGATCGAGCGGGACATCCGATGCCGTTCGACCCGGCGTGATATCCGGCGGCGCGTCGGCAACCTTCAGGTATCGCCAGCCCTGAAACGGGCGTTTGCGCCGGGGGGTGACCGGGACCAGTTCGGGGTCGAAGACCAGTTCGCATATTGGCCTGCCCGCCCGATCGTCCAGTGTGCGGATGTCGATAATCCGCTGGCGCACCCGGATCACCTTCTTGATGACCCAGTAGATTGACCCGCCAGCAAGAAGCTCGTCACGGCGCTTGGGAGACATGCGCGTATGGTGCACGGGTTTCGGATAGGTCTGGAGGAGCTTGTTTTGCCAGGATTCCAGATCATCGACTGTTTCGGCCCCAACGCAAAGCTTGATCATGTGAATCGCCATGGCGCAGAGTCTATCCCAATGAGCCCCGCTGCAAAGGCCTCAATGCCCGTTCCCTGACTGTTGCGCCCGCGCCTCAAGGAAGACCGCTTCGTCTGCAATGGAGGCGAAAAAGAACTCCACCGTTATGACCCTCGCCTCATAGCGCCGCGCAATCCTGCGAAACCCGGCGCGGGCCTCAAGATCAACCGAAATCGCAGAGATGAAGCTCAGCCCATAGGTGGGCTCCGTTTCCAGGTAATGGGACTGTTCATACTTCAGCAGGCGAACACCGCGCGGCCCGGATACCGGCTGGGGCAAGACATGGTCGATTCGCAACAATCGCGCAGAACTAGGCTCAAGCCAGGCCTGGGCTTCAAGGTGTTGCGCGGCCCATTGGTCCAGCTCACCGCCCCTGCCCGACGGCTTGTGATCGAAAGAGATTCGCCATGCGGTGCCATAATCCTCGGCACGCAGTTCGCGGGCCATCGAAGTACGAAGATTGTCGGGGAACAGCCGCCCATCGGGCGCCGCTTCAGCGCCCCATGCGGCGCCAACCTGGTCGAGCTCGCTGTTTTCACCGTTTTCCTTCACGAGTAACCAATGCGAACCTGAGGGTCTGCGCGGGTCGAAGTCATAGATGCGATAGGCGTTATCGCCCCTGAGTTCGAGGGTGAAGGCCGCCCTGAGTGTTTCGGGTGCCCGCGTCGCTGCAATGGCCTCATCAAGTGGGCCTGTGTCGCTGACGACCACTATCGGGGCCACGAGTGCTGCAAGCATGGAATTTACCACTCCGAACAAACTTACACCACGCTAAAGGGAATGCCTTTACGGGGTTTGAACGCATGTTTTTGACTATTCTACGGCGCTCTCGATGTTTTCGCGCTCACGGCGTCGCTCGATAAGGGACACACACAGGATGCTGATCTCATAGAGAAGGAAAACAGGTCCGGTCAGCAACAACTGCGAAATCACATCGGGCGGCGTCAGTAACATGGCGAAGGCCAGAATGCCGACGATCGCATACTTCCTTCCCTTCCTGAGCGTCGCGGCACTGACGAGTTCCACCTTGCCCAGGAGCGTCAGGATCACAGGCAGTTGGAAACTGATCCCGAATGCCAGGATGAGTGCCATCACGAGTGACAGGTACTCAGCGACCCTGATCTGGGGCTGGATTGCAGCAATGCCTGCGGCGGCTTCCTGCTCGAACCCGAGCGCAAACCGCGACAGCAGTGTCAGCATCAGGAAGTAGACAAAAGCACCGCCAATCGCGAACAAAGCCGGCGCAGCAACAAGGAATGGCAGAAATGCCCCACGCTCATTCTTGTAGAGCCCCGGCGCCACAAAGGCATAGATCTGGTAGGCGATCACGGGAAAGGAGACAAACACACCTGCAAACAGTGAAAGTTTGAGCTGGACGAAAAAGACCTCCAACGGCGCAGTATAGATCAATTCAAATTCTGTGTCGCCGAGCTCGGTCTGGGCAACCTTGACAAGGGGCACAAGAAGAAAGTTGTAAATGTGCTTTGCAAAGGCAAAGCATATCACCGTGCCGAGCCCGAGGGCCACGAAACACCAGATCAGCCGGGTTCGAAGCTCCGCAAGATGATCCAGCAGGGGCGCACTCGAGGATCCAACCTCATCGCCATCCTCCCCGTCCGGCAAGCTAGACTTCTCTGACTCAGTGGCGCTCAAGTTGCGCCCTCCGCAGGCTTGTCCTTGACCGGTGGGGGCTCTTCCTCGCGCCGCTCGTCACCAGGACTGCCTTCACCGCGCATGACAGCGGAATTGATGTCGGCCTCCACGGCGCGAAGGCTGTCCTGTGCCTCAGTCATTGCATTGTTTCTTTTTAGCTCCTCGATCTCCTTTTTAAGGTCATCGAGTTCGGCCTGCTTGGCGATGTCATCAAAAGCGCCCTGGAACTCGCGCGCCATGGCCCTCCCCTTGGCAACAAACTGTCCAAGCTTGCGCATGGTCAGCGACATGTCCTTCGGCCCGAGTACGATCAGCGCCACTGCAGCGAGCAGCAGGAACTCCGTCATGCCTACGTCTGGAAGCATGGACTGCGCCTTCCTGGTAACCTGCTGGAAAGCCCTTCACTCAGGACGACTTCGCCTCATCCTTTTTGGGAGTTACGTCGACCAGATCGTCTTCGTTCGCGACACTCTTCTGTTCATCGGACTCATTGAGACCGGACCGGAAGCTTCGAATGCCTTTGGCCATGTCTCCCATAATTGAGGAGATGCGACCGCGACCGCCAAACAAGAGCAGGGCGACAACAACAACGATCAAAAGTTGCGGCCAACTTGGCGACATGGGACACCTCCAAAATGCGTTTTTGTACCATAGTGCCTAAAGCGCGATGGGTAAACGCACCCTGCCCTATTCGGCGGCGGCAGCGGGCGGCTTGTCCATGAAGTCGGTGACAAACGCTGTTTCATCATCGGGGTCTGGTTCAGCGCCCGCGTCATCCCCGGCTGAAGACAGATCTTCCAATCCCTCCTCGCCTGGCAGGGAGAAGTCATCGGGAACGACATCGCTCAGCAAGCCCTCGGCCTCCAGATCGGCCTTGCCGGGCAACACAGCGAGGCTTTCCAGCCCGAAGTGCTCCAGAAACGCGTCCGTGGTGCCATAGGTCGCAGGCCGTCCGGGGGTCTTGCGCCGACCCTTGATCCGTATCCAGCTGGCTTCCATTAGTGTGTCGAGGGTTCCTTTGGACACAGCCACCCCACGCACCGCCTCCACTTCGGCGCGGGTGACAGGCTGGCCATAGGCAATGATTGCCAGAGTTTCGAGGGCAGCCTGGCTGAGCTTTTTCTGCTCCTGGCGCTCCTCCACAAAAAGAAAGTCAAGATCCGGCGCAGACTGGAACCGCCATTTCCCGGCAACTTCGACAAGTTCCACGCCTCGACCCTGATACTGGGATTTCAGCGCCATCAGCACGTCTGCAGCTTCAATCCCCTGTGGCAGGGCTTCGCTCAAGGCTTCAGCATCAAGCGGCTCTCCGGCCGCGAAGAGCACAGCTTCAGCACGGCGCATCGCATCCGTCATTTTTTCCGTCTGCGTTTTCGAAAGCGCCTGTTCAGACCTGGAATAGGCAAAGGAGAGCTGTTTCACCGCATTGCGGATCGCTTCAGGTGCATTTTCGAGGGAGTCAGCATCCGGTTGGCTCATGTGTTGGCCTCCACAGGGTCAGCGCTAGGCGCGCGGAGATAGAGCGGCGCGAAATGCAGGTCCTGGCGCAATTCAACATCTCCATCCCTGGCAAGTTCCAGAGCGGCCGAAAAGACCGAAGCGGTGACAGAGCGTGCGGGCACATCCGGGTCAAGCCCTTGTATCTGGCCGCGGATGTCATCTAGGCTCGACCAGTCACGCAGACGAGGGCCGAGCGTCTTGAGCCCCTGGCGTGCACTCTCAAGTGGGAGAACGAACTGTTTCTCGATTCTGTGAGGTGCTGACTTGGAACGGCGAGAGCGGATCGCACCGAAGGCCTGGGTCAGGTGCCAGAGAGTGGTGTCGTACTCAACATGCCTGACAACCTTGGGTTTCTCTGGGGCACCACGCAGGAACACTCGTTCACCCAGCAAGGGCCCGGACATCAACTCTTCGGCAGCTGCGCGCATGGCCTCCAGCCGGCGCAACCGAAAGGCCAGCCGCTGGGCCATGTCCTCCGGGGTCGCATATTCATCGTCGGTCTTCTCAGGCTTTGGAAGCAACAGGCGAGACTTCAGGAATGCCAGCCAAGCCGCCATCAGAAGATAGTCTGCTGCCAAGTCTATACGTCGGCTGCGCGCTTCCTTGATGAAAGCCAGGTACTGCTCCGCAAGCGTCAGGATCGAAACCTGCAGGAGGTCGACTTTCTGCCTGCGCGCCAATTCGAGAAGCAGGTGCAACGGCCCCTCATAGACCGAGGTGTCGACAACGAACACATCAGCCTGGTCAGCTTCCTCGACCTCCTGGGACAGGTCAGTCAATGAAAGGGTGGCTTCATTCATGCTGCAGCCTCCTGGAGGGGCAGCAGGCTTTCGAGGCGCTGCCATCCCGCTTGGGCGTCAAATGACCTGGCCTGCAAGGTACATGCTTGCGCGGAAAGCGCCCGCTCCATGGAGCGCCCATCAAGCCAGCGACAAGCTCCCGCGACCTCTTCCATCTGGGACAGTATGTCATCGGGATCCTGACTGAACCCTGCACAGTGCAGCACCACATCACACCCTGCTGTCAAGGCGCGCTCCGCTCGCTCCGCCAGGCTGCCGCCGAGGGCTTCCATTCCGAGATCATCCGTCATCAGAAGACCTTCAAACCCGATTCGCCCCCGGATGACTTCCTTAATCAGGTGGCTGGACATGGTTGCGGGCGACCCAGGGTCCATGGCGTTGAACGCGATATGCGCGGTCATGGCCATCGGCGCGTCGTTCAAGGCCGCGAAAGGCGCAAAATCCCTGGCGGACAGTTCATTCATCCCACAGTCGACGCGCGGCAACTCAAGATGACTGTCGACAAGGGCGCGGCCATGGCCTGGCAAGTGCTTGATCACGGGCGCCACTCCGCCGTCGAGGAGGCCGCGTATTGCGGCACCTGCAAGGGCAATTACCGTGCCGGGCACTTCCGAAAAGGCGCGGTCCCCGATCACGTCATGTGAACCGGGCACCGGAAGGTCCAGCACCGGCGCGCAATTGGCGTGAATGTGGATGTCAGCCAGTTCCTGAGCCATCAGCCTGTGACTGATATAAGCCGCCTCCAGCCCGGATTCAGCATCAGCCTCGTAGAGGTCTCCGAATCGCCGGGCGGCGTTGAACTTTGGCCAGCCCTGTCCTCGCAGGCGCGCCACGCGCCCGCCTTCCTGGTCGATGAACACCAGACAGGAACGCCCCAAGGCACCCCATATGTCCTCGACAAGCTGGCGCACCTGAAAGCGGTCAACGCAACTGCGCCCCATCAGAATCACGCCCCAGGGCTGTGACCTGGAGAGGAACTCCGCTTCGGCGTCGAGAAGAACTGGCCCCGACACGCTGAGAATGCAGGCACGCGCTGTTTCAGTCATTGTACAATGATGCAGTCTTTTCCGGCCGATTTTAAGGCGTCACAGAATTCCGCCGCTGCATCGCGCGAGGCGAAGGCCCCCACTCTCAATCTGTAAAAGACACCGCGCGCACCAAGGTCGGCACGCTGGACCCGCTTTTCAGCGCCCGCGAACAGGCCAGGATAGCTGGACGACAGTCTCAGCCACGCCCTTTCAGCTCCGTTGGGATCACGCAGCGCGGCAACCTGCACGAGATAAGCTCCATTCCTGTCGAACTCGAAACGGGCGCTGTCGGTCGGCGCAACAATGCTGGGGTCCGGGAGGGCCTCGATCGCATCGGCGGCACGGCCAGCCGCGATCGCGATCGTGGCCTCATCAAGGACCGCGATCTGGCCTTCTGTTCGAGGCGACGCCGAATTGACCGGCTCACCCAGCGCAAACTCCCCGCGCAACCCATCCGAATCAGACCTGCCTGCCGCTGGTGGCGGCAGGCTCTCACGGTCTGCTCCCCCGGCAAGCGGTGGTTCCAAGCCGGCCGAAACTGACCGCCTGAGGCCGCCTTCAAGCTCGACCGCGGCGCGGGATGAGCCGTCCATTTCATCATAGAATCTGAGCTGCTGATCGGGCATTTCCGCACCGCCAGACGTTTCGGGCCTCTGCTTGTAGGCGCCGGCATCCGCCGTGATCAGCGGGAGTTGACCCGTATCACCGCGAATGCCCTGGCGATAAGTGTTCCAGACCACCGCTCCAAACACGATCAGCACTCCTGCTGCCAGCGCCAGTATCAAGGGCCCGCGGGCGGTTTCCTCGCCATGCATGTCGAGGCCGCGGTACTCATCCTCGGCAGGACCGAAATCGATCGGGTCGTCCCCGTAGCGGTTCATGTGTAACCCCATGTCTCAAAACAAGAATTGGTTAACCGGTAGGCCGCTTGCGTTAACGTCAGCTAAACAGCTTGCTGTCTGCCCCAAGGCTGCAGGTCAGATCATTGAATCGAGGTTGAACAGTCGCCTGTGCTCATCAATCGCAAATGTGTCCGTCATGCTGGCCACGTAATCACAAACGATGCGCGCACGCCGCCGAGCATCCACCTGTTCGGCCGTCTGGCGCCAGGGCGGCGGAAGAGTGTCGGGTTCGGCCAGAAACAGCTCGAACAGGTCGCCCAGGATGCGTTTGGCCTGGCTGCGCATGCGATTGACCTTGTAGTGTTTGTACATCCGCTCATAGAGAAAGGCCCGCAAGGCACTCTGGCGCCGGTCAAGGGCTTCTGAGAAGGCAACGAGCGGGCGACCCATTTGGCGAACGTCACTGGCCGAGTGAGGTTTGTCCTTCCTTGCCCGTTTCAGGGTCTCGGTCGTCAGGTCTTCGATCCAGAGGCCAATCAGTCTGCGCACGGCCTCCTTGATGGTGCGGGAGGTGTCGAGGCCCGGATAGTCATCCATTACGGCCTTGAAGACATCCCCGACCAGAGGGATTTCCATCAGTTCTTCGAGGGAAAACAGTCCGGCGGCAAGACCGTCATCAATGTCGTGATTGTTGTAGGCAATGTCATCTGAAAGCGCCGCGACCTGGGCTTCAGCGCCCGCGAAGGTGTGCAGGTCGAGGTCTTCAAGATGGGCAAAGTCCCGAAAGGCGACCGGAAGGGAGGCAACCGAACTGCCATCACAAAGCAGCGGTCCATTGTGCTTGACCAGCCCCTCAAGGCTCTCCCAGGTCAGGTTCAGGCCCTCGAACAGGGGATAGGAACTCTCGATCTTTGTGACCACCCGCAAGGTCTGGGCATTGTGGTCAAACCCCTCATAGTCCTCCATGCAGGCATTCAACTGGTCTTCCCCGGCATGGCCAAACGGGGGATGACCGAGATCATGGGCCAGGGCCAGCGCTTCGGCGAGGTCTTCGTCCAGCCTCAGCGTCCGGGCGATCGACCGCGCAATCTGGGCCACTTCCAGCGAGTGAGTCAGGCGTGTGCGATAGTGGTCGCCCTCATGGGCCACGAAAACCTGGGTTTTCTGTTTCAGTCGGCGAAAGGCACTCGCATGTATAATCCGATCGCGATCTCGCTGGAATGGTGTGCGTGTGGCAGACTCAGACTCTGCAAAGTATCGTCCGCGGGTATCGCGCCAGTCAGTGGCGAAGGGCGCAAGGAACTCTTGTCTCTTTTCGAGCGCACTGCGATCGACTATATTATTAGACATGACTGACGTGACCCTAACAGAAGCAGCTGCCCGACGCATTAAGGCGATTCTGGAAAAAGAGCCCGATGCGCGGCTTCTCCGAATCTCTGTGGATGGCGGGGGTTGCTCTGGCTTTTCATACAAGTTCGAGCTGGAAAGCCAGAAGAACCCCGATGATCTTCTGGTCGAACGCGATGGTGCAGGTGTCGTGATCGATGAAATGAGCCTCGAACTGCTGCAGGGATCGGAAATCGATTTCTCCAGTGAACTGATTGGAGCCGCGTTCCGGATCAACAATCCGAATGCAACGGCTGCCTGCGGCTGCGGGACAAGTTTTTCAGTATGACAGCATTCTCATGTGGTCTTTTCGCAACACCCGTATAGGATGGACAGAGCAAAGGAGGCAAAAAATGCTCCGACCCATTATTGCTCTGGCCGTTTCCATGATGGCTCCGATGCCATTGGCACTGGCCCAGAACGCTGACAGTGACCTTGTCCGGCTTCCTAGCCATGGAACCGTGAAATTCGCCCCTCCCGGACAGCCGCTTGAGCGATACGTTCCCGGCGGCGGCCTGATACTGTCCTTCGACAACAACCGGGATGGCTATGTCACGCCTTCCGAACGCGACGTTGGTATCGAGAGGGCTTTCGCCGTAGCGGACGCGAACAATGACGGCCTTCTCAGCGCGCTGGAACAGCAGTCATGGGCTGAAAGCCTGCCGACTCGCGATGATTCACTGGCCAATCCTGTCCGGTTCGATCCGAATCTGGACCGGTTCGTAAGCGCCGAGGAGTTTTCCGATGTGGTCGACACGATCGCCGATGCCTATGTCGATCCGATTTCCGGAAACATCGCCGTTGCCGCTTTGAAAGCGCCATCCCAGGACGGGCGCAAGCCGGAGACCTTGCGCCAGGTTCGCGCGCTTCCGGACCGCGTCAATTTTTGAATTTGGTCACGTCCGGCGAAATGGGCGTGTCTTTTTCACCGAAACCATCGGCAACAAGACTTGCAACGGCGGTTACGGCCTCAGCCGCCTGCGGCCCTTTTGCAGAGACCTCTACTTCGCAACCCCTCGAGGCAACGAGAAGCAACAGGTCCATGATGCTCCGGGCGTCTGCACTGTTGCCTTTGTGAGAGACCGTCACGACCGCATCAAATTCACTGGCCACCTTGGAAAGCGCGGCTGAGGCGCGCGCGTGCAATCCCTTCACGTTCACGATCGTGACGTTCTGGAGAGCTTCGCCCCGGCGTTCAGTCTCAGGCACGGCTCATCAACTCAGAAGCGATGTTGATATACTTGCGACCCGCTTCAGCCGCCGCAGCACAGGCATCCCGGAGCGACAGTTGATCACGCACCTCAGCAAGCTTGATCAACATTGGCAGGTTTACCCCGGCTATGACTTCGACCCGATCGGACGCCATGACAGAAATGGCGAGATTCGAGGGCGTCCCGCCAAACATGTCTGTCAGGATGATCACCCCGGAACCGTCATCGCAAGCCTTGGCAGTGTCCCGGATTTCTTCGCGACGAGCCTCAATGTCGTCCTCGGCTTCAATCGATATCGCCCGAAATCGCTTCTGGCTGCCCACCACATGCTGGGCAGCCGCCACGAGCTCTCTGGAGAGATTTCCATGGCTCACCACCACAATTCCGATCATGTTCTGACTTCCCAATCGGTAAACAGGACGCTGAGGCTGACATACAATTTCATCCGGTCAAGTGTGCATTTAGGGAGTCGCAATTTCCGGAAGACTGATGCCGACCGGCGCACCGGGACCAAACGGAAGGCCGAGATAGATCCAGGCCATGATCAGGATCACGCCGGAAACCAGAAGCCAGACCGAATAGGGAATCATCATGGCCGTGAGGCTTCCCAGACCGAAACTGGGCGTCCAACGCTGGGCAAACACCAGAATCAGCGGGAAATACACCATCAGGGGCGTGATGATGTTGGTGGCTCCGTCGCCAACGCGATAGGCCGCTGTGGCGGCCTCAGGGCTCAGCCCGAGAAGCATGAGCATTGGCACCAGAACAGGCGCCAGGAGGGCCCATTTCGCACTGGCCGAACCGACAAACAGATTCAGCAAACCTGTGAAGATCACGATTAGTCCAATCACCAATGGCAGAGGCAGCCCGCTGTTCTGAATGGCATCTGCACCATGGACAGCGCTGATCAGGCCCAAATTGGACCAGCCAAACATCTCCACAAAATGCGCAGCAGCGAAGGCCAGCACCAGATAATAGCCCATGTCCTTCATCGCCTCGGCCATCATGGCAACAAGATCCTTGTGGGACTTGATCGTGCCGGCGGCTGCGCCATACGCCCAGCCTGCCGCCAGGAAGAGAACGAGAAATCCGGCCACGAGCGACTGAAAGAATGGCCCCAGGCGCTCGAACCATTCGACGTCTGCGACTTCACTGGCCGTCAGACCCTGTGCGGCCAGTTCTGCGCTCGTGATGTAGAGGGGGGTTCCAGGCCCGAGGGTCATGAAGGTCCAGAGTGCACACACTCCGAGGATGGCGAGCCCTGCCCAGGCCAGTCCGCGCTTTTCTTCTGGCTGGAGGGTCCGGTCCGTATCCCCATAGCTGCTCATATCCGTGCCGCTTTCCGGCACCCATGCACCGAGGCGCGGCTCTATGATCCTGTCAGTCACATACCATATTACTGGCAGGTAAATGACCAGAAGCGCCGATATGAAGGCCCAGTTGCCTGCAATGTTCATGGTCCAGCCAGCATCGATCTGGCTGGTCTCATAGGCCGTCTGGGTGATGCCGAACAAGAGTGCGTCCAGCTGTCCCGGAGCGATGTTGGCTGAAAAGCCGCCGGAAACACCCGCAAATGCCGCGGCAATTCCGGCCAGGGGGTGGCGCCCGGCGGACGCGAAAACGATCGCCGCCAGCGGGATCATCACGACATAGCCGGCGTCGGCGGCATGGTTTGAGAGCATGGCTACGAGCGCAACAAGCGGCGTCAGCAGCAACTTTGGTGCGTCCCTGACAGCCCCGCGTATCGCGCTGGCAAACAGGCCCGACCGCTCGGCAACGCCCGCGCCGAGCATCACGACCAGCACGTAGCCGAGAGGATAGAAGTGCGTGAATGTCTGGGGCATCTCCACCCATAGGCGCTGGATGTTCTCCGGCGACAGCAGGCTGACAGCCGTCACGATGAGGGGCGAGCCATCTTCATTGACCTGGGTCGGATGGACGGCCGATACGCCAAAGACCGCACACGCCACGGAAACCAGGATCAGAAGGATGATCAGGTAGAAAAAGAGGAAAACAGGATCGGGCAACCGGTTTCCCGTCCGCTCCACCCAACCGAGAAACCCTTTTCGGCTTCTGGCCGCGTTTGGCGTATCTGCGGAATCGACCATGGCTGTATCCCTCGCCCGTCTGAGTCTTCACTGCCCTATAACGTGAACGGGCGACTTCACAAATCACACGGCTGGCAGGTCAATCGTGAAACGGGCGCCTCCCATGTCACGATTCTCTGCCATGACATTGCCGCGATGGGTCTCCACAATCTGTGCAACGATCGACAGCCCAAGGCCTGAATTGTTGCCGAATGCAGCGCCGGCGGGACGGTCTGTGTAGAAACGATCAAAGATTTTCTGAAGCTTGTCAGGCGGTATGCCCGGTCCGTCGTCTTCCACCCGGATCCGCGCCAAAGTCTGGCGTCCATCATTAGCCTGCTCAAGGATCACGCGGACGGTGCCGCCTTCGGGTGAGAATGAGCGGGCATTGTCAATCAGGTTGCGCAGGACCTGGCCGAGAGGTCCCACGCGGCCGCGCACGCGCAGCCCCGCCGCCATGGTTCGGTCCTCAAACTCCACAGCCACCTGCCCCTCACCGCTGAGAGCCGTATAGGTGTCGACAATGTCACTGCAAAGCTTGCCAACATCGAGCCGGGCCGTTGGCACCCGGGCCACTTCGGCCTCCAGTCGCGATGCGTTCGAAATGTCCGTGATCAAGCGGTCGAGCCGTTTCACATCGCTTGCAATCACCCCGCGCAGTTTCTCAAGGGCCATCGGATCACCTTTCACACGCTCGGCCGTTTCGACCGCCGAACGGATCGACGTGAGAGGGTTCTTCAGCTCATGGGCCACATCCGCAGCAAAGCGTTCATTGGCAGAGATACGTTCAACCAGCGTGTCCGTCATCGCCTGAAGTGAGTTGGCGAGATCGCCAATCTCGTCGCGCCGGCGGGTCAACTGTGGCAGGTCGAGCGTCTCTGAAGACCCTGAGCGCACCCGGTCTGCCGCAAGTGAGAGCCGGCGCAATGGACGCGCAATACCAAGTGTCAGAAGGCTCGACGTGACAAAGGCAACCAGAACCGCCACCAGGATAAACGGCAGGAGGGCCGCTCGTTCGGCACGAACAATCTCTTCGACATCGCTGGCCTCGAGTGTCAGCACGCCGACCACGGCTGACACGCGCTGGATCGGGATGGAGACGGAGATCACGCGCTGGCCCCTGTCGGAAAAGCGCTGGCTGGAGGCCATCTCGCCTGACAATGCCGCCTGGAACTCCTCTTCGAATGTGCGGGCCCGGACGGCCACCCCCCCCCGTTCGGGAAGAATACCCCCCATCAGGCCTGTCGCCCAACTCGAAAGGTCAGCACTCATCTGGGAGAAGGCACCAGGCTCGCGGATCGGTGGCAGGGCCGAAACGTCAACCCTGTCTGAAAGCAGAAAGCTGTCTGCGACGACATCCTTGTCAGTGGTGCGAACCTGGGCGCGGATCGATTTGGGGAGCGACAGGTCTCGGATGACCGCGGCCGCCAGGTCCACATCCATCATGGGCTGCGGTATGCCCCGTGTGGCCCCGCCGCTCAGCAGGTTCTGGAAGACCTGCGCCTGGGCCTCAAGGTCCTGCTTCTTCGAGACGACAAGCCCGGCTCGCATCTCGTTCAGCACCATGGCGCCCACGAGAAGGATGGCGAGCCCGGCGAGGTTTGATGCGAATATGAGCCTGGCAATCCGCGAGCCGAGCACGCCGGAACCGCGTACATTTCGACGAACAAGCCTCGCGGGTTCACCGGCCATGGCCGCTTATCCTATTGATCGGCCACCACCTTCATGGACACGATCGAGTCCGGGTTGCGGGGGGGCTCGCCCTTCTGGATCTGGTCAATCACATCCATACCGTCACTGACCTCACCCCAAACGGTATACTGCCTGTCCAGAAAGCCGGCATCGTCTAAGCAAATGAAGAACTGGCTGTTGGCGGAATTGGGATTGTTGGTCCGCGCCATCGAGCATGTGCCCCGCACATGGGGCTCCGAATTAAACTCAGCCTTCAGGTCGGGCTTGCTTGAACCGCCCATGCCGGTCCCGTCCGGGCAGCCCACCTGCGCCATGAAGCCATCAATCACCCTGTGGAAGATGATTCCGTCGTAGAAGCCTTCACGGGCCAGTTCCTTGATCCGGGCCACATGACCCGGCGCGAGGTCCGGGCGAAGGTCAATCGTGACATCGCCCTTTGTTGTCTTCATCAGTATCTGGTTTTCCGCATCTGCCATTGCATTGTCCTCGTCTGGCTGGCCTTCGGGTTTATAGGACTTCACCGCATGAACAAGGCATCGCCGCCAGCTGTCTCCCGCATCAACTGAGGGCGCAAATGCCCGGGACCGGAGGCAAGAACTGGCATTGCGGGTTTCAGGCCGAACCTATCAGCTCTCGGTGTAACGGTAACCTACGCCATAGAGCGTCTCGATGCTGTCGAACTCGCCGTCCACCTCGCGAAACTTCTTGCGCAATCTCTTGATGTGGCTGTCGATGGTGCGATCATCCACGTAGATCTGATCGTCATAGGCCGCGTCCATCAACTGGTCGCGAGATTTCACATAGCCCGGCCGCTGGGCGAGCGACTGCAGGATCAGGAATTCCGTCACGGTCAGCCTCACGGGATCGCCGTCCCAATTGCAGGCATGACGATTGGGGTCCAGCGTGAGGCGACCGCGCACAATCGGCTTGGCGTCGCCTTCCTCCGGCCCGGCCACGCCCCCCCTTGCCCGGCGCAGGACAGCCTTGACCCGCTCGGAAAGCAGGCGGGTTGAGCACGGTTTGCGCACAAAGTCGTCGGCACCAATGTTGAAGCCGATCACCTCATCGATTTCCTCATCCTTAGATGTCAGGAAGATCACTGGCAGGTCGGATGTCGCGCGCAGGCGGCGCAGCAACTCCATCCCGTCCATCTTGGGCATTTTGACATCGAGAATGGCCAGGTCCGGCGGGTTTTCCATAAGGGCCGGCAGGGCGGCTTCGCCATCATAATAGGTGCGCACCTGGTAACCCTCAGCCTCGAAGAAAATTCTCAGGGATGCCACGATGTTTTCATCGTCATCGACCAGCGCCAGCGTTGCCATCTCTCTTCCTCCTCACAGGGCGAAAGAATACTCTGCCGCCCGCTCCGTTTGTGTTCAACCACGGTTCGAAGGACAGGTTAAGCCCCTCACCCGTTCCTTTGGCCCCACCAATCGGGCGCTGGAGGGGGGCGGTGGTTGGCAATTTCATGACATTCCGGACAGAAATGCCGCGGTTTGGCCCCAATCCCTATCGGTCAGCCTATTTCCTGGCTGATTTCGCTTTCAACGCGACATCCAGGGCGCGCCTTCCCCACTCACTGGCCAGTCCTGGGTCTTCTGCGGCGTCATCGGGCAGTTTCAGGTAACCCATGTCCAAAACCTTGCCGTCGGAAGGCCGCGTCCAATGGAAGGGTTCAGAGCCTTCCTCGACCAACGCTGCGCGAAGAGTCTCATCACACTTCAGGTAAACTTCTCCGTCCGCCAGCAGGGCGAACATCACCTTGTCGGCAAACACACCAGCACCGCCGAACATACGCCGCACCGTCACCGGCCCCAGCGGGGCGAAAAGCTCGACCACGAAATCGTGGAACGGGTCAGGTGTCTTCGCCATTCCCCTCCTCCGGTCCTGGCATGCCTATGCGGTAGACCCCCCTGAAGTCTGACGGATCGACCGGTCGCCCCTTGCGCAGGATTGCCACCTCACCCGCCATGGCGAGCGCCACGGCCTCAGCCCGAACCGGCTTCATCAGCGCGCGCCAGTCCATGGGCGCGACGGCCCGGGCCGCTTCACTGGGACAAATAGTCTTTCCCCGGCCGCGCTGTTCGACCAGTTCCAGAATGGCATGGCGCAGCCTTGAACGATCGGGTTCAGCCATCAAGCGCGGCATAGACCAAGGCCTGGAACTGTGGCCGGATCGGATAGGCATTGGACGGCATCATCTGTGTCATCTGGATCGCGATCAGGTCTTCCATGGGATCAATCCAGAAGAAGGTGCTGGCAAGACCGCCCCAGCTGAAACTGCCCAGGCTTCCGGGTTGAAGTGTTTCGGCCACATTGGTGACCACCGAGCCGCCAAGACCAAATCCATTGCCCTCCATGCGCGCCTCACTGAAGGTCTTGTCGCCCATATCCTTGATGGTCTTGCTGCCCGGGAGGTGGTTCATCGACATGAACTCCCAGGTTTTCGGACTTATGAGACGGGCCGCACCAAGCCGGCCACCATTCTGGAGGCACTGGCAGAACCTGAGATAGTCGCCCATCGTCGAGACAAGCCCGCCGCCACCATTCAGGAGTTTGGGACGCGTCGTGTAAAGCCTCGACATTTGACCGGCATCATCATGCATCGAGACCGTGCGGTCGAGTGGGTTTTTCTGGTAACAGGCCGTCAGGCGGTCGAGCTTGGCTTCCGGGACATGAAAGCCGGTATTCACCATGCCAAGCGGGCCAAAAATCTGTTCGCTGAAGAAATGGTCGAGTTCCTGGCCGGAAACGATCTCGACCACCCGGGCGAGAACGTCTGTCGAGTGGCCATAGTTCCACTGTGTCCCTGGCGAGAACAAAAGTGGCAAGGTTGCCAATCGATCGCACATTTCGCTCAAGGTTTCGAAAGGTTGTCCAATTTTTTCGCGCCTGTAGATGCCGTCGACTTCATGCTGGAACAGGAAGCCATAGGTCAGGCCGGAGGTGTGGAGGAAAAGGTCTCGGATCTCGATTTCCCGCGCCGGCACCTTCAGCTCCGGCCCATCACTGCTGCCGCCGGCCCAGACCCGGGTTTCGGCAAAGGCGGGGATGTAGCGCGAGAGCTTGTGATCAAGTCGCAGATCGCCTTTTTCGACCAGCATCATCGCCGCAAGCGACGTGATCGGTTTCGTCATCGAATAGATGCGAAAGATCGTTTCAGGACCGATGGGCTGGCCCTCACCTTCCAGATGTGTCGTGCCAAGATAGGCCTCGTGAACGGTTTCTCCTCCACGGGAGACCAGCGTGGCCATGCAGGGGAGTTTTCCATTGTCGATGTATCGCGATCGGAAAAACTCCGGGATCTGCCGCAGGCGCTCGCCATTCATTCCCAGGTCGGCCAGGATATCCGCGGTTTCCTGTGACATTCAGAGTTCTCCCCGCTGGGCCGCCCGGGCCAATTCTCTGGCGACAACAATCTGCTGTATCTGTGTGGTGCCTTCATACAGTCGGAATATGCGCACATCCCGGTAGAACCGCTCGATTCCATAGTCACTGACATAACCGGCACCGCCGAACACTTGCACGGCGCGGTCGGCCACCCGGCCCACCATTTCAGATGCAAACAGCTTGCACGACGATGCCAGCATGGTGACCCGTTCGCCGGCATCGCGCTTCCTGGCCGCGTCCATGACCATGCATTTTGCGGCATAGGTCTCAGCCTGGCTGTCGGCGAGCATGGCCTGGATCAACTGGTGTTCGATGAGCGGCTTGCCGAACTGCTTTCGCTCCTGGGCATAGGTCACCATTTCGCGCACCAGCCGCTCGGCCACTCCGACACAGACCGCAGAGATATGGAGGCGCCCCTTGTCCAGGACGCTCATGGCAACCTTGAAGCCTTCTCCCTCTTCCCCGATCCGGTTTTCGGCTGGCACCCGTGCATCCTCAAAGACGACGTCGCAGATATGGGCGCCCTGCTGCCCCATCTTCTTTTCGGGCGGCCCGACGCTCAGACCCGGTGTGTCGCGCTCGACCACAAATGCCGACACGCCTTTTCCGCCGGGCGTGTCCGGATCGGTTCTCGCCATCACCGTGAACACGTCCGCCACATTGGCGTTGGTGATGTAGCGCTTTGTGCCGTTCAGGACGTAATGATCACCATCGCGCACTGCCTTGGTGCGGACCGAGCCGGCGTCCGAGCCCGCTTCCGGCTCTGTCAGGGCAAAGCTGGCGATCAGGTCTCCGGAGGCAATGCCCGGCAGCCAGCGATTTTTCTGGGCCTCGCTTCCGAACAGGACCAGGGCCTGGCTGCCAATCCCGACATTGGTGCCAACCACGGAGCGAAAGGCCGGAGACGTCTTTCCCAGTTCCAGCGCGACAAGGCATTCGGTCTCCATGTCGAGGTCGAGCCCGCCATAGGTCTCCGGGACCGCAAGGCCAAAAAGGCCGAGCTGGCGCATATCATCGACGATCTCGATAGGAACCCTGTCCTCATCGCCGACCCTGGCTTCGATCGGCACGCATTTTTCAGTGACAAAACGAGACACCGTCTCGATCAACTGGGCACGAAGTTCCGCGTCAAATGCCATGATCGTCTCCTCCTGAGCATCGAGAAAGAGTATACGCTCCCCCGTCATAAGGCTAAAGGTCTGCCCCAGAGTGAACCAGGGGAGATCTTTTCATGGCGAAAATTGTTGAAACCGAAGGAGAGTTCGCCGGGTGGACCTACTGGGATGACGAGCCCTTTGAAGCGGAATCCGCCGGCCCGTTCTATTTCCGCCTGGAAGGTGACGAACCGGTGGCCGCCTTTCGCGCCAGGCGCAAGCATCTCAACAGTGCCGGCGTGGTTCATGGGGGCTGCCTTCTGACGTTTGCAGATTTTTCGCTGTTTGCGATCGCAAGCCATGCCATGGACGGCGCCTATGGCCTGACCGTGGCGCTGACGAGTGAGTTCCTTGCCGGCCCAACAGAGGGCGAACTGATCACTGCGCGTGGCGAGGTGCTCCGCGTGGGAGGTTCACTCGTGTTCGTGAGGGGCATTGTTGAAGGGAACGGGACGCCCTGCCTGAACTTCTCCGGCACGATCAAGCGACTTCGCCAGACGCCCTGAAGCGGCTCGGCAAACCTTTTCAGTCCTGTCAGGCGATCAGGCCGTTCAGCACCGCTTCGAGCCTTGCGCGCAGCGTTTCCCGCTCGATTTCCGCGCCGCGCGCCATGACTTCGAATTCCGTGCCGCGGCACACCGCGACCAGGGTGCGGGCCGCCTCGACAGGCCGGGCCACGCCAATCGCCTCAAGAACTTCAGACAGGATGGGCTCCATGGAGCGCTGCCAGGCTTGCAGAACACCCGCGAGCCGACCCGTTCTTTGGGCAAGCAGCGCCATCTCTGCCTCGATGATCGAAAGTGTCAGGTGATCTGGTGCCAGGGCGGTGGTGCCCACCAGAAACCGGATCAGGGCTTCTCTTGAGGCAATGGGCTGGTTGGCTACCGCCTCGGCCAGGCCGGCCTGGTATTCGCTCACATATTGGGTCAGAGCCGCGTCGATCAGCGAATCCCGCGTGGCGAAATGATAGGTGACCGTACCTGGCGAAACCCCGGTTTTCGAGGCTGCTGAGCGGTGAGTCACGCTTTCAATGCCGTTTTCGGCGATAATTTCGAGGACGCTGCGCACAATATCTTCGCGCGCTTCGCCGCGGCGGGTTTCGGATTTTTTCATTGGCCCTGTCGTCCGTTTGCACGAGAGATTATCATGCCTCTAGCGCTTATCCAGTACGTGGAGCACTGTTTTCTATTTTTTCGGGAACTTGTCCGGCAGGAGCTCGCTTGAGGAACGATTCTCATCGGATTCCCGAACACTTCGAAAACAGGGCTATTTTGACCATTCAGCGCTAATTTCATGTAATATTTGAAATTTTTTTCTTTACGCCAATCCGACCCCACGCCATAACCCATTACGCAATCGTAAGAGACGCGCAGTTATGACCCGGCTACTTTTCATCCTTGTAAGTGCAGTTCTGGCGGTGCCGCTGGCGTTTGGCCAAGCGTCGGCCCAGTTTCCGCCAGCGTCCCAGGACGGGCAGTGCTTTGCACGCGTATTGTCGCCTGAGATTACCCAGACCGTCATGGAAGAAGAACTTGTCCGCCCGGAAACATTCGAAATCGAGGTGATTCCGGCCGTATATGAGACGTCTGTGCAGCGTGTGCTCGTCAAAGAGGCGTCTTCTCGTTACCGCTACACTCCCGCTGTTACCGAAATTCGTGAAGAGCGCATCCTCGTCGAACCGGAGCGGGTCGAGCGGTTTGTCATCCCAGCACAGTTTGAAGCCTACACCGAGACAGTGGTTGTCGAGCCAGAGCGGGTTGTCTGGAAAGCTGGAACGGGACTTTATGGTCGCGACGCCGTTGGCATCGACGCTCAATTATCCTCGTCGGCCACCGAGATCGCAACCGGTGAAGTGCTTTGTCGCGTGATTGAGCCTGCCAAAACCCAAACCATTACACGCACACGGATGGTGGCGCCCCCACGCCTCGAAGAGCGTATCGTGCCAGCAAGATATCAGACCGTCCGCCGCGAAGTGGTCGTGGAGCCCGCGCGCTTCGAGGAAGAACTCATCCCCGCCGTTTACGAAGACCGCAAAGTCCGCGTCCTTGTAAAGCCTGCCGAACAACGACGTGTCGTCGTGCCGGCCGTCTATGAGACAGTGACGCGCGAAGTGGTCGTCGGCGGAGGGGAGTTGTCTTGGGCTGAAGTGCTTTGCGAGACCAATACGACCCGCTTCAAGGTTGCTGAAATCCAAGGTGCACTGACCGATGCAGGATACCCAACACTCGTGGATGGCGCGTTTGGCCCTAGGACCCTTCGGGCCATGGAAGGTTTCCAGCGGGCCAATGGACTGGCGGTGGGATACATGACCGTTGAGACCGCAAACGCGCTCGGCATAGATCCTTATGGAGATCCGCCGCAATCGGTGTATGCCGCGTTGGGCGTCACCGGATCGGCGACCGCCTGACCGGGCAGCCTCGCTCTGAAAACCGGATTAAAAGGGCGCCACTCGCTCTGCAGAGATGGCGTCGATGAGTGAAACTCTGGTATCGGAATTGCCGTACATTCGCACGAACTTGTTACCTACTCAGAACGATAGCGGCAGGGCAGGATAAATACCGGACATTTGGACGAATCCCTGACGCTGCAATGATTGTTACAGTTCAGAGTGTTGCGGGAGCGATGGTCACGCTTTCTCCGCAACCGCACGCATCGGTTTGGTTCGGGTTCC
>CAZVES010000013.1:0-27984 GCA_964625835.1 uncultured Hyphomonadaceae bacterium
GCCCGGCAAGGAAATTGAGCAGCGGCGTCGCCTGTCCCGCTCTCATTGCAGTTTCTTGTGTGCGATGAGTCATGCCGTCGGCCATGGCAAGCCTCCGTGATATTCGATTTCTGATTGGAACACCGAAGCCTGATTTCCATCAGCTGCGGCGGATAGAAGTTCTTAGCGTCAGCCCTGGCCGGCAAGGGCGCGGAAGGGCTGTCGATGCCCTCCCGTGTTGGGATGGGCGCTTGTGTCTCTTCGGTCTGGCTGCCTCATCGGCGCGTCCTCGCATACTACCGCCCCCAAGCGGACAAAGTGCATATGTGAAAATTGTGACACACGTTTGACAGCTCATGAAAAGATTTCTTGCGGCGTTCGCATGCAAGAAACAAAAGAGCCGCCCCGAAGGGCGGCTCCCGTGAGCCGGATTGGCTCTTGGATCTTCTGGTTCCGGTCGGAACCAAGGGGTTCATCAGATGCCGCGCAGAGGTTGCTCCACGTCGCCACCAATTAGAACCGACCCAATCGCCGTTCCTGGTTTCTCACTTGACATTGGATCACCTCCTTTCAGTTGCTTCAGTCCTAAAAACGAATGCCTTCCCAAACAGGTCAGGCAATCAAGATTTAGCAGGATGTGTGCCTAAGAAAAGGTAAAAGATAGCGGAGCTCTCGGAGGCCTATCCGGTTGACGCCAAGAGATTGCCTCTCATCTGAAAATCCATGAGCGAGCGTTTTGAACAGGATATCGTGATCACACCCGAACTGGCGCTGCCGGCCTGGGAGGTCTCGGAACAGTTCATCCGTGCGTCGGGCCCGGGAGGGCAGAATGTCAATAAGGTCGCCACTGCGGTGCAGTTGCGCTGGAATGTGCAGCGCTCCTCCTTGCCTGCAGACGTGAAGGCGCGCTTCGTTCGGCGATATTCCACGCGAATCACGACCGATGGCGACATTATCGTGGAATCGTCGCGCCATCGCAGCCAGGCGCTCAATCGCCAGGATGCCCGCCAGAAGCTCTCGGAAATGATCGCGCGGGTGGCGCTTCGGCCCAAGAAACGCATCCGGACGCGCCCCACTGCAGGGTCGGTTCGACGCCGATTGTCGGCCAAGAAAAAGCGGGCAGACCTGAAGGTCCTGCGGGGCAAGGTCGATCCGGACGCCTGAGCCGATCTGGAAGTCAGGCCTTGATCAGGCCGATTTCCCGCAGCCTCTCCAGCAGGTAGTCCTGCGCTGTGATTGGCGGATAGGCACTGGCGCCATCCTCAAGGCATCCTGGCAAGGTCTCGATCAGGACGTCCGGTGCAAAGTGCAGGAAAAACGGTGTTGAGTACCTGGCAAACCTGGCCCGTTCCGGCGATGGGTTGACCACGCGATGGGTTGTGGAGGGCAAAAGGCCACCGGTCAGCCTCTGCAGCATGTCTCCGACATTGATGACCAGCGCGCCGGGAGGCGGGTTGATGCCAAGCCACTTCCCCGACCTGTGCCTGACTTCCAGCCCGGCCTCTTCGGCGCCCAGCAGGAGCGTGATCACATTGATGTCCTCATGGGCGCCGGCACGGACCGATCCTTCGGGCGGCGGAGACAATTGCGGCGGATAGTGCAGGAGGCGCAGGATCGAGTTGCCACGCTCGACCCGTGGCTGGAACCAGTTTTCATCCAGGCCCAGGTCAAGGGCCACCGCGCGCAGAAGTTCCTGTCCAAGACTGTCGAGCGCGTCGAACAAGGCCCCGGCGGCTGCGTCGAATTCCGGGATTTCCGGAACGCCTGGCGTGGGCCGCATCACCGTTTCAAGACCGGATCCTGCGGGCGCGGCCCGGCCCGTATGCCAGAATTCCTTCTGATCGGCTGTAGAACGGCCCTTGGCGTTTTCAGTGGCAAAGGCGGTATATCCGCGCTGGCCACCATTTTCCCGATCATCATACCGGAGCTTGGTTTCAGCGGGCAGGGCGAAAAAGGCCTTCATCGCATCCACTGCATTGCTTATGGTGGCCGGCGGGATGGGGTGGTCCGTGATCACCGCAAAGCCGGTTTCCCTGAAGCCTTGCCCAAGCGCAGTTGCAAAGCGCCCGGGCGCGTCTTCAAACAGGCCAAAGGAAATCGGCTCGAAGTATCCTGTCATGCTGCCTGCATAATCCGTCTTGCTGTCCATGCAAATCTCTTTGCGCGCCAGGCGCGTCCCGCCATGGATTTTCGGGTTTACCGCGGAAACCGTCCGAATGTGAACGTTCCGCCAGGTTTTGTTCATAGACTGAACTTCTGGCCCGGCCAGCGTTAACCAAGCCGAAAAGCCTTCAGGGCACCTTTTGCGTGTCGCCGATGGGGCGGCGGATGGGCCCTGGCTCCCAAAGATTGCGCAAGGCAACGGGAACAGGGCGGGTGTCAAAGGAACGAGACGATGGCTTTTGCCGAAATGGAATTCGATATCGCGCCCCATGAGGGGCTGAATGCAGAAAGCGATGGTGAATCGCTTTACCGTGCCGGGCTGGCATTCTCGCTGGGCGAGGAGGTGGAGATGGACCTTGTGGAAGCCCACAAATGGTTCAACCTGGCGGCCGCAAAAGGCCATGAGGCCGCAAAAGCCCTCCGCCAGGAAATGGCAGACCAGATGACCCGCGATGACATCCGTCTCGCACTGAAGGCTGCGCGCGAATGGGTTCGCCTGATGAACTGAGGCCGACAGGCTCGTTCAGTTCACAAGGCCCTCGAACACCGCGCCACTACCCGGAAATACCTGCGTCTCCAGTGCTGAGCGCTCAATCCCCATATGGTCTCGGAGGACGCCTTTCAGTACGGCAACCAGATCATTGGCCGGGGCAAGGTCTCGACCTTCGTAAAGCGCGCGCTGATGGGTGCCCGGCCAGTCGCCAAGCACTCGTGCGCCCCTGACAGCGCCGCCTGCAAGCATGACGAGGCCGCCGGTTCCGTGATCAGTGCCCCGCGTTCCGTTCTGCGCCACGGTGCGACCAAACTCGGAACACAGCACAATGCAGGTGCGCTCCCAATGTGGGCCCAGCGCATACTTGAGTTCACGAAACCCTGAATCGAGGCCCTGGAAGCGGGAATTCAGGAACCACGACTGGTTGGCATGACTGTCCCAGCCATCCAGCGAAACCATGGCAATTCCGGGTCCGCCATCGACAGCCATAAGTTCACCCACAGTCTTCAGAGATTGCCTGTAGACCTCGCCATTGCCGCGGCGCGCGCGGCCCATGTCGGCCTCTGGCTGTGTGCTGGACATCGCAAGTTCGAGGGGTTTGGCCAGTACGGGGTCGTTTTCATACATCTGCGCCAGCCGGTTCAGAAGTGCCTCGTCAGCCTCCTGAAAGACAGGGGGTGCCCAGTTTGTGGCGGGCGCGCGGCCACGCATGGCCAGGGGCAGGGCGTAGCCGAGGGCGAGTCCGTTCAGGCCTGAGGCCTGTAGGGCCCGGTTGAGCCAGCCTTCGCCGGCACCTGCTGTGGCCAGTGTTTCGATCGCGTCCTGGCCGTCAAAATGCGAACGTCCGCGATAGGGCGAGGCAGCCGCGTGGACGAATGAGACATCGCCGCTTTTGAAGGCCGAGTGCAGGAAGTCCAGAGCAGGATGGAGAGCGAAACCGCCTGACACGTCTCGCCGCTGTGACCGCGCAGGGACAAGGTCGGGGCGCATTTCCTCCAGCGCGGGGTCATCTGGGACAAGGAATGACAGGCCATCCAGCCCACCGCGCGCCAGCACGAATATGAACTTGCGTCCTGCAACCCCTTCGGCAAAAGCAGCCGGCAGGACGCAGGACGCGGTGGATGCAGCCAGAAGGGCAATCATCTCTCTTCTCGACAGGGCGGTCATGGCATCACCTCCTTTGGAATTCGGGGCTCATCAGCGCCAGGGCCAGTCCCTGCGCATCGGTTTCGGCACGCGCGACGGATCGTCGTGTTTCGGCGCTGACCAGGTCACCAAGGGCTTCCCCGAGGAGCTTGCGGGCATCAATGCCCACATGTCTGCGGCCAAGTCGCTGGGCCCATTCAATGCGCTTTGAAAGCGAATCCGGGCCAATCCAGGCCGAAGCCTCATCGGGCCATCCTTCCGGGCTCGGCGCGCCGAATGGGATCTGTGCGAAGCTGTCAAAAACGTCGCGGGGCTCCCCTGCAAACACAGATTGCAATCCGAGTATCCGGGATGCGGAGGTGAGCAAATCGTCTGGGGTCTTCAGCTTGCCCTGTGATGGGTCCCAGACTTCCGGTGATTCGACCAGCGCCAGACAGACGTCCGCAAGGTTTCCCTCAGTTTCAAGGAAGCGTTGCTTCAGCCGTTCGACAAGGGAGGCCGGGGGATCGTCGCGGGTGAAATGACGAGCGAGTTTCCGGGCAATGTTCGATGCTGTTGCAGGGTGGAGCGAGAGGTCTCGTACTATTGCACGGGCCTGTTGCTCGCCCGTTTCATCATGGCGTCTGCCGAGCAGAATGCGCTCGCCATCCTCATGGATGCGGCTGGCGAAGATTGTTTGCCCGATCTGGTTGTTTCCGAGGCGTGGGTTGCCGATGGTCCAGCCCGTCAGCGCCCTGGCAAACTCGGTGACGTCCGCCTGGGTGTATCCTGCGGAGGGGGTGACCGTGTGTAGTTCGAGGACTTCCCGCGCAAGGTTTTCGTTCAATCCGCGGTTTCTGCGCTTGCCAACCCGTGAATTGGGCCCGATGGATTGCCAGTTGTCGAGATAGACCAGCATGGCGGGATGGAAGATTGCAGCTTCGGCAAGGTCAGGAAAGTGGCCTAGAATGTTTGGCCTGATGGCTTCGCGTTCATAGGCGCCGGCAATGGCGGCCACCTGAAATTTTCGGCTCGAAACGGAAAAATGATTGGACCAGAAACGTGCCAGCCTTTCATGGAAAGGCGCGTTGGTTTCCTCGCCAAACCGCGATCTCGCCGCGATCTCGGATATGAGCGTCCGGCGCACATGGCGAGAGAATGACTGGACGGCCTCGGGGTCGACCTCTGGAGTGGCCGATCGCCCTCGCGCCTCTCGTCGCACAATGCGGGCGTCAAAGAACGCCTGCAGGTGGACTGAGCTGGACAACAGGGATCCATCTGGAAATCTGGGCGGTGCCGATGGATCAAGCTGGCCGCGGAGCCATTCCGCGGCATCTGTGCCGACCGATTCGATTTCTCCCATTCGGGCGCCAAGCCCAAACCGCGTGACTGCGATGGCGGCTTCCAAACCCATTTGTCCTGCCCTTTCAGGAGTGCTTCCACATCACCAACGAGCGGGCTGGCGGAATCCGTCGCGGTTTCTGGTCCCGGGTCGCGATTGGCCATGCGTGGTAAATGAAATTTTAACCGCGTCGGGGCCTTTTCGTGTTGTTTGCCCATTGCGAAAAGGGAAGAGCCTGCCATGCGTGTCCAGTCGCTTCGCCCGGAATTGTCCCAGGACGACATTGTACGTTTGATGAAGGGGGAGACCCCTGAAGCGCGAGCCTCTGTCGCTCACCGCCTTTGCCGGCGGATGGCGCTCGACGTTCTGTCTGACAAGGAACGCGCCTATGCCGAGGAGATCATGTCGATCCTGGCGAGGGACACCGCAGAACTGGTGCGCCGTACGCTCTCCATCACGCTTCGCAACTCGCCCATCTTGCCGCGGAAGATCGCCCTTGAGCTGGCCAGTGATGTAGAAACCGTGGCCATTCCGGTGTTGGAAAACTCTCCCGCGTTCAGCGACCAGGACCTGATCGAGATCGTCCTGTCCGCATCGACTGCAAAACAGTCGGCGGTGGCGGGTCGCCGGGAGGTCTCTCCGACGCTTGCGGAGGTCATCGCCGAGCATGCCGCCAGTGAGGCAGTCCGGACGCTTGCCTCCAATCCCGGCGCAGACCTCACCGACAAGGCGTTTGATGACAGCCTGTCTCGTTTCCCGCGCGATGAGGCGATCCAGGCCGCGATTGTTGGCCGCGAACACGTGCCCATGCACATCGCGGAAAAGATGGTGTCCGTTGTCACCGGGAAAGTGTTCGACATGCTTGTCAACCGGCATCAGCTTCCGGCCCAGATGGCGATTGAGCTGGCATCGAGCACGCGCGAAAGGGCCACGATCGACCTTGTTGACCAGGCCGGTCGCACGCAGGACTTGCCGCGTTTTGTGTCCCAGCTGAACCTGAACGGCCGGTTAAGCCATTCCCTGATCCTGAGAGCCCTGTGCGTCGGGCATATGGGCTTTGTGGAGCACGCCATTGCCGAACTGTCCGGTGTTCCGCACCAGCGGGTTTGGCTGATGATCCATGATGCTGGTCCCCTGGGACTTCAGGCAGTGTTTGACCGCGCAGGCCTGCCGCGGCGTTTCCTGCCCGTTTTCCGTGCGGCCGTAGGGGTTTATCATGAGACCCACCACGATGGCGGTGTCCACGACCGCACGCGCTTCCGCACCCGCATGATCGAGCGTGTTCTCACCAAGATCCAGGCCCTGCCGCGTGAGGATGTCGACTATCTGCTCGAGAAGCTGGATGCCTACGGCGACATGCATGATGAGGGCGCTTCCGACGCCGCCTAGACTCTGCGCGCATCGAAGGCTCGCCGGCGCTTCAGGCGTCTGTGCGCGCTCGGAAAAGATGGCTCACGCCGCGTCTGACCAGTTGCCGCGACTTGCACCATGCCGCGCCCCAGCCGATCACCTGAATGCCTGCGTCTGCCATCTGTCGGACCGGTCCTGAAAGCTGGTCGTCACAGTCAAGATGGGCCGTGTTGATCCATACGGCTTCAGACACGAGCAGCATCGATGGTTTATCAAGACTGAGCCAGGACCGCCGCGCGTCGATGCCGACCCGGAATCCGGCTTCGTGAAACCTTCCCAGAGCCGCCAGAGATCCTGCTGGCAAGGATGCCAGTGCAGCGTCTTCGAAAACAATGCAGGTCTCCTGGGCGCAGGCCCGGGCCCGCTCTATGGCGTTGGAGCACGCGTCCACGCTTTTTCCATGTTGAAGGGCGCTGGCTGGCGCCGCTACATGGACAGGGCGTTCCGGGGTCTGTGTGCGACTGGCCAGCTCAAGCGCGGTTTCCAGCCGGGTCGCCAGCCATCTAGCGGGGCTGATCTCAGGGACCGTCGGGCTGACCGGCCCAAATCGCAACGTCGAATCGTATTGATTCAGGGTCTCGTGGATCAGTCCACCGGAGTTCAGCCTTTCGGCATCAACGAAGGGTTTCACCCTGTCAGCAGGCGGCCACGGGCAGGAGATGATTTCCTTTAGGGAAGGCGATGAGCGGGGTTGCATGCGTGGTCTCTCTGGAGAAGTCTTGCACCGTTTATAGAGCGTCAACGTAAAGATCGCGCGCCGCGAATCGGCAAAGTTTCGGTCTTTTTCGACAATATCGCTCACCATCGGAGATTTCGTATGTCAGACGCACAAGCCGCACCAAAGCTATCGGCCACGATTTTGCTGATCCGCGATCGCCAGGAACTGGAAGTCCTCATGGTCAAGCGTCACTATGAGATTGATTTCGCTTCCGGTGCGCTGGTCTTTCCCGGTGGAAAGGTCTGCGAGGATGACTACTCAGATGTCTGGGCAGAGCGGTTCATGGGCGAGGCCGCTGGTGAAACCCGTGCCGCACAGGTCGCGGCCATCCGTGAACTCTATGAAGAAGCAGGCATCCTGCTGGCGAGACCCGAGCATCGCCCGGCTGAAGACAGCCCCCTTGTTGGCGCCCGCGAAGTCGTTCCCCTGCAAGAGTATCGAAGCGCGGTCGACAGGGGCGAACACGCCTTCTCCGCTCTCATGACCGAGGCCGGCCTCGTTCTGGCCGGTGATCAGCTGGTCCATTTCGGCCATTGGATCACGCCGACCATGATGCCAAAACGTTTCGACACGCATTTTTACCTCGCCGCTGAGCCCGAGGGCCAGGTGGCAGAGCAGGATGGCCGCGAGACAACCGAAGCGGTGTGGCTCAATCCCGAGACTGCGCTCGAAATGGAAAAGGCAGGGGAGGCGATCATCATTTTTCCGACCCGCATGAATCTTGGCCGCCTGGCATTGGGCAAGGATGTCGATGGAGCCCTGTCGCGCTTTGGACAGGAAAACGTGGTCAGGGTCCTTCCCGTTGTCGATAATGAAGGGCCGGGCGGGCCGTCCCTCGTCATACCCTCTGTTGAGGGTTACGGTCAGACCCGCGAACCTCTCGATCGTGTTTCCAATGTCATGAAAACCAGGGACTCTTAGCCCTTCAGGCTGGCGGCAACCTGGTCTTCCAGGGCGACACAAACTGCTTGCGCCAGTTCATCGCTGGCCGAGCCTGATCCCGCAACAAGGGCCGCACGCATCGCGCCGACATGCAGGTTGGCCAGAGCGATGACAGGTGCGCGATCATTGGTTTCCTCAAGCAGCTTGCAAAGTGAAGCGGCCAGCCGCTCCAGCACGGGATTTCCGAGCGGTGTCGCGGTTCCGCGCAGATTGTGAGACGCAATGAAGAGCTGGCGCCTTGCATCGGCTGAGGAAACACGATGCGCGAATGTGTCGAACGCTTCTGAGAGCGTGGCCACGTCGCGCTCAAGCCAGGCTATCGGATCCAGTTCCTTTTCGGCAACGGGTTCCCCGGGAGCCGGCGCAGGGGTGTCAGGACGATGGCTGGCGTGTGGCTCGGCCGGCTTTGGTTGAGTGTGGGCTTTAGGTTGTGGCTTCAGAACGCGGGACAGGTCAGGGGTCGGGACGTCAGGCGACGACACGTTTTCGGGACGTGTGGTTTTAAGGAATCTGAACATGAGCAGGAGCTTTAGAGTACAATGACTGATATTTGGTTGATTTAACCCCGGTTTTTCTCACTAGACTGCAAATTGTTCGCGCAGGATGCGCTCATCGAGTGCGTGGCCCGGATCAAAAAGGAGCGTCAGGTGTCGGCTGCGGTCCTCGGTGACCTCAACGCGTGCCACATCTCGCACTTCTTGATTGTCAGCAGCAGCTGAAACCGGCCTGCGACTCGGGGATTGGACCTGAATAACGACCTGGGCGTCATGGCGCAGCAGGGCCCCACGCCATCGCCGCGGACGAAAGGGGCTGATCGGTGTAAGGGCCAGCAACTGGGCGCCAATCGGCAGGATCGGCCCCTGAACCGAGAGGTTGTAAGCGGTCGAGCCGGCAGGTGTGGCAACCAGAACGCCGTCGCAGGCCAGTTCGGGAAGCCGTTGGTGGCCGTCCACCGAAATGCTCAGCCGCGCCGACTGGGCGGTTTGCCGGATCAGTGACACCTCGTTGATGGCGAGGCGCTGGTGCTCCTGGTCGTGAATGTCTACACAATTCATTTCCAAGGGGTTGAGCCGGGCCCGTTCAGCGCGGTTGATACGCGCCTCAAGGTCGTCCACTTCATATTCGTTCATCAGGAAGCCCACGGTGCCGCGGTGCATTCCGTAGACCGGTTTGTGGTCGTCGAAACGCGCGCGCAGCGCGTCGAGCATTGCGCCATCGCCCCCGAGGGCCACAATCACGTCGGCCTTATCAGCCGGGGACTGACCGTATTTGCGGGTCATGAACTCAAGCGCTTCAAGCGCTTCAGGTTTCTGGGAGGCTGAGAAGTGAAAGTGCATGTGCCTTTCTCCGGGGGTGTGGTGGTGGCGTCAAGGCCAGAGCATTTCTGTCCACCAGAGATGGGCAAGCGCGGCGAAGGATTGTAACATATCAGGAAACAAGCTTTGGGAGGTTAATCAATGGCAGATGACATGAGCGGAGTGGATGTGAAATCCCGCGTGTCCGATGCGGAATGGCGCTCCAGGGTCGACCTGGCCGCCATGTATCGGCTCGTGGCACTCTATGGCTGGGACGACCTGATTTTCACCCATATCTCCCACCGCGTGCCGGGTCCGGATCACCATTTCCTCATCAACCCGTATGGTTTCCTCTTCGAGGAAATCACCGCCTCGTCGCTCGTGAAGGTCGATCTCGACGGCGTCGTGGTTGAAGAAACCTCACACATGATCAACCCGGCGGGCTTCACGATCCACTCGGCTGTGCATGCCGCCCGAGAGGATGCCCTGGTCGTCATGCACCTTCACACCAATGATGGCGTCGCCGTTTCTGCCCAAAAGGAAGGTCTACTGCCATTGAGCCAGACGGCCATGCTGGTGCGCCATGACCTAGCCTACCATGACTATGAAGGCGTCGCGCTCGATCATGATGAACGCAAGCGTATCGTCGAGGACTTGGGGGACAAGTCCAACCTGATGCTCCGGAACCACGGAACACTAACCGTTGGTCGAACGGCTGCCGAATGTTTCCTGCGCATGTTTTTCCTAGAGCGCGCTTGCTCAATGCAGGTTCGCGCATTGACGGCGGGTCGCGAGAACATGACCTTCCCGGCCCAGCAGGTGCAGGACGTGGTGAAGGGGCAGTCCAATCCGGAGGGCACAGCCGTTGTCGCCAATCACCTGGCCTGGCCCGGACTGCTACGCCGTCTGGATCGCGAAGCCCCGGGTTACGATTCATAGCGATCCGTCTGGAGCGCTCTGGGAGGGGGCTGGCGTTTCTGCAGCCTGCGGCGTCTTGGTGTTTTGAAATTTCACCCAGACGCCGCATGTTGGCAAAGAACAGACGGTCCTGAGGCCACGACAACAGAAGACGAGCAGTCATGAAACATCTCAAGGCCTTTGAAGACGCCCTGGAGACCATCAGGGGCGAGGGACGCTATCGTGTGTTCGTGGACCTGCAGCGCCATCGTGGCCGCTTTCCCTGGGCGACGGCGCGTTTTCCCGACGGCGAGCGCGAAATCACTGTGTGGTGTTCGAACGATTACCTTGGCATGGGCCAGGATGAGGACGTGCTGGCGTCGATGCATGAGGCCATTGACAGCTTTGGAGCCGGTTCCGGCGGGACGCGAAACATTTCCGGCACGACACGCTACCATGTGGAGCTTGAAGCCGAACTTGCGGCGCTGCATGGCAAGTCCGGCGCGCTCATGTTCACATCGGGCTATGTGGCCAACGATGCAACACTGGCCACGCTCGGCAAGATCCTGCCTGGACTGATCATTTATTCCGACGCACTCAATCATGCGTCCATGATTGAAGGCATTCGCCGGTCGGGCTGCGAACGGCGGATCTTCCGGCACAATGATGTCGGCCACCTGCGCGCGCTGATGGAGAATGATGATCCCGAGCGGCCCAAGCTGATCGCTTTTGAAAGCGTCTATTCCATGGATGGCGATGTCGGACCGATCGAAGCGATCTGTGATCTGGCAGATGAGTTCGACGCCATAACCTACCTTGATGAAGTCCATGCCGTCGGTCTTTATGGTGCCGAGGGTGGCGGCGTTGCGCAACGCGACGAACAGATGGAGCGCGTCGACATCATTGAGGGCACATTGGGCAAGGCCTTTGGTGTGATGGGCGGTTACATCGCCGCGGAGTCGGTCATGATCGACGCGATCCGCTCCATGGCGTCGGGGTTCATCTTTACGACGTCGACCTGTCCGGTCATGGCGGCGGGCGCGCTTGCCAGTGTCCGCAAACTGCGCACCGATGCCGGCCGGAACCTGAGAGCCCGCCACCAGCAAGGCGCAAGGATGCTAAAGGACAAGTTCATCGCCGCTGGCCTGCCGGTTATGGACACCGATACACACATCGTCCCGCTGATGGTGGGTGATCCCGAACGCTGCAAGGCCCTGTCGGACACATTGCTGTTCGACTTCGGAATCTATGTCCAGCCAATCAATTACCCAACAGTGCCGAAGGGCACCGAGCGGCTTCGGTTCACGCCCAGCCCGGTCCACACAGAAGAGATGATGGACGATCTGGTTGCCGCGATACTTGCTGTTTGGAAACAGCTTGGCCTGGACGCGGCCGTTGCATGAGCAGCGTGCTGCGAGGCCAACACGTGTTTGGCCTCAGCCTTTGCCGGCAGCCTTGCGGCCCAGCCCGATTTCCTTGGCAAACTCGCTTCGGCGCTTGGCATAATTCGGCGCCACCATGGGATAATCGCTGGGCAGGTTCCAACGCGACCGGTACTCGTCCGGTGTCATGTCATACCTCGACCGCAGATAGCGTTTGAGCATCTTGAGCTTCCGGCCATCCTCAAGGCAGATGAGGAACTCCGGCGTGACCGACTTGCTGATGGGAACTGCCGGGTCCGGCCGCGGCTCTTCCTTCGGCCCGCCCTCTGAAAGGTCGAGAAGTGTTTCATGGACGGACTTGATCAGTTCAGGCAGGGATGAGGCTGGAAGCGGGTTGTTGGAGACAAACGCAGCAACAATGTCGCTGGTGAGTTCAAGCCTCGATTCGTCGCTCAGTACGCGTTTCTCATCAGTCATTTCTTTCCCTCTTGCATGGGGGGTTGTTGTGATCTCGTCGGAAAATCTTCGTGAGTGTCTGGTCTGGCGACACCAAATAATCCACCCGACGTCAATGCTTTGCAGCCAAATTTTTCGGACCGCCGCATGTATTCATGTCGTGATTTTGATCACGGCGTCAATATAATCTTGTATTCAATCCGTAGTATTCGCGTGAAAAGTGAGGGCGAAAATTTTGAAACCAGAACAGGCTGTTGCCGGCTCGGGTGGGCCGAACGGGCCGGTCCGTCATCGCGCTTGCGACAATGCATGCAGCGGCTTAAGTGGAACACCAGAAATGGAGACAACATCATGGCCGATACAGTCCATCCGCGCCCTGCTACCGAAGATGGCTTTTTTTCCCAGTCGCTGGCGCAGGGCGACCCGGAAATCTTTGCGGCAATCGCGAAGGAAACCGAGCGACAGCAGAATCAGATCGAGTTGATCGCCTCGGAAAACATCGTCAGCCTAGCGGTACTGGAGGCGCAGGGTTCTGTCCTGACCAACAAGTACGCCGAAGGCTATCCTGGGCGGCGTTACTATGGCGGGTGTGAGTATGTCGACATTGCCGAGGAGCTCGCGATTGAGCGCGCCAAGGCGCTCTTTGGGGCCACATGGGCCAACGTACAGCCCCATAGCGGTGCCAACGCCAACCAAGCCGTTTTCTATGCCCTGCTCCAACCTGGTGACACTTTCATGGGCATGGATCTCGCCGCTGGCGGGCACCTTACCCATGGAAGCCCTGTCAACCAGTCGGGCAAGTGGTTCAATGTCGTAAGCTATGGGGTCGATCCCGAAACGCACCTCATTGACTATGACGCCATGGAGGCGACGGCACTGGAGCACAAGCCACGCCTGATCATTGGTGGTGCAACGGCTTACTTCCGTTTCGTGGATTTTGAACGCATGCGCCGGATCGCTGACAAGGTCGGTGCCATCCTGATGGCGGATATGAGCCATTTCTCCGGGCTCGTGGCGGGCGGCGTTTATCCCAATCCCCTTGACCATGTCCATGTCGCAACGACCACCACGCACAAGGCTCTGCGTGGCCCGCGCGGCGGCATCATCCTCACCCGCGACGAGGAACTCGGCAAGAAAATCAATTTCGCGGTGTTTCCGGGCCTGCAGGGTGGCCCGCTCATGCATGTCATTGCGGCCAAGGCCGTCGCCTTCAGGGAAGCGCTTCAGCCGAGCTTCAGAGCCTATGCTGAGCAAGTTGTTGCCAATGCAAAAGCCTTGTCAGGACGCCTGGTAGAGCGGGGACTGGACATTGTCTCTGGCGGAACCGACAGCCATGCGATGCTGGTGGACCTGCGCCCGAAGGGTGTGACCGGCAAAGTGGCCGAACATGCCCTCGATCGGGCCGGCATCACCTGCAACAAGAACGCCATACCCAATGATCCTGAAAAGCCCTTTGTCACCTCTGGCATTCGCGTGGGGACGCCAGCGGGCACCACGCGGGGCTTTTGCGAGGCGGAGTTCAAACAGGTCGCTGACTGGATTGCCGATGTGCTGGAGGCCCAATCGGGTGAGGATGCCCACGGCGTTGAGGTCCGGGTGCGCGAGCAGGTGAAAACGTTGACTGCGCGCTTCCCGATTTATAACGGCTCGGGGGGGTAATCCCTTGAGATGTCCGTACTGCGGCTATGAGAATTCCTCCGTCAAGGACTCAAGGCCGGCCGAGGACAATACAGCCGTTCGACGTCGCAGGGCATGCGATCGGTGTGGTGGGCGTTTCACAACGTTCGAGCGGGTCCAGCTGAGGGAGCTTTTTGTCGTCAAGCGCGATGGGAAGCGCACGATATTCGAGCGGGACAAGGTCATCCGGACGGTGAAACTCGCCTTGCGCAAGCGCCCTGTCTCGGAGGACCAGATCGAGCAGATGGTGTCCGGTATCGTGCGACAGTTGGAAAGCAGCGGGGAAACCGAGATCAGGTCCCACCAGATCGGTGATATGGTGATGTCCGCACTGCGCGACATCGATCCGGTCGGCTATGTGCGCTATGCCAGCGTTTACAAGGATTTCAACAACCCGTCCGACTTTGCCAAGTTCATCAAGGGTGCCGAGTTTTCTGATAAGAATGCGGACCCGGCATGAGCGCGAACGTCTCCGTGACCCTGAAGATCGCAACGAGTCTCGATGCCCGTATTGCGCTGGCCGATGGCACAAGCCAGTGGATCACCGGCACGGATGCGCGCGCCAGAAGCCATGCGTTGCGCGCCAGCCATGACGGGGTGGTGGTGGGCATCGGCACGGTCCTTGCTGACGATCCGATGCTTACCGCGCGCACGGTGCCGCTCCCGGAGAGGCAGCCGGTGCGTATAGTCCTCGATTCGGCCGGGCGAACGCCCACCGACTCGCGCCTAGTGAAATCCGTGGCCGTTGGCAGGGTTGTCGTCGCCACCGCAGGTGTCGGGGCACCATGGCTGGCGGCCGAAGGCGTGGAAGTCTGGCAGTGCGGCCCGGCAGACGGGCAGGTCGAGCCCGAACAGTTCCTCAATCGCTGCGCCGTGGAAGGCATTGGCTCGCTGATGATCGAAGGGGGAGGGCAGGTTGCCGCTGCCTTCTTGCGCCAGGACTGCGTGGACCGACTTGAGTGGTTTCGTGCCCCGATCCTGCTTGGCGGTGATGGCATTCCTGCGATCGGCGATCTTCGTCTTTCCGGGATCGGTGACGCGTCGCGTTGGCGCGCTGTCGCAACGGAACGCATTGGGGACGATGTTCTGGAGTCCTATGTGAGGGCTTGAGATCGGGAGTATCTGGATGTTCACAGGCCTCGTTACGGATGTCGGAACGGTTCGAAAGACGCAGGATCGCGATGGGTTGCGCCGCTTTGAAGTGGAGAGCGGCTTCCCGCTCGCCAGTCTCGATATGGGGGCCTCCATCCTCCACTCGGGCGTATGCCTGACGGTCGTTGATCGCGGCGAAGGTGAACGGGGCGCGTGGTTTGCCGTAGAGGCCGTGCCTGAGACCCTGTCGAAGACCGTCCTTGGAGACTGGCAGGTGGGCACACGGGTCAACCTCGAGCAATCCCTGAAGCTGGGTGACGAACTTGGCGGCCATTTCGTTTTTGGTCACGTGGATGGCGTCGGAGATGTTGTTTCAGTCGAACCGGAGGGTGAAAGCTGGCGGCTCACCATCCGCCCCCCGGCTGAAATCGCGCGATATTTCGCGACCAAGGGGTCGGCGGCGGTCAATGGCGTGTCTCTGACCGTGGCGGCGGCCCTCGAGAATGGTGATTTCCAGCTCGCAATCATTCCGCACACATGGGAGGTCACGACGCTCAGTGATCTGAAGCCCGGAGACCACGTAAATCTCGAAATCGACATGCTGGCCCGCTATGTGGCCCGCATGATCGGTGTCGATTTCCCCGGAGGTAGAACAGATGGCTGAAGACTTCTCAGGCGCAATTTCATCCATCGACGAGATCATTGAGGACGCCCGCAATGGCAGGATGTACATCCTTGTCGATGCAGAAGATCGCGAAAATGAGGGAGACCTGATCGTTCCGGCCAGCTTTGCGACACCGGAAGCGGTGAACTTCATGGCGAAGTATGGACGCGGCCTGATCTGCCTCGCCATGACCCAAGAACGGGCAGGGGTGCTCAACCTCGACATGATGGCCCGGGACAACCGCGAGAGCATGGGGACAGCCTTCACCGTATCGATCGAAGCCGCCGAAGGCGTGACCACCGGTATCAGCGCTGCCGACCGGGCGCGTACCGTCGCCGTCGCGATCGATCCGACAAAGGACCACCACGATATTGTCTCGCCGGGACATGTGTTTCCCTTGGTGGCGCGCGACGGCGGAACGCTGGTCAGGGCCGGGCACACTGAAGCGGCCGTCGACATATCGCGCATGGCGGGACTCTATCCGGCCGGCGTGATCTGCGAGATCATGAACGATGATGGCACCATGGCACGGTTGCCAGACCTTGTGTCATTCGCACAGCTCCATGGGCTCAAGATCGGCACGATTGCAGACCTGATCGCTTGGAGGCGCCGCAATGACCGCTACCTTGAGCGGCGTGTCGAGGCCCCTCTGGACAGTGCCTATGGCTCCGGGTTCAAGACAGTTGTTTTCCGCAATGCACTCGACGGAACCGAACATATCGCCATCGTCCACGGGAAGATAACGGCCGAGTCGAAGACTCTTGTGAGGGTGCACCGAACAGATGTCCTTGCCGACATTCTCGGCGAGCGTGGTCCCCGCGAGGGTCTGGTGGGCCAGGCCATGCGGCGCATCGCTGAAGCCGACGAGCCGGGCGTGGTCGTGTTCGTCAACACGATGCGGCCCAATGCGCTCGCCGAGCGCCTGGGTGCGCGCACTGATGAGGCGGCCGATCCCCACACACCCCTGCGCGAATATGGCGTGGGCGCACAGATTCTGCGCGAGCTCGGCGTCCGGCGCATGGTATTCCTTTCGAACACGCAGCCGACGCGCGTGGCAGGCCTTGACGGATATGGCCTGACCATAGAGGGGTGGCAGCCCCTGACTGGAAGTGAGACCTGACCCATGGCTGACCGTGTCCTGATCGCAACATCGCGATATTACGAAAAGATCTCCCTGGAGCTGGAAGCTGGCGTCAATGAGGTCCTCGAGGCGGCTGGCGCGGTGGTGGAGACCATTGAAGTGCCCGGCGCTTTTGAGGTTCCGGGTGTGATTGCCATGGCGGCCGACAGCGCAAAGTATGACGGATATGTTGCCCTCGGATGCGTCATCCGGGGTGAAACAAGCCACTACGACTATGTTTGCGGCGAGAGTGCGCGCGGCCTGATGCGGCTTGCGACTGAACGCCGGCTCGCCATCGGCTATGGTATCCTGACCGTCGAGAACCAGGAGCAGGCCTGGGTGCGCGCGGATCGCACGCAGAAGAATAAGGGCCGTGATGCGGCCGAAGCCTGCCTGGCCATGCTCTCGCTGCGCAAGAAATTCTGCCGGTGAGCACGTCTGCAAGGCTCCCTTTTGAAGTGACACGCGCGCGCCGGGCGGGCGCTCGCCTGGCCGCCGTGCAGGCTCTTTACCAGATGGAGCAGACGGGTCGCAGCGGGCCCTCTGTCATTCGCGAATTCATGGAAGACCGCCTCGGTTTCGGTCCCGAAGGTGAACCTGTGGAGGAGGCCGATCCCGACCTCTTCAAATCGATCATCCAGGGCACGATTGAGCGCCAGGAAGATATTGACGCGGCCATCAGGAACCGGCTTGCAGACGGCTGGAAGCTGTCTCGCCTCGACACCATTTCCCGGGCGCTCCTGCGCGCGGCAGCGGCAGAGTTCATTGTCCATACCGAGCTTGGGCACGCCATTATTCTCGACGAGTATGTGTCACTGGCCCATGACTTCTTTGACGATGGTGACGAGCCGCGTTTCATCAATGGTGTGCTCGACAAGATCGGGCGGGATCTGCGGAACGATTCCTGACAGGATGACCTCGCCCGCCCCAGATGCTATAAGTCCTAAAAATCAGGGAGGAACAGATGGCCGACGGACACGCAGGCGAGCCACGCGCCAAATTCAGGGAAATGCTGGAAGGCACATCGGAGGACTGGGCGGCGATTGCCGGCCACGCCATGGAGTTCAACAAGGGGCTGGCAAACCGGGTGATCAACCACCTGAAGCTACTTGACGGAGACTATGGCGGTTTCCCGATCGATCGCCTGTCCCATTCAACACAGACCGCGACCCGCGCCCTGCGCGATGGACGTGATGAGGAGTACGTTGTCTGCGCCTTGCTGCACGACATCGGCGACACGCTGGGCAGCTACAACCATCCCGATGTCGCCGCGGCCATACTGAAGCCGTTCGTCAGTGAGCAGAACCACTGGATGGTGGCCAATCACGGTGTCTTCCAGGGCTATTACTTCTTCCATCACCTCGGGCTCGACCGTGACATGCGCGAACAGTTCCGAGGGCATCCCTGGTTTGAATACACGGCGCAGTTCTGTCACCAGTACGATCAGGCCGCGTTCGATCCCGATTACGACAGTGAGCCGCTTGAGACCTTCGTGCCCATGGTCGAACGGCTCTTCGCGAAACCGCGCAATTCCATGTACCTGAAAGCCCTTCAGGATGACTCGAAAGGCTAGGCTGACTCTGCGACAGTCGACGCAGTTTCAGCGATGAACTGGACACCGCCATCGGGTTCCTGCGGGGCCTGCTGAGGCCCGGCCGCCGCGATTGGCACAGGAACGGTCTGGAAGAGCGACTCCTCATCCAGTTCGATCTCGACGTCCTTGCTGGCCTCTCCCATGCGCGCCGACAGCCGGTAACGGCCCGGAGACAAGCCCTCGAAGGCATATTGGCCGAACCCTGCGGCAAACTGGGTGAGGGGTTGCGCCGTGTCATCATCCAGTTTCAGGAGTTCGAGGCGCGCGCCCTCAAGACGCGTCTCACCGGGATCGCTGAGACCATTGCCATTGGCATCCACGAATACCGAACCGCGAACCTGGCCGCTGGCAATGATGGGTATGTCGAGTTGTGTCACTCTTCCTTCACCGACCGTTGCGCGCAGGATCACATCCTCCTTGACAAGCATGCCGAGCGGCAGGGACCGCACATCGATGTCGAGTGTATAAAGCCCGCTGGACAGGTTCTGGATCGTGTAGCTGCCATGATTGTCGACCCGGAGGGCCAGACGGCTGTTTCGGATTTTCACGAGTGCGCCGGGCACCCCCGGCTCATCCTCCTGACGCACGCCGTCGCGGTTGCGGTCGAAAAACGCGCGCCCCGTGAGGATTCCCTTGCCCTCCAGGGGCTGGCTATGTTTGCGAGGTTCATTGAACTCGACGGCACCCTGCAGCCCCAGTGTGAAGCGTGTCTGGTCAGCGAAATCCGTGTTCAGGCTGCCCTCAAGGCGCACGTATCGCGACAGGGCGTATCGCGCCGACATCGAGCCGAAAAAACTGGTCCTGGCATCCTCACCTGAGATCGACTGAAGCGCGGAAACCTGGCCGGTCAACTGGAAACGCCGTCCAAAAGCGTCACCGCTGGTGGCAAGGGCGGTCGCGCCGAAGCGTCCGAACTGGGTGTCTTCGGAGATCACCGCTGTCGCCGAGGGAGAGAATATGAGACCGGCACCGTTCTCGAAGTTCCGGGTCACCGGATTGAGCGCAACATTGCCAACCAATCGTGACATCCGGCCCTCCCCGGAATTGTCGCTGTTGAGGCTGGCCTGGACTTCACCCCACAGGAAATCGCGCTGGGCGCGAAGGGCAAGGGAATCCGATGAACTGTCATCCCCATCACCGCTGGTCTGGCTGACGCCCACATCCAGCGCGACCTGAACGCCGGTGTTACCCAGCAAGGCGCTGGCCGAACCGGCAAAGGAGTTGGACGTCTTGTCGCCGTCCCTGACCGTGGCGACGCGCGCACTGGTGCCGAAATTCGGCAGTACATCCCACCCGTCAACAGCGCGCCAGTCCACGGAAACCCGCCCTGTGGTGCGCGCGGAAACCGTGTCATCAAAGACGCCGGAAAACCCGTCGCTGGCGCGGGTGTTTCGTCTGCGGAAACTCTCGCTTTCGTGCGAGACGGATGCCCGAAGACTGGATTGCCCGGAGAGGCGATAGACCCCGTCTGCCTGTCCGCGCAGACCAAGTGTGTTCCGGTCGCCGGAGAAGGCGCCGACATCTGCCGAGACATAGACCTTGTCGAGACCTGCCTTTCCCTGTTCGCCTGAGCCGAGGGTGAACTCCTGCTGGACACTTGCCACGGCCCGGAGGTTATCCCCGCTTTCTGAGCTGGCCACGGACAGGCCGACTTCCCGGGTTGTTTCCGGGTCGATCAGACGTGCGCCGGCTGCAAAGCCGGAGAACCGCGGCACGGCTCCATCGCCTTCGACCCGCCGGGTGCCGGACAGGGGCATGCCAGCTGCGATGGCAAGAAGCTTCCCACCGCCGGTAATCCGGCTGAACGTCGCGCCGCGAATCCTGGAGGTGTCGACACCTGAAAGTTCCCGGTGGCGCGGTGTGGCATCGCCAAGCGTGGCATACCAGCCCGAGAGCGATTGCACCTCCATCTGCAGCCAGGAGGGCTGCAGGGCCTCGGGATCCAGCAGGCTTCCGGCAGCTTCATAATGCGTGGTGGTGTTGAAGCGGTTGACCCTCGCCGAAAGCGATGCGCCAAGGGTGCCACGATCGGTGAGCCTGTAGCTCAGGCGCTCGAATGTCAGCGGCGTGTTCCGGGCTTCGTCATCGACAAGCGCGCCGGGCATGGCACCACCTGCGAGGCGCTCGTCCAGGGTGACGTCTACACGGTCTGTGCCGGGCCTGAGTTCAACATGGCTTCCGGTGAGCGTCTCGATTGCGGTCGAAGGCAAGAGCAGGTTGACGGGATCGATATAGCTGACGTCAGGGGTCACGCCCCTGGGCTCGCCATTCACCGAAACCAGCCCTGTTGCCAGCACAAGTGTGAATTCAGCGGTGTCCTGGACCCGTGTCACGGTCACGGTGCCTGCGGCTGGGTCTTCCTCGACCCGGTGACCGAAAGCTTCCGCTATGTCGCGCAATGGCAAGAGCAGCACCGAACCGATGGTGCGCGGCTCCTGGCTTGGAAAGGCGATGCGTGATCCGTCCACGAAAAGATCAAGGTCGAATTGCGGTTTCAGCCGGTCATCCAGTGTCAGCATGTACTGGCCGGTATCGTCCTGCTGGACATGGGTTCCGGTCAGGACTGAGATGGCGTTCAGGTCCAGCCAGGTGTCGGCCTCGGCGCGCTCGGTCCATTCTGGCAGTTTGCCGAGGAGCGTGTCGTTCGCGTAGACGCTGCCGTCGCTCATCTCGATTTTCATCAGGGCGCGATCCTGGAAGCGCCTGACGACCAGCATTGTGCCATCGATACGGATTTCACCCTGCAGGGCCTCAATGACCGGCCGGGCATCGAAAAGGGGGCTCTCATTCCCCGAAATCGTCTGACGAACGGCCACGGGCTCGCCTTCGACCAGCATCTCAATGTGCATGATCGTCCCGGTTTGAGGGGGTGCCGGCACAATCTGGCTGGCTGCGCCCTCGCCGGTGGCGTGAGCGTTGAGCTGGCCCTGAATGACCAGGACGGTTGCCAAGGCAACCGCCAGGAGGCGAAAGCAAAAGGACAAGGGGCAGGCAGCGCCAGAAGGCGCGAACGCGCGTGCTGTCTAGCAGTCCGGCGTGGCCGCAAGCGCGCGGCAGGCACCGCTGTCACAACGCGAGAGCACCACATTCCTGAAGTCCTGCGAACCGCCACGTGCCGAATTCTCGACCGTAATGGAAGGCTCATCGGAAACATCAATGCGAAAAGTCTGCTCGAGGAGCGTTGTCATCCGCCCGACGGAGACGCTTTCCCGCGTTTCTGATACCCAGACTGTGCCCTGGCGATTGGCTGGTGCGAGCGCCTTCAGACACGACCCTGTCATCCAGAGTGAACCGGTATCGACATCCAGAAGGAAGCCGTCTTCGCCGTTCTCAAAGCCAACCCAAACATCAGCATCCATGGCCGACTGGCCCATGGCAGGGGCCTGCACCAGCAAGGCCAGCAAGGCGGTCACCATGCATCTTGAATTCCATTTCATCACCACACCTGTTTTTTTTCGGTTTATTGTGAGTGAATCTTAGGGCTGCATGGTTAAGGACGCCTTGAGACAGCGGACTTTTCGAGGAATTTTCGAGTGGCTCTTGCCGCCGGCCTGGATCGAGACCTGCCAAAAAGCGATGCCCGAAGAAAGCGCTGCAAATCATTGTTTTCAAACACTTTCGTGGGCGAAAATCTGGTGCCGAAATGGTTTCAGTGTCCGTTGACCCTTCGATTTCAAACAGTTTTCTGTGAGCACTTCGTGTGGCCATCGCGCGTTTCCCTTCCGTTTGGTTAATCTGATGGGTCGGAGTTTGAAGTTGCTGCCACCGGGATATTCATCATTAAGCGCTAGGCGTGTTCGCTCAGACGATTACAACGGCGAGGACGACAGTGCCGGAAACCGATCCAGACACGCTAGACACCTATGAGGCGCGCCACACCATCGCGTCCATTCTTGCGCCTGTGCACGTCCCGCTGGACCAGGTGAGCCATGTGCGCGCCAGCCAGCTGACCAGCATTGACAAGCTGGGGGTGATCCTCGTGCTCACCAACCTGCTGAATGCTGCGGTCGTGCTTGTTCTGTTCAATTCATCCAATGCGTCGGGCATTCTCGGACTCTGGGGTAGCTTGCTGTGCATGGGTTGCGCGGTGCTTTTCCTGCGCTCCACAGGACGGGTCAACACGCCACGGCGCGCCGTGCGCTCCCAGAAAGCCACGAGTCGATACTCGCTGGTGGCGCTATTGTTTGGGGTATTGTGGTCGGCGCTGCCATTGATCGTGCTGCCGGGGGCCGATTCGTTTTCCCAGATGGCCCTGGGTGTTGTGCTCTGCGGCATGATTTTCGGTGCAGCGCTGATCCTGTCGCGCCTGCCCTCGGCAACCTTTGCGTTCACATTGCCGGTTGCTTCCTCACTGGTGCTGTCGTTTGCCCTGCACTCGGACATGCGCGGTGATTACCTTGCGATCCTGGCTCTTGTTTATACGATGATCGTGGCTGTCTGCGTGCGCTGGAACTACAACCAGTTCCTCATCCAGCATCTCAACAAGGCTGCAGTGGCGCAACAGAACGCCCTGATTGGCCTGCTCCTGCGCGATTTCGAGGAAAGCACGTCCGATTGGCTCTGGCAGACCAATGCGCGCGGCGTGCTCCTCGACATTCCCCTGAATGTCAGGGGCGCGAAGACGGGTTATGACTTGATGCGCAACGGCCTCTCGCTGGTTGAATTGTTTGAACCGAGCCAGGCCCGCAATGTGCTGACCTCCTGCCTGCAGCGACAAAACGGCTTTCGTGACCTTGTCCTGAAGGTTGTCGACAGCGGAGATGAGCCGCGCTGGTGGTCGATCACCGGCAAGCCGCTCATGGAAGACGGTATCCTGATCGGTTTCCGTGGCGTGGCTTCCGATGTCACCCAGTCCAAGCAGATTGAGGACCGGATTGCCTATATGGCCCACTATGACGGTCTGACAGGCCTTCCAAATCGCGCCAGCTTCCAGGAGCGTTTCGAGCGCCTCTGGTCCGCACAGGGCGGGGGGGAGCGTGTATGCGCACTCGTGCTGCTCGACCTCGACAACTTCAAATGGGTCAATGACACGCTTGGCCATGCGGCCGGTGATGAAGTGCTGCGGCAACTGTCACAGCGCCTCTCTCAGAACACTTCGAGCAGCGATTTCATCGCACGTCTCGGCGGCGACGAATTCGCCTTGATCATTCAGTGTAACAAGAAAGATAAGCTCCGCAGCCTGCTCGATCAGCTGGTCAGCACCCTTGGTGAACCCTATGAAATCTGGGGCAGCACCGCCAATTGCGGGGCAAGTCTCGGTGTCCGGCTGTTTCGTTCAGGCCTGCGCGACCCCGAAACCCTCCTCAGTCAAGCAGACATGGCGCTTTACCAGGCCAAGAAGAAGGGCAAGGGCAACTGGTGTGCGTTCACCCCCGATCTCGACGAGCGCGCACAGGCACGCCGTATCATCGAGCAGGACCTGAACCATGCTCTGATCAGGAACGAGCTGTATCTCGAATTCCAGCCAATACAGTCTGTGGCCTCCGGAGAGATTGTGGCCTGTGAAACCCTTTTGCGTTGGGAGCATCCGACACGGGGGTTGATCCTGCCTAGCGAGTTCATCGAACATGCGGAAGACTGTGGCCTCATAGCCCGAATGGGAGACTGGGTGATCCGCAAGGCCCTGGCCGAGGCCCGCCAGCTCCCCGAGAATGTTCGCATATCCATCAACATCTCGCCGCTGCAGCTTCACAGCGCAAACCTCGTCTCCACCATCGTCAACGCCCTGGCCACCAACCGGATCGACCCAGCCAGGCTGGACTTGGAGATCACCGAATCAGTGCTGATAGCAGATACGGAATTTGTCCTTGATCGACTGATCCAGCTCAGGCAGCTGGGGCTCAGCTTGTCCCTCGACGATTTCGGCACGGGGTTTTCATCGCTGAGCTATCTTCGCACGTTCCCGTTCGACAAGATCAAGCTCGACAAGTCGTTCATCTCCGATATCGAAACCAATGAAGACAGCCGGGCAATCACGCGCGCAACGATCACCCTTGCCCAGTCGCTCGGGCTTCGTTCGACCGCTGAAGGGGTCGAAACCGAGCCCCAGAGGCAATTCCTCGTCGACTTGGGGTGTGATGAGATCCAAGGCTATCATATCTCAAGGCCCAAACCCCTGGCCGAATTGGCGGACCTGATTGATATTCAGGCCGCGCTCGCTCCCGGTGTCCATCCCGGGGGCATCACCATTCTGGAGACCGGCACGCGCGATCAGGACGAAACCGAAGACGCGACCCGTGTCGCCAGCTAGGGCGTTTTCCGGCCAAGTGATGCAATTTGGCCTGCAAACGCCCTAATCACTCGCTTTCGGCTTCCAGGCGGAGCTTTTCTTCCGCTGCGGCCAGGCGCGCATCGAGATAATCGCTGAGCCTGCCCATCAGGACTTCCTCGCGCGACTTGAAAAAGTGGTCAGCGCCTTCGACCACATCACGGTCGATCACCTCACCTTTCTGCACGCGGACTTTCTGCAGTGCGCGTTCAACGTCCTGCGGCGTGGCAATGGCGTCATTGTCCCCGATTATGATCAGTCCCGAAGCGGGGCAGGGGGCCAGGAAGGAGAGGTCGTAGTGGTTCGCTGGCGGCGACACGGCGAAAAAGCCGTCTATCTCGGGCCGGCGCATCAGCAATTGCAGCGTGATCCAGGCGCCGAAACTGTATCCGGCGCACCAGACATAGCGCGGGCTTTCCGACAGGTTCTCGAGATAGTCGAGCACGAAAGCGGCGTCCTCGAGCTCGCCGATGCCATGATCGTAAACACCCTGGGTGCGCCCGACGCCTCGGGAATTGTAGCGCAACACGCCGAAACCGCGCTGCTCGAACATCTGGAACATGCGGATCGTGATGGGGTCCTGCATCGTACCGCCCGCCTTGGGATGGGGGTGCAGGATGAGCGCGATGGGCGCACCCTCATAGGGTGGCTCGGTGTAACGCGCTTCGATACGGCCTGAGGGGCCGGGAATGATCATTTCAGCCATGGCGGGGCCTCGCTTTGGGCTTTGGCGACGTGAAGGGCGCTGGCATAGTCGATTGCCTCTCTGAAATGCAAGTATTCTCTGCCCCTTTTTCAAGATGGCCGATGTGGCTACATTGGAGTCGATGATCTACGCTGACTACAACGCCACTGCGCCGCTGCGCCCCGAAGCCCGCAAAGCGATGCAGGCGGCTTTCGACCTTGGCGCAAACCCCTCCAGCATTCACGGGCCTGGCCGGGCGGCGCGAAAATGCCTCGAAACTGCGCGTGGGCAGATCGGAGCGGCCATCGGGGTGCGCGCAGAGGATGTGGTGTTCACAAGCGGCGGGACGGAGGCCAATGCCCTGGCCCTGCACGGAGCGGTGGCCGCGCTCAATGGCGATGCCACACTGATCGTGTCGGCCATTGAGCATGAGGCCGTCACGCAGAATGCAGGAACGGCCGGAGTGCCCGTAGAGACGGCCTATGTGCTTGCAGACGGGCGCGTTGATCTCGATCGACTTGGTGAACAGCTCAACGACTGGGACCATGCTAGCAGGGGCACGCCGATACTGGCCCTGATGCTCGCCAACAATGAGACCGGGGTGATCCAGCCCGTGGCGGAGGCCGCCGCATTGATGCGTGAGGCTGGCGGACTGACCCACTGCGATGCAGTGCAGGGTCTTGGAAAGATACCGGTGAACGCGGCCCGGCTTGGTGTAGACTATCTCGCCCTGTCCGCCCACAAGGTTGGAGGCCCCCATGGGGTCGGTGCCCTCTGGCATCGCCCGGGTGCGCCTTTGAAACCGATACAGGTCGGCGGTGGCCAGGAACGCTCCCTGCGCTCGGGCACTGAGAATGTCGCAGGGATCGCCGGCTTTGGTGCCGCTGCCGAGGCGGGCGTCAATGGCCTTGCAGACTATGCTGCGCTGGTTGGGCCAAGGGACGCGATGGAAGCGCGGCTGGTGCGTGAGGCCGGCGTGACGGTGATGGGCATAAACGCACCGCGCCTTTCCGGAACGTCCTGCTTTGCCATTGAAGGCTTTCGCTCTGAAACCCAGGTCATGGCCATGGATCTCGCGGGCGTGGCAGTCTCTGCCGGGGCAGCCTGCAGCTCCGGCAAGGTGCGGCGGTCCCTCGTGCTCAGCGCCATGGGCCAGTCTGACGCCCTTGCGGAATGCGCAATCCGCACCAGTTTTGGTTGGAAGAGCAAGCCCGAAGATTTTGATAGGGTCGCGGAAGCCTGGCTGATGGCGGCGCGGCGCACGGTACTAAAGGAAAACGTCTGATGGCAGATGACATTCGCGTCAAAGAGAGCATCGATGAAGGCACGGTCGCGGCCGCCAAGGCGCTGGAATCGAAAAATTACTCCGCCGGGTTCTCCACCGAGATCGAGATGGACATGGCGCCCATCGGGCTGAATGAAGACATTGTCCGGCTGATTTCCGAAAAGAAGGGCGAGCCCGAATGGCTGCTGGAATGGCGCCTGAAGGCCTATCAGCGCTGGCTGACCATGGAAGAGCCGCGCTGGGCCATGCTGCGCTATCCCGAGATCGACTATCAGGCCTACCACTATTATGCCGCCCCCAAGGCCGGGGCGAATTATGAGTCGATTGACGACGTGCCCGAGGAAATCCTCGAGACCTACAAGAAACTCGGCATTCCCCTTCGCGAGGCCGAAGTCCTTCTTGGCGTGGCGGGCGCTGCAGAGACCGCCGCCGCCGCCCGTGAGACCCCGCGTGTGGCCGTCGATGCGGTTTTCGACAGTGTATCGGTGGCCACCACCTTCCGCGAGGAGCTTTCCAAGGCGGGTGTCATCTTCATGTCGATCAGCGAGGCGGTGCATGAATATCCAGAGCTGGTTAAGAAGTATCTCGGCTCGGTCATCCCGATCACGGACAACTATTTCGCCACACTCAACGCAGCGGTCTTCTCCGACGGCACCTTCGTGTACATCCCGCCGGGCGTGCGCTGCCCGATGGAGCTTAGCACCTATTTCCGCATGAACGCGGAGAATACCGGCCAGTTCGAGCGCACGCTGATCGTCGCCGACAAGGGCTCTTACGTTTCCTATCTGGAAGGCTGCACCGCGCCCATGCGCGACGAGAACCAGCTCCATGCAGCCTGCGTTGAGCTCATTGCGCTGGACGATGCAGAGATCAAGTATTCCACCGTGCAGAACTGGTGGCCGGGCGACGAGGATGGCAAGGGCGGCATCTACAATTTCGTCACCAAGCGGGGTGACTGCCGCGGCGCGCGCTCGAAGATCTCCTGGACCCAGGTCGAGACGGGTTCGGCGATTACCTGGAAGTATCCCTCCTGTATCCTGCGCGGGGATGACAGCGTGGGCGAGTTCTACTCCATCGCCGTCACCAATGGCCGCCAGCAGGCCGACACTGGCACCAAGATGATCCACCTCGGCAAGCGCACGCGCTCGCGGATCATTTCCAAGGGCATCAGCGCAGGGCGCAGCGACAACACCTATCGCGGCCTTGTCTCGATCAACAAGAAGGCCGAAAAGGCGCGCAACTTCACCCAATGTGACAGCCTGCTGATCGGCCAGTCCTGCGGCGCGCACACCGTGCCCTATGTCGAGAACCGCCGCGCCGACGCCCAGCTCGAGCACGAGGCGACCACGACAAAACTGTCGGAAGACCAGCTCTTCTATGCCCGCCAGCGTGGCATT
>CAZVES010000014.1:0-27245 GCA_964625835.1 uncultured Hyphomonadaceae bacterium
GCGAAGCCCGCAGCGGGGATCAAAGCAAAAAACTCAGGCGGCGGAGGCGGCCTTGGCGCGGGCGGCGGCGTCCTTGCACAGGAGCCTGAAGATCGCGTCGGGGCTTTCGGCGGCGCGAAGCTGCTCGCGCACTTCGCTGCGCCGGAAGGCCCGCGAGACCTGTGCCAGGGCCCGCAAATGGTCGGCTCCGGCCGTGACCGGGGCCAGCAGCAGGAAGATCAGGTCGCAGGGCTGGTCGTCGACGGCCTCGAAATCGACGCCTTCATCCAGCCGGAGAAAGCCGCCGAGCGGCGCGTCCAGCTTGGGCAGGCGCGCATGGGGGATCGCCACGCCTTCGCCGACGCCGGTGGAGCCCAGCTGCTCGCGCTCCATCACGGCGTCGAAGATCACCCGGCTGTCAGTGTCCAGCTTCTCGCCGAGCGCCCGGGTCAGGTGGATGAGCGCTTGTTTCCGGCTGCCAAAGCCCGGCTCCGTCAGGATGACGCCGCGTTCCAGAAGTGCTGAGAGATCGATTGCCATGGGGGTCCTGGGGACTGTGTTCAGGATTTCTCGGAACTGGCCGGATCCACCCAGCCGATATGACCATCCGGTCGTCGGTAAACCATATTCAGGCCATCATGCCTAGCATTTCGGAACATCAGGGCCGGAGTGTCCCCCAATTCCAGCTGCATGACCGCTTCTGATACAGTCATGGTGCGAATTTGGGCATTTCCTTCCGCCACGGTGAGCGGGGCCTGGTCCGCGCCATTGGGCAGGTCCGCGCCGGTCTCATCCTCATCGGGGATCGGCGAAAGGACGAAGGTCGAGGCCTGCTCCACCGGCAACGGCACCCGGTCGGGGCGGTGATGGTCGCGCAGGCGGCGCTTGTAGCGGCGCACGCGCTTCTCGATCTTCGCCAGGCCCGCATCCAGCGCGGCATAAACATCGTCAGCCTCGCCCACGGACTGGAGCGTGATTCCGGAATCAAGATGCACGTTCATGTCGATTTCAAACAGGTGCCCCGTTTTCGATACGGTGACCTGGGCATCGCCCGGCCGGTCGAAATACTTCGAGACCGCGCCTTCGAGGCCCGCCTCGATCCGCTCCTGCAGGGCCGTGCCAAGGTCCACATTTCGTCCGGCTATCTTGATGTGCAACGTCGGCCTCCTTGTTCTGCGGCTGGCCCCCATGTTGCCGCGAAATCACACCCCATGCAAAATATGGGCACAGATGCAATCCATCTGGCTCTTTTTTATGCGGACTGCCGCATGCGGCGCCGGCGCTGTACCGAGGACGGAATGCCCAGGCTTTCGCGGTATTTCGCGACGGTGCGGCGGGCGATCTCTATTCCGTATTCGGTGAGGATTTCCACAATCTGGTCGTCGGACAGCACGTTGCTGGCGGTCTCGCGGTCGATCAGCGCCTTGATCCTGTGGCGCACCGCTTCAGCTGAATGGGCATCGCCGCCGCCGGTGGAGGGGATCGCAGCCGAGAAAAAGTATTTCAGCTCGAACAGGCCCCTTGGTGTGGACATATATTTGTTCGACGTCACGCGGCTCACTGTCGACTCATGCATGGAGATGGCGTCGGCCACCTGTTTCAGGTTGAGCGGCCTTAGATGGGCCACGCCATGGGCGAAGAAGGCGTCCTGCTGGCGCACGATCTCACTGGCGACTTTCAGTATCGTGCGCGCGCGCTGGTCCAGGGATTTGATCAGCCAGGTCGCGTTCGCGGCGCAATCTGTGATGAATTCCTTCTCGGTCTCGCGCATGGGCAGGGCAGAGACCTCGGCATAATAGGCCTTGTCCATCAGCACCCTGGGCAGGGTCTCACTGTTCAGTTCCACGGCAAACATGCCGCTGGGTAGTTCGCGGACAAAAACATCCGGCGCCACGGCGACGGCCGTATCGCTGGCAAAGCTCGCGCCTGGTCTCGGCGTCAGCGCACGAAGCTCAGACATCATGTCGAGGATGTCGGCCTGGTCGACGCCGCATATCTCCTTCAACCGCTTGATGTCATGTTTGGCCACGAGGTCGAGGTTTTCGATCAGGGCCTGCATGGCCGGGTCGTAGCGATCGCGTTCCTTCAGTTGGAGCGCCATGCATTCCGGAATCGACCGGGCCATGACACCGGTCGGATCAAAGGTCTGGCAGACGCTGAGCACGCGCTCGACCTCGGTCACCGCTGCGCCAAGCGCCTCAGCCGTTTCGTCCAGGTCCGCGCGGCAGTATCCGCTCTCGTCGGTGTCGTCGATCAGCCGGGCGGCAATCAGCCGGTCGGCCGTGTCGAGACTGGAGAGGTTGAGCTGGTTGTGGAGGTGCTGGTTGAGCGACACCTCACTGGAGACCGACCCCTCGAAGTCGAAGTCTTCACCCCCGGCCTTGCCGCTGCCGGCCTTGGACCAGTCGGTCGAAGCGCTCGGCCCGGACGCCGCCGGTTCCGGTGCGTCAGAACCCGTCCCGGCCTCGAACACGTCTTCGGAGGGCGCATCAAGCGCCTCGCGCGCTTCGTTCAGGCCGCTGGTGTCGTCCAAGGTCAGGCTCTCGCGACTGGACGGGGTGTTGCCGGTGTCCGGATTGGTATCGCCCGCTCCCTCTCCCTCGCCGCGCTGGAGCAGGGGGTTCTTCTCGATCTCGGCTTCGACGAATTCGGCCAGTTCGATGTTCGACAGCTGCAACAGCTTGATGGCTTGCTGCAGCTGGGGCGTCATCACCAGGGATTGGCTCTGGCGCAGGTCGAGGCGTTGCCGAATGGACATGGGACGTGATCTTCCTAGGCGGCGAACCGGTCCCCCAGATAGACGCGGCGCACTTCCTCGTTGCGCAGCACCATGTCCGGTGGGCCATCAAACAGGACTTCGCCATCGTACATCACGTAGGCTCGGTCGACGATTTCAAGGGTTTCACGCACCTGATGGTCCGTGATCAGGACACCAAGGCCGCGCTTCTTCAGGTAACGGACAAGATCGGAGATATCGGAGATGGCAAGCGGGTCGATGCCCGTGAACGGCTCGTCCAGGAGCATGAAGCTGGGCCGTGAGGCGAGCGCCCTGGCAATCTCGACGCGGCGGCGCTCGCCACCCGATAGCGAGGTCGAGGACTGGTCGGCCAGGTGTTCGATGTGGAGCTCGGCCAGCAGGGTTTCGACTTGCTGCCTGCGTTCGGCGCGCCCCTTCTCGAACAATTCGACCACGGACATGACGTTCTCGAAAACGCTCATGCCCCGGAAGATGGACACTTCCTGGGGCAGATAGCCCATGCCGAGACGGGCGCGCTGGTACATGGGCAGGTTGGTGACGTCCGCGCCGTCGATTGTGATCTTCCCGCCATCGGCCGCGATCAGGCCCATGATCATGTAGAAACAGGTCGTCTTGCCCGCACCGTTGGGGCCCAGCAGGCCGACAATCTCGCCGCGCTGGAGCGACAGGGAGACATCGCGCACCACCTGGCGCTTGCCAAAGGACTTTTGGAGTCCTTCTACAAACAGGCCTTCGGCAGGATCATACATGGGTCAGCTCCTCATACGGCGCTCATGGCACCGCGTCCCTGAAGGCTGGCTTAGCGGCCCATGATTAAAATCGATTTAGCGTCAGACGATGAATTCTCCTGACACGCGAGTTAGTTTCCACCCTCTTCGGGGATGATCACGATCTGCACGCGGCCATCGCAGCCGCGAAGCGTCGACTGGCCCTGCGCGACCCTGAGCAGCAGTTCGCAGCCCGTGGCAACGTCCTCGCCGCGGATCAGCACCACTTCCTCGCCCCTGAGGGTGATGGTTTCGTCCCTGGCATTGTAAACGCCGACATCGCCGCGCGCTTTCAGGTCTGGCGTCACATAGAAGACGTCGCCTTCGGCCCGCATGCGTTCGATCTCGCCAAAACTGCCGCCTATGCCTCCGCTCCCGGCATCTCTGGCACCATAGAACAGTGTCACCTTATCGGCGCGCAGGCGGGCATCGCCCTGGATGATGTCCACATTCCCGATCACCAATACCCTGCGGTCTCGCTCGAGGATCTGGGAGGTGTCGGCATTGACCCGGATCGGCCCGCCTTCGGCAGAAAGCTGGGCGGTTGCGGGAGCGGCCATGAGCGCCGCCATGGCGAGGGCCATTGCGCTGCGTTTCGACATTTGCCTAACCATTTTCACCATCGCTCTCCGGGTTTTCGCTCGTTGCTGGGTCTGCGCGTTCGGCTGTCTCGTCGGACGGGCGTGGCGCGTTGGGCTCAAACACCATCTCTACATTGCCTGTGAAGGTGATGACATCGCCGTCCTCGGTGATCTCATAGCCGTTCGAGCGGATGTCGCCGAGGGGTCCGGTGCCGTAAAGGGGCTCAATTCCCTCAATGCGCCCTTCAAGGACATAGAAGCGCGCGCTGGTGGAGCGAAAACGGTAACCCGCCTGGTCTGTCACCTGCACGTCCCTGAAGAGATCGAGGGTCTGGCTGTTGCGGTCATAGGTGCCCTCCGGCGCCGTGACCTGGCTGCCTGTCTCATCGACCATTTTCGGATTGGTCAGGTCGATCACATCCTCATCCATCCGGCGTCTCTGGGCGGTGTCTGCCGTGATCACGAAAGCGGCGCCGGTTTCGTCGCGGCCTGAAAAGCGCGGATTGATCATGGTGACGATTTCCTCGCTGCCAAAGGAGCGGCGCTCATCAGCGAGGCCTGAGACGGCGTTTGCGATCACCGGCCCGGCCAACAGCCCGACCGAGACCGCCGCACCCGCTGTGAAGGCGAGACGCATCAGGCGAACCAGGTTCGAGCGGCGCTGGGTCTGCGCCAGCGTTACCTGGCGGCGCGGCGTCCAGACGAATTCCGATTCAGTGGCCGCGTCGATACTCATACACTCTCTCTGGTGCCTGCTGGTGTGCCTTGATGCCACCATGGCCCAAGGATGTGTTTATCTCAGGGCGCAGCTGCAAGGAAGCGCCGATGTTCACAGCGCTCCCGGGTGGCACGGCTCAGCTTGCGTGGGAGAAGATGTCGCTGTCTTCCCAGCCCGCAAGGTCGAGAGCGGCGCGCACGGGCAGGAAATCGAAACAGGCCTCGGCCAGCTCCAGCCGGCCTTCGCGCTCCAGCATCGCCAGCAAGCCCTCGCGGATGGCATGCAGGTGCAGGACATCTGAGGCGGCATATTCCATCTGGGGCTGGCTTAGCTCCTCGCGGCCCCAGTCGGAGCTTTGCTGGGCTTTCGAGACATCCACGCCGGCAACTTCCTTGGCCACGTGTTTCAGTCCGTGCTGGTCGGTATAGGTCCGCGCCAGCTTGGAGGCGATCTTCGTGCACCAGACAGGCGCGCAGTCGACATCCAGCCACTTTTTCATCATCGCCACGTCGAACCGGGCGAAATGAAAAATCTTCAGGACACCCGTGTCAGCGAGCAGCCGCTTGAGGTTGGGGCAGTCGAAATCGCGCGAGAGCTGGACCAGGTGCGCGGTGCCGTCACCCGATGACAACTGGACCACACACAAGGCGTCGCGGCCCGGTTTCAGCCCCATGGCCTCTGTATCGACCGCGATGATCCTGCCGAGATCCAGGCCGCCGGGAAGGTCGCCCTTGTGAAGTGTGATGTTGTTCAATGTCCTGATCCTCGCCGCATTGGCCCTGCCCGCTTACCCGACAATCTTGCTTAGAACGCACCGTCGGCAAGCGCCAGCTTTCGGCCCGCCTGAAACCATTGCCGACGGTCTGCGTTGCAAAACTGTTACGCCGGACGGGGTGGAGATTGTCCGCCACAAGGACTACCTCAATTCGTAAGGGAGGCGGCAATGAACCACCTTAAAGTCGAAGGCCTGCCGGCTGGAACCAGTCTGTCAGAAGCCTATGAAACCGTTCGCGGCCAGTCCCTCGCGCTTGCGGCGGGCCTGAGTGACGCGGACGCGACCGTCCAGTCCATGGACGATGCCAGCCCTGCGAAATGGCACCTGGCCCATACCACCTGGTTTTTCGAAACCTTCATTCTCGATCCCCATGTGCCTGACTATCGCGTCTTCGATGACCAGTTCGCATTCCTGTTCAATTCTTATTACGAAGGCGCAGGGCCCCGCCATGCGAGGCCGCGCCGGGGCATGCTGACCCGACCAGGCCTGCGGGAGGTGCGTGACTACCGGGCCCATGTCGATGCGGCCATGGACGCCCTTCTTGCCCAGCCAGGCGAAGACCTCCGTGCCCTGATCGTGCTGGGCCTGCACCATGAACAACAGCATCAGGAACTCCTGCTGACCGACATACTGCACCTGTTCGCCCAGAACCCCCTGCGCCCCGCCTACCGCAAGAGCGAACCCCTCGCGGTTTCCGAGGATTCCCTTGGCCCGCTTTGCTGGACCGCCTTCGAGGGTGGCATCCACCAAATCGGGGCAGACGCCAGTGGCTTCAGCTTTGACTGCGAAGGCCCGCGCCATCCGGCCCTGCTGCGCGATTTCGAGATTGCCAACCGCGCCGTGACGGCGGGTGAATGGATCGAGTTCATGGAGGATGGCGGCTACACGACGCCTTCACTGTGGCTCTCGGACGGTTATGCGCGGGCCCGTGAGGAGAACTGGGGCGCGCCGCTTTACTGGGAGAACCGGGATGGCGAATGGTGGTCGGTGACCCTGCGCGGCTCCCAGCCGGTCGATCCCGATGCGCCGGTCTGCCATGTCAGCTATTACGAGGCCGACGCGTTTGCCAGCTGGGCAGGTGCGCGCCTGCCGACCGAGGCGGAGTGGGAGGTGGCCGCTAAGGGGGCTTGCATTGAAGGCAACACGGCTGGATCGGGCCGCCTGCGACCGCGCCCACAACGCGCTGCCGATTGTCTGCAGGGGCTGTACGGCGATGTCTGGGAGTGGACCGCAAGTGCGTTCCTTCCCTATCCCGGCTTCAGGCCGCTGGCAGGCACCGTTGGCGAGTACAATGGCAAGTTCATGAGCGGCCAGATGGTGCTTCGGGGCGGCTCCTGTGTGACGCCGGATGGCCATATGCGGGCCAGCTACCGCAATTTCTTCCAGCCGGAAAAGCGCTGGCAGTTCTCAGGCCTGCGCCTGGCGCGCGACGTCCGGTCCTAGGCTGGCGAAACAAGATGACCCCTGAAGATGATCCCTGCCAGTCCGAGTTTGGACGCGATGTCCTGGCCGGCCTGTCGCGCCCGCAAAAGGCTATACCCTCGCGCTGGCTCTATGACCTGCGCGGCTCGGAGCTGTTCGAGCAGATCACCGAGCTGGAAGAATACTACCCCACACGTACGGAAACAGCGATTTTCCATGACCAGTCCGCTGAGATTGCAGGCGCTCTGGGCGAGGGCGTTGTGCTGGTGGAATATGGCGCGGGCGCCCTGGTGAAGACGCGCATCCTGCTCGACGCCCTTCCGGCCCTGGCCGGCTATGTGCCCATCGACATTTCAGGCCGGTTCCTGCGCGAGGCCGCAGAGCTGCTGGCGCGGGACTATCCCGGCCTGGACGTGCATCCGATCGTGGGAGACTTCACCAGCACACTGGACCTATCGGGCGCGCCGGGTCGCGAGGACCAGCGGGTGGGGTTCTTCCCGGGCTCCACCATCGGCAACCTGGACAATGACCAGATCAGGGCGTTTTTCAGTACAGCGCGCGCCACGCTCGGCCCTGATGCCCGGTTCATACTGGGCCTCGACCTCAAGAAGGACCCGAGCATTCTCATTCCGGCCTATGATGACCGTTCAGGCGTGACGGCTGAGTTCAACCTGAACCTGCTGGCCAGGATCAACCGCGAACTCGGCGCAGATTTCGACCTGGAAAGTTTCCGCCATGAAGCGCGCTGGAACGAGGCCGAAAGCCGGGTCGAGATGCACATCGTTGCGCGCCGGCCAGGCGATGTCACCCTGTGCGGTCAGAGGTTTTCATTCGGGCAGGCGGAAACGATCCACACCGAGATCAGTCGCAAATTCGAATTGCCAGTTCTGGACACGCTGCTGGAGGGCACCGGCTGGGCGCGTGAAGAGACCTGGCAGGACCCGCGCGGACACTTCGCCGTGACACTGCTCGGCCCGGAACTCGCCTGACGGGATGAATTGACTCCCGCGCCCCGATGTCGCCTTGTAAACAAGCGGTAAAGGGGGCCCGACCGCAGGGGAGCAAGATGGCGAGCGGCAACACGAGAAAACAGCCATCCCCTTGCCGGGTGGCGCCATGAGCCCGAAACGGAAATGGTTCTGGAGCCCGATATGGGACGTTCCGATCCTGTTTGTCCTCGGGCTGGGCGTGGTTGCTTTCCTGCTGGCCCTGCTTGGCTGGATGCTGGTGCCCGAACTCGGGGTGAACCTAGGAGACCGGGCCCAGCTCGCATTTTACAGGGCATTGAGCGTCAACACACTGAGCGGTGATTACAGTGGATCGTTCGCCGGCGAGGGGATTGAGGCGCCGGCCAGGCACCTTCTGAATGGCGCACGGTGGATCGGCACCCTCACATTCTCTCTGCTGCTTCTGAAGGCCTATCAGGGATTGTTCTCTGAACGCTTCACGCGCTGGCGCGCCCAGGGCAAGTCCGGGCACGTCGTGGTGATTGGCGACACGCCCTTTGCGCGCGCAGCGGCCGAGGAGGCTTCGAAACACCATGGCGTGGTGTGGGCAAGCACCACTTCGAGCCCGGGCGTGTTCGACCGGCTGACACGGATTCAGGAAAGCGGCGACGGCGAGGCCATGGTCAAGGCGACGGCAGCCGACAAAGCCCGGTCGGTGCTCGTGTCGCTGGCGGAAGACTCCCGCACATTCACGGCAACCAGCGAAATGCTGCGTGCGAAGAAGATATTCGCAAGCGAAGCGGGCGCCACGGGCGAGCCGCTAGAGGGACCGCATTTCTTTGCCATTGTGAGCGACCGCTGGAACGCCTATCCCGATGAGGCCGCCAAGCTGATCGATCCGCTGCGCGGACTTGGCGCTGACTCGCGCCGGGGCGGACTGGACAGTGTCGGCGAAGTGATCACGGAGGCGCGCACCGCCGCCCGCGCGATGCTGGGCAATGTGCCGCTCTTCCAGCTGGCCGGCGAAAAGCCCCAGCATGTGCTGATCCTTGGCCTTGGCGAACTGGGCGAGGCCATTCTGACGGAGATCTGCGAAAGCCAGCGAACACACCTGCACGCCCGCCAGCGGGTGACGGTCATCGACCGCTCGGCGGCGGCCTGGACGCGTTTCACCGCCCGGGTGCCAGGACATAGCGAGGTGTTCGACGGGCATTTCTTCAGCATCGCAGCAGAGAACGCCGACGCCGGTGTCTGGCAAGACTTGCTGGCACACCTGGCCCGCCACGAGGTCACCGCGGCCTATGTCACCAGCGGGGGGGCGAACCAGTCGCGGCTCGCGGCCTCGGAGCTGCGCACCCATCTCGTCCAGGCGTGTGATGAGACAGATGAGGGCGCAGCGGCCTATGCCGCCCTTGCTTTCCCGATCTTTGCCTATAGCCGCGCGAGCAGCATCATCCGGATTGATGAACTGAAGCGGACGGCGCTGGCCAGCAAGGCGCTTGCCGAGGACCGGATGCCCATCCTCTCATTCGGGGCCTGGAGCGAAATGGTCAGTGCGGCCCGGCTCTTCGACGAAGAGCCCGACGCCCATGCCTTCGACATACACGACACCCATCGCCGCCTCTATGCCAAGTCGGGCGAGCGCCCCACCCTGTGGCGTGACCTGACCGAATGGCAGCGCTACTCCTCCCGGTCAGCATCGGCGTATACGGCGGCGTTGTTGCATGCGGCCGGCTATGATCTCGGCGAATGGTATGCGGCGGCCCAGTCCAGCGATACGGCCGCAACGCTGAACAATCTGCCGCGGCTGGCCGACATTCCCGATTTCAACAAGGAAATCCCCCTGCTGATGATGCTGGCAAGGCTGGAACACGCGCGATGGTGCGCGGAGCGTCGCCTGAAAGGCTATCGCTGGGGACCTGTGAAGGACCCGGGGCGCCGGCAGCACCCGGGACTGGTCGACTTCGATGATCTCGACACCGGCTCCCAAGGCTACAACATCGAGTACATCAAGTCGCTCTTCGTGACACTGCGCGACAAGGACTCCGATCTTGTCGTGCGGCGCCCCTTCGCGCCGAGGGCGATTGCCCGCCCGACGGACATCTCCCTTCTGAAACGGCTGGGCATGCTGCCCGGCGCGCCTGCACCGCAAGCCACGGAGGCCGGCGATGGAGGCGTCTGAGATCATTGTCAGGGGCAATGGCCACGCGCTGGTGCGCTTCAATCGGACCATTCCGCGCCGGTTCCGTGTGCATGAAAGCTACATTTCCCTGGCGATCCGCAGGGTGAGCCTGAAGAAGGGCCGGGTGAACCTCTCCAAGTATGGGCCCTATGTCTTCGGTGTTCTGGGCCAGACCAATTTTGATGCGCAAACGCGCCTCGCCGGCGTCTTCGCCCCGGCGGTGGAGGATGCCCTCCTGGCCGGCGCGAGCGCCCAGGCCGGCAGCCAGGTAGGTGCCCCGATCGGCCCGCAGGCCGAAAGCTTTTCCGCGCCCGCCCCCATGCAGGCCGAGAGCTTTTCGCGCCTGGACCGTGTGCTCCTGGTCGACCGCCAACTGACGCCTCGCATGGTGTATCGCGGGGAGGGGCCCGTGCAGCTCGGCTTCGGGGGCATACTGGAGAAGGACCTTCTGGCCGACACGCTAGGCATGCTGGAAGCCGTGGCCAAGTCCCCGGCGGGCCAGTTCGTGTCGGCCACCTCGCCGGCGCTCGGCCTGGCGGCCAATGCCATAGATGTCGCCAGCACGATCCGCCGGGCTTTCGACCACCTCGGCGAGCGCAAGGGCATGCAGCGCTTCGCCCTCATGGACTTCAACCTGCGACAGCTTTTCGACGAAACCGGCGCGCCCCAGGCCGGTCTTTACGCTCTCATTGCCGAGGAAGACGTCCCCGGCGACCTGATCTTTGACCCCAGGGACACTGAAATCCTCACGCGAAAAGGCAACGCCTATGACGATGCGCCCTATGTGGTGTTCGAACTGCGAGCGGAAGCCACCCGGCCCGACTGGGGCAGCGTGCCGGAACTGAACGCGGCCTGGCGTGCCCTGGAGCACCAGATCACCACCCACGAGACCGCTGGCGCGCTGGAGAATTTCCGCCGCGCACTCTACTTGTCACCAGACCTTGTGCCGGCTGACAGCGCGCGAATCTTCCAGGCTGCGAAACTGAAACTGGGGCCGTTGCTGAACAATGCCGAAAGCTTTGGCCTCGCCCGCCGCCTTGGCACGGCCATTCAGGTGCTGTCCGAGGCCGTGGAGGAGATCAAGGCAAAGGCGTCGCCCGTTGTGAATGCGGTGCGCGATGAGTGGGCCAGTTTCCACCGCTGCCACAGCGTGATGCGTATCAATGAAGGCGGATATGTGAGCCACCCCGACGACCCCGGCGGCTCGACCAATATGGGCGTGACCCAACGCACCTATGATGTCTGGCGCCAGTCCAAGGGCAAGCCGACCACGGATGTGCGCAATATCACCGAGGCCGAAGTCCAGCAGATCTATTTCGAAGGATACTGGCGCGCCTATGACTGCCACGAAATGCCCAGTGATGCCGTCGCGCTGGTCCTGTTCGACGCCACTGTGAACCACAGCCCCGTCAATCCGATGAAGTTTGTCCAGCGCGGCGCCGGCCTGCCCGTTGTGGAGCAGGATGGCCAGTTCGGACCGAGCACCCGCGCCGCCATCGAACGCACGGACCCGGTGCGGCTCATCAACCACGCCCTCGATGCGCGCTGGGATTATTATGAACTCATCATGCGGCGCAATCCGCGCCTGGAGAGCTTCCGGGCGGGCTGGCGCAACCGGGTCGAGCGTGTTCGCCAGATTGCCCTCCAATGGCAGAGCGGGCAAGAAAGTGCCCTGGACCTGCCACCCCTGCCACTTGGCGCCACCATGGCGCCTGCTTTTGCCCTCGCTGCACCAGGAGTACAGCCATGACCCAGACACCCGTCCTGCCGACAGCAGACCTCGCGGAGTTCCGCGCGGCGCGCAAGAAGGTCATGGAAATTGGCCGCGACGCCCAGAGGCTCGACATCATCGAGCGGGTGACCGACCTGGTTGAAGAGGCCGTCGACCTGGGCGCTGACGGGGTGCGTGAGCTTGAAGCGATGGCCAGGACGCTGCAGGACAAGCGCACCTTTGGCCTTCTTTTCGTCCTTTGCCTGCTGGCCCGACGCAAGGACATGCTCACGCCCACCCTGCACCAGTTTGAAATCCAGGCGCTGATCGAGCTTGGCCGCCTCAGCGAAGCGGTGCGCCAGGCCCGTAAGCTGGCTGAAATCTGTGACAGCGATGCGGCGAAGAATCCGGGGCTCTGGGGCAAGGCCATGGGCAATATCGGACGGGCGCACAAGCAACGCTACATCGACGCGGCGCTGGCCGGGCGCGTGGGCGATCCGGCAGACCTGAAGGATGCCGCCAATGCCTATCTGGCGGTGTGGGAGCGCAGCCAGGACGAGCACACCACCTACCAGGCGATCAATGCCGCCGCCCTGATCCACAGGGCTGCGCGGGACCGGGACGTCCATCCCGATGGCGCGGCCTGGGCGCGCGAGGAGGACGCCCGCCAGATTGCGAGCCATGTGTTGCAGATCCACAGCGACGAACTCATGGCCGCGCTGGGCGAGGGCTCGCAACCGGGAAGCGTGTGGACCCTGGCGACCTGCGGAGAGGCCTTCATTGCGATGGACATGATGAAGGACGCCGCCCAGTGTTATGGTGCCTATGCCGCCCATCCCGACCGCCAGGCGTTCGCGCTGAACTCCTCCCTGCGCCAGCTGGAGGAGGTGTGGGGGTTTTCCGGCGAGGAGCGCAATGAGCGCGGGGCCATTGTGCGGGTCCTGAAGGCAGCGCTCCTGACCATGGAGTCCACCAATGCCACCGAAGATGACGAGGGCCTTGATGGCAACACGGTCGATATGAGCGTGCTGGAGACCCGGCTTCTGGAGACCGACCTGGAGACCGCCGCCTCCAGGGATGATGAGACACCGGTTGGCTTCCAGGCTTTCTTCGAGAAATCGGGTGGCGTGGGCGCACCCGGCGAGGCCGGCCAGATAATGGACCTAGAGGCGATGATGGCGCCAACCTACCGGGCGCGTTCTGTCTGCGCGATCGAGACGGTCCATGAGGGCGGCTGGCGCCGGATCGGCAGCGGTTTCGTGATCGATGGGGAGGTCCTGCACGACGCCTGGAAAGGCCAGACCCTGATCGTGACGAATCACCATGTCGCGGCCGGTGGCGACGGCATGCTTTCGGCCTCGTTCCAGCGTTGCCGGGCTGTCTTTGTCGATCTGGACCCGTTCGACGAGAAGGAAGTCAGCCACACGGTCGAGTTCGCCGAAGTGCTTTGGGAGCGTAGCCGAACCGAGCACGACACCGCCGTCCTGCGCCCGGCCAGCGCCCTGCCGTCCCACGTGCTCCCGCTGGTGCGAAAAAATGTCAGCGAGTACCTGCCCAATCGCCGCGGCGTGGGCAATGACGGCACGAAGATGCACGTGAAGATCCTCGGCTTTCCCAAGGGCGGGAAGCTGTCCTTGTCGTTTGGCGATCAGCGCCTGCTCGACCATGATGCGATTGATCCGGAAACGCCCCTGCGTCCGCCCCTCCAGCTGGATGGCCGACCGGTCCGACTGCACTATCGCACGCCCACCGAGCCCGGCAGTTCGGGCAGCCCGATCTTCGAGGCGGGCACATGGAAGCTCGTCGGCATCCACCATCGCGGGCGCCCGGATACACCGCGACTGCCGCCCAAGGAGGGCCATTACGAAGCCAATGAGGGGATCTGGATCGCATCCATCCGTGCTGCCATCGAGGCCGACATGCAGCCAGGCGAGGAGTTCTTCGACGGCACGAGGAAAGCCCTGCAGGCCAGGGCGCGCACCACCAGCGATGCGATCATCCACGTCTCAAAACAGATACTGGGCCAGCCGGTGGGAGACCCGGCGGCCACGGCCCATCCAGGGGCGGCCAGCGCATCGCCCAAGCCAACCAATGTGATCGGCATTCCAGGCAAGCACCTGAAGCTCAGCCGGGACGAGGAGTCGGTGCGACGGCACTATCTGCGTTCAGGCTTCTTCGAGGGTGAAGACCTGGAAGCCTTCCGGATGGCTGGTGGCGGCTTTGAAACCGTGATTGGCGACGACAACCGGACCCAGGTCCATCACACCGATGCAGACCCCTTCCGCATGATCTGTTCCCTCGTGATCCGCCAGAATGGAGGCTTTACCAATTACGGGACCGGTTTCCTGATCGGCCGGCGCACGCTCGTCACAGCGGGCCATTGCCTGCATATGGCGGGCGCTCCGGCGATTGAGCGCATTGAAATCCGCCCGGCGCGCGACGGCGACATAGAGCCCTTCAAGGCCAGGTTCGGCCCCCTGACGGGCAACCGGTATTCGGTCCACCCGCGCTGGAGCGAATTGCAGGACCCGCTCTTTGACATCGGCGCCATCCATCTCGATGACGATATCGGGGACACGCTCGGCTGGTTCACACTTGGCGCTCCGCCACCTGACCAGCTTGAGCGTCGTTGGGCGCATGTGACGGGCTATCCCGGCGACAAGGTTTCCGCAGCGCCCGGCCGTGCGCCCCAGCGCGCCGCCGAGATGTGGCACCATGCAACGCCCATCGCTGCGGTGAACCCTCGCCAGATCTTCTACCCGGCCGACACGTTTGCCGGGCAGAGCGGCGCGCCGGTCTTTGTGCTCGATAACAATGGGGCCGCCCGTGTTGTTGCTGTGCACGCCTATGGCATAGGCGGCGCGGCGGACTCGGTGGGCTCACGGAACAATTCCGGCGTCCTGCTCGATGGAACCATGCTACAGACGCTGGCCGACTGGAGGAGTGTGTCATGAAGCAGCCCGAATCTCACCGCCGGGAAGCGATCGCGCGAACTGTGCATGAAGCCCTTCGCGCCTGGGCCGTGGCCCATGGCCAGAAGATGCCGCATTGGAGCCGTGCGCCGCGCTGGATGAAGGAATCGACCTATGAGAGTGTCGAATTTGTGCTGGCCCATCCGGGCGCCGATGACCTCAAACAGCACGACCAGTGGATGGAACAGAAAAAGCGCGATGGCTGGGTCTACGGCGAGACAAAGGACGAGAAGAAGAAGACCCACCCGATGATCGTCCCCTTTGAACAGCTTCCCGACATGGAAAAGCGCAAGGACTCCCTGCTTCGCGCCATTGTGCTTGCCCTGAGCTGAGGCGCGGTGGCCCCGGGCGGGGTCTGCGCGTGGGGTCTCAAGACAAGTCTGAAAAAAAGGAAGGAGGACAGCATGGCCAGGAGCCTCTTGCTGATACATGGCGTTGGGTGTGGCGGAGACGTCTGGGACCGCATGCGCCCCCAGCTGGAAGTGGCTGGCTACCAGGTCGAAGCGCCAACGCTCTTCCCCGACCAGCGCACACTGGCAAATCCCCCAGCCACGCTGTGTGACCTGCGCCTTGCCGATTACATTGAGGCGATGGAAGGGGCGGCTCGGCGGCTGGAGGAACAAACCGGTGCGCCGCCCGCCGTCATGGGCCATTCCATGGGCGGGCTGATCGCCCAGCACCTGGCGGCCCGCGGTGTGGTCTCGTCTGCGATCTTTCTCACGCCGGCCCAGCCCAAGGGCTGCACGGTTTTTAGCCTGAAAGTCTTCCGCACCTTTGCGGTTCTCCTGTCGATTGGGCGGAAAAACCTGCCGAAGACGCCGGTGAAGGTGGGTCCCAAGGGCTTTTCCTGGGGCGTTCTGAACGCCGTCGACCCGGCCCGCCACAGTGAGATCTATGCCGGGGCGCGATTTGACAGCGGGAAGGTTTATGTCGACCTCTCCGACCCCGAACCGATTGATGAAAGCCGTGTGGCCATTCCGACGCTGACCATCAGCGCCGGCAAGGACCGCGCCACGATCCCCAAAGCGGTGCGAAAGGTGGCCGCGAAGTATGCCCGCGCGGAAGTGGCGGGTGACTTCATCGAATATCCGGACAACGCCCACTGGATCGTCGATGAGCCAGGTACGGAAAAGGTCACCGCTGACATCCTCGCCTGGCTCCAGAAGGCCGAGGCCTCGAGGCGGGAAGCGGCCTAAACCCCTTTCGGCTCGATGAAGTCCCAGAGATTGCCGAAGGGGTCGCGGAACACCACGACCCGGCCATAGGGCTCATCGCGCGGTTCTTCCTGGAAGTCGACGCCGGCATCGCTGTAGGCGGCATAGTCACCCTCGAAATCATCGGTGTAGAGGAAGAAGCCGACCCGCCCGCCGGTCTGGTTCCCGATGGCGGCTTCCTGGGCCTCGCTCGTCGCGCGCGCCAGGAGGAGTCGGCAGGCCTGGCTGCCCTTTGGCGCAACAAGGACCCAGCGCTTGCCACCGCCAAGATCGCTGTCCTCGACCAGGTCGAAGCCGAGCACGCCCGTATAATAAGCCAGGGCTACGTCATAATCTGGCACGACAATGGTGACAGCGGCGAGGGTTTGCTTGCCCATCAGTCCAGTGCTCCGATGAAGGGAAGGCCCCGATAGCGGCCTTTCACGTCCATGCCATAGCCGACAAGAAAGCGGCCCGGCGTGTCGATCGCATGGAAATCGCAGCCGTTTTCGGGCGCCCATGGTTTTCGCGCCAGCGCGCAGGTCAGCACACTGCGCGCGCCCTTGGCCTCCATATGGCCGCGGGCAAATTCAAGCGTTCGACCGGTGTCGAAAACATCATCCAAGATCAGAACACCGCGCCCTGCGACGGGCCGCGACAGGTCTGCGCGCACCACCACCCGGCCGGAGCTTTCCCGGGCGTCGCGATAGCTCTCCAGCCACAGCGCGTCGAGGACTGGGTGCACGCCCAGCCTGGCCAGGGCTTTCATCAGGTCGGTGGTAAACGGAACTGCCCCGATCAGGATCGACACGACGGTCCATTCCCCGGTCAGGTGCGGGGCGAGGCGCCCGGCCAGACCGTCGATTTCCCGCGCGAGCGTGGCCTCGTCCACCAGTGTCGTCAGCTTGGAGAGATCCTCGCTCACGGCTGGCTTCCGGCCAGTTGCGAGTGCGTCTCGTCGCCAGCATCCCTTGGAACAAACCTCAGATCGAGGCTATAGGAATCAGCTGGCGGATTTTCCAGTACGGCGCTGAATTCCCCGGCCTCGCCTGGGGCGATGACATCTGGCGCGACGTCGGCAAACATGTGCGCGATTTCGCGGCCGAAATCGTCAAGCAGGCCGACGCGCACACGCGGGGCGGCCTGGGGAGTTTCGGTCACGTTGCGCACATCGGCGGCCACCGTGAGGATCGGCAGTGTGCCGCGCAGTTGGCGCGAGCGCTCGATGTTCTCGAAGTCCACGCCGAACCGGTTGACCTCCAGTCCCGCCCGTTCGAATGCCGTGGCCGACTGCGGCCACACGCGCACCACATCGTCGCGAAGGACAATTGCTGCGGATACGCCGCCGGCGAAGACAAGGCCCACAAGCGCCCAGGCACTGGCGGCAGCCGCCCGCGAGCGCCGCTTGCTGCGCAGGCGAACCGCCTCAAGGTAGCGTTCATGGGCACCGCGCGCGAGCGCTTCATCACTGGCTGGCAGGCCTTCGACCCGTTCGAACCAGGCATGGCCGCAGGAAATGCAGGTCAGCTGTGCTCCGGTCTCGCCGAGTGTGCTGTCATCGACAAAGTAGGAATTATCGCAAGCAGGGCATGTGACGATCATGGGTGGCTATTTCACCGATTGGACTCAATGTTCTGTTAACGTGCATTTAGGTGAACCTAGGGTGTATCTCGCCAACAATGAATGAGCGCAAGCCAGATATGATCACCGACTTTGCGGTTCGAATGGACAATGTGGCCCTGCGCTACGATTCCAGCGAGGAAGTGCTGTCGGGAATCGACCTGACTCTCGCGCCGGGATCGTTCACCTGCCTGACCGGTCCGTCCGGTGCCGGAAAAACCAGCCTGCTCAAACTGCTCTACCTCGCGCTGCGTCCTTCGCGCGGGGAAGTCTCGCTCTTCGGGCGTCGCACCCAGGCGCTGGATCGCAAGTCGCTGGCGGCCATGCGGCGGCGGATCGGGGTTGTTTTCCAGGAATTCCGCCTGCTGGAACACCTGACGGCCTATGAAAACGCCGCGCTGCCCTTGCGGGTCGCCGGACAGCGCGAGGGCGATTACCGCCCGGATGTGGAGGAACTCCTGCGCTGGGTCGGGCTTGGCGCGCGCCTTGATGCGCGTCCCCCGCAATTGTCGGGCGGGGAACAGCAACGCGTTGCCATTGCCCGTGCACTCGTCAACAAGCCCGACTTGCTGATCGCCGATGAACCGACGGGCAATGTCGATCCCGACATGGGCGAGCGACTGATGCGCCTGTTCATCGAACTGAACCGGCGCCTGGACACGACCGTTCTGATCGCGACCCATGACCTGGACCTGATCCGCAAGGTGGATGCACCCGTCCTGCGCCTCCAGCATGGCCTGCTTGTACGGGATGTCGAATTTGGAGCCGCCACCGCATGAGCCAGAGCCACACACCCCTCCTGCCGCAACAGGATGCGCGCGAAGCGGCCCTGTTCTTCGTTGTCAGCGCCCTGTGTTTCCTGGCGGCGCTGGCGGCCCTGTCGGCGCGTTCCAGCTATGACGCCGCGCGTGGATGGACGGCTGAAGTGGAAGGCCAGATGACCGTGCGCCTTGTGGGTGAGGACCGGCGCGGCGCAGACGAGGCCCGCGACGTGATCCTCGCTGCGCAGGGCGTGATAGACGCCCGCGTCCTGCCGGCAGATGAAATCGAAACACTGCTGGCCCCCAGCTTTGGCGGCGGCGGACTGCCGGCGGGCCTGCCGCTGCCGCTGATACTGAGTGTGGAGGCCGATCCGGCGCGCAATGACCTGGCTGGCGAGCTGGAGCGGCGGCTGGCAGGTGTCGGGATCGACGCGGTGGTCGAAGCCCATGAAACATGGGCGGGCGATGTGCGGCGCACGCTGGGCGTGGTGCGACTTGTGGCGCTGTCGGCCGTTGCCTTGCTGGTGGCCACAGCCATTGCGGTCATTGCCTTTGCCACCCATGCCGCCCTGCTGGCGCGCCGGGATATCGTAGAAGTGCTACACCTCTCAGGTGCCACCGACCGCTTCATCTCGCGCCTGTTCGAGCGCCGCTTCTGGGTGCTTGGGCTGCGGGCCGGCGCCGTCGGTGCACTGTTTTCCCTGGCCGCGGTGGCGCTCGCCCTGTCCTTCGCTTCGTCCCGCGGCGGGCGCAGCGGGCTGTTGCCGCAACTGAGCCTCGACCCGATCGACCTGATCATTCTGCTTGCAACACCCGTGGTTGCGGCACTGGCGGCGCGCGGCGCAGCGCGCCTGACGGTGATGCGGTCCCTGAAAGACACGCTCTGATGGCCGGAGGCTGGGGACTGAAATGGCGTTGGGTGGCGATTGTCGTGCTGGTCGCCCTGGCGCTGGACTATAACGGCTTCCGCCATCGCGCTGCTGAGGCGCGTGCAGGTGACCTGAGCGGCGTTGAAGGCGTGGTGGCGCTGACCGGCGGGTCTGGCCTGCGCATCAGCGCCGCGGTCGAGCTGCTTGACGCCGGTATTGGTGACCGGCTTCTGATATCGGGCGTCAATCCTAGCATCAGCCGGGACGAGGTTGCCGCGCGTGCCGGCGGGCCGGCCGAGCTCTACGGATGCTGCATCGATATTGGTTATGAGGCGACCACCACAGAGGAAAACGCCGACGAAGTGGCGGCCTGGGCGAAAGCCCATGGCTACAGCCGCATCGCGCTGGTGACATCGGACTACCACCTGCCGCGCGCACGCCTGCTGCTCACCAGCCGCGCAGGCGATCTGACCTTCGTCGACGTGCCCGTCACAACGAAGGTGAACCCGAGCCGCGCCTTCTCCGACTGGACCTCGTTTCGCGGCACCTTGACCGAGTGGGTTAAATGGCGGGTGACGCAGGTGCTTTCCATCGCTAACTGACACCCATGAATGCGCTCCGGTCCGTTTTCTTCCTTGTCTACATGTACGGCCTGCTTATCGTGATGGGCACCATCTGGCTGCCCAGCCTGTTGATGCCGCGCAGCGCCATTATGGCCGGTCTTCGCTGGTATTCTGCACTTGTGCGCTGGGGCCTGCAGGCGATCTGCGGGGTGCGCACGGAAGTGCGGGGCGCTGAAAACCTGCCAGAGGGCGCATTCATCTACGCCGCCAAGCACCAGTGCATGTGGGACGTCTTTGTCCCTTTCCTGATCCTGAAGGATCCGGTGATCACCATGAAGCGTGAGCTTTTGTGGTACCCGTTCTTTGGCTGGTATGCCCTGAAATCGGCCATGATCCCCATCGACCGGGGCGGGGCCGGCAGGACCATTAGGAAAATGCTGGCTGCGGCCGAGGCCCGCGCGGCTGAAAACCGCCAGTTCGTGATCTTTCCTGAGGGCACCCGCCATGCGCCTGGCGTGACGGCGGGCTATTTTGCTGCCGGGACGGGCGCATTATACAAGCGCCTTAAACTGCCTTGCGTCCCTGTGGCCACCAATTCGGGCCTGTGCTGGCCGGCACGCGGTTTTGTGCGTAGACCGGGTGTGATCGTGTTCGAGATTCTGGCCCCGATCGAACCTGGCCTCGAGCGCAAGGAACTGATGAGGCGCCTTGAAGGCGCGATCGAGCCCGCTTCGGCGCGCCTTCTGGAAGAGGGCCTCGGCCACCAGAGGCGCACCCTCAAGGACCTGGAGGCTGCCTGACATGGCGACTGCAAGAAAAAGTTCCGGCGCCTGGATCTGGGTGCCGATCACCATCGCCATCATTCTGGTCGCGCTTTACACTGCCTACTGGTACGTGGCGCGCGGGATACTTGAAAACCGCATTGACCAGTGGGTTGCCGAACAGCGTGCCGAGGGCCTGGTGGTGGAGTATTCAGACAAACGGTTGGGTGGCTATCCGTTTCGTTTCGCGCTGACTGTGGACGAGCCGGTTTATGGCGAGCCCGCACCGGGTGCCAGATGGTCGGCAGACCGGCTCGAACTGATCATGCAGCCCTGGGACTGGTACCACGTCATTGCCCGCTCGCCCGGTCGCAACACGGTCTTCCTCAGTCCGCGAGACGGTGACAACCTCCGTATTCTTCTGGGGCGTCGTTCGGCCGCAAGCCTGAGCTGGGATGACACTTCGGTCACCCGGTTCTCACTGGCCCTCGATGAGGCCAGCCTCGGGGCAGCGGGCGCGTCTGTCGCCGACATCGACGCCTTTGAACTGCACCTTCGACCCGCGCCGGGCGCTCCGGACATGCTGCAACTGGAAACCCACTGGCAGCGAATAGAACTGGCCGAGACCCCGCCCGACGACCTGGTGCCGCTTGGGCGCACCATCGGCCCGTCCATCCTGCGCGCCGAACTGGCCGGTGGCGTGTCGGCCTTATCTGAGACGGGCGACCTGGCGCGGTCAGTCGGACTGGCCCTGTCACGCGGTGGTGACCTGGTTGTGCCGCAACTGATGCTGGAATGGGGCCCGGCCAGCCTCGGCGCCAAGGCGGACCTGAAGCGCGAAGCCGGGCAATTGCGTGGCAGCGCGGGTGTTCGAATTGAGCGTGCCGACGAGTTGCGCGCCGCCCTGGCCGCCGAGGGGCGCCTGACCGATGATGTGCGCCAGGCGATTGATGGGCTTGAGGCAGCCTCGGCCAATGGTGGGTTTTTCATGACCACCCTGCGCGGGGACGGGGTCTACTTCCTTGGCAACAAACTCTTCGACCTGCCACTGGAAGACGCCCTGTGAGCGCGCCGGCCCGGGACACGATCCAGGCCGGCTGCGAGTGGCTCGCCGAGCGTGACGATGCGCTTGCGCGCGCCTATCTGGAGCGCGGGGTCCCGGCCTGGCGCGCGGCGCCCTGCGGCTTCGAGACCCTGGCCCGCATGATTGCCTACCAGCAGATTTCGACCACGGCCGGTGCAGCTATCTGGTCGCGTGTGCTGGCGCGGGCCGAGACCATGACCCCGGCCGCCATCCTGGCCATGGGCGAAGCCGACCTGTGCGGCGCTGGCCTGTCGCGGCCCAAGGCGCGCTACCTGAAAGCCATTGCCGAGGCCGCCGATGCCGGCTCCTTGCGCTTTGAGGACCTGCAGGCCATGCCCCGCGAAGACGCCATCGCGGCCTTGACGGCGATGAAAGGGATTGGTCCGTGGTCAGCTGAACTCTTCCTGATGTACACGACGGGCGACCTCGACGCGTTTCCGACGGCCGATGTCGGCTTGATGGAGAGTTACCGCTTGCTGTGCGGCGCAGACGAGCGCCACCCGGCGACAGCGTTTACCGAACTTGCCAGTGGCTGGTCACCCTATCGCGGTGTGGCCACGCACCTGCTCTGGGCCTGGCTCAACCACCATCGAGATGGCGCCGCAGCCCCGCCCGCATAGGAGGGGCCGTGGCTGCGACCAACTGTGCAGGGTTTTTGCGCGAAAGGTCTGGACATTGTCATAAACTTGTCGCCATGAATCAGTTAGTGAATGGCCAATCGAGGGAGGTTACCGCCACTTACCGCGCTGCACCGCACCGAAACGGTTCCTGCATCCACGGAGTTTGCCGTGGCTGAGGTCGTTCGTTTTCCGCCAAATGGCCGCCCCGCACTTGTCCTGAACGCCGATTTCAGGCCCCTTTCCTATTATCCCCTGTCACTCTGGCCCTGGCAGGACGTCGTGAAGGCCGTTTTCCTCAACCGCGTCGAGGTGATCGCCGAGTATGACCAAGTGGTGCGTAGCCCGAGTTTCGAGATGCGCCTGCCCAGTGTCATCGCCCTGCGCGAATTCGTGCGTCAGGATCGTCCGCCCGCGTTCACGCGGTTCAACCTGTTCCTACGCGACGGGTTCCAGTGTGTTTATTGCGGTGCCGAAAACGATCTGACCTTTGACCATGTTGTCCCGCGTTCGCGCGGCGGGCGCACCAGCTGGACCAACATTGTCACCGCCTGCTCTCCGTGCAACCTGAAGAAGGGCGGACGCATGCCGAAGGACGCGGGCATGTTCCCCGCGAGAGCGCCCGTGCGTCCGACGAATTACCAGCTGCAGGAAATCGGAAGGCGCTTCCCGCCCAACCACCTCCACGAAACCTGGATGGATTACCTGTATTGGGATGTGGAACTCGACGCCTGAGGCCGCGCGCAGGACCCCTGAACAGGCTTAAGCGCTTCTCAACCACCTCGCACTAGGCTCCTGTCCAAGTTGTTTTCAGGAGTTGGGCCGCATGCCGGAGGCCATGGAACGCGCGCTTTTGCAGCGCATTGTCGCCCTTGGGCAGGCGACCCGCAGCGAGGCTGAGGAGCGGATCAGCGAGGTCTTCCGCGATGGCCTGGTCAGCCGAGCCGAGGCCGAATCCCTGTTTGCGGTCACGCCGAAATTCACCCAGGGGTCCGAAAGCTGGAACGCCCGCTTCATCGGGGCGGTGTGTGACTATGTGCTCAAGCATGAAGCGCCGGAAAACTGGGTGAGTGACGGCGAGGCCGACTGGTTGGTCTCACTCATCTCCAAACGGGCGGGAGGCCCGCTTGATGTTGACCTCGAACTGTTGCTGGCGCTGCTCAGAACAGCCGAAGGGGCGCCGCCGCGCCTCGGACTGTTTGCGCTCCAGACCGTGTGCGATCACATCGTGGCAAAGGGCAGTGCCCAGGACGAGGATGTCGAGCGGGTGCGCCGGGCCGTCTATGCCCAGGCCAGCGACGGGGCCCTCTGGGTGTCTCGCGAAGAGGCGGGCACACTATTCAGGACCAATGACAAAATCGCGAATGCGCGCAACGCCAAGAGCTGGAGCGAGCTGTTCGCCCGGGTAATCGGCAATCATCTCCTGGCCGCAGCCCATCCCGACCCAATCACCGAAGCCGATGCGCTCGCCAGGGAGAAATGGCTGAACACGCCCGGTGGCGGCATTCTGGACAATCTGTCCTCGGCTTTTTCAGCCGAAGGCTGGTTCGAGCGTGTCACCTTTGACCCGCAAAAGGCGGCCAGGGCACGCCAGGCAGCGCAGGATGCGGCAGTCCGCGCAGGCGCTGAACTGACCGGGGAAGAAAGCGACTGGTTCCTGCGGCGCCTGGGCTGGGACGCCAAGACCTCGCCTGCCGAAAGGGCACTTGTGGATTTCCTGAACCGGGAAGCACCTGGCCTGACGGCGGGCCTTGCCGCCGTGGCCGCTTAGGGCGTTCCTTTATCAGCCTCGGCGCATGTCAGCTGTCCTCAATGCGGCGTGACACTGCCAGGATGGGACCCATCGCAAAGCCGAATTCGCGTCTACCAAGGCCCGGCACATCCATGCGCGCCACCTTGCCATCCAGATAGAGCGCATTTCGCGCGCCCAGTTCTTCAAGGAACACGCTGGCAAAGGCATGCAGGTTGACCGGGGCGTCGGACACCACAAGCCAGAGTTCCCGCCCATCTTCGCTCACACCAACGCCGGCGCGGCGGTAAATGCTGTCGCTGTTGGCCCTGAAGGCCGGGTGCAATGCCCCGTCCAGGACCAGCATGGGTCCTGACTGGGTGGCCAGTTCGGGCGTCAGGCCTGAACCAGCATAGGCTTCGGTCTCCAGAACACCTGCCACCCCGTCGGCTATGTAGAACACCCCGTTCGGCAAGAGTTGGAAATTGCCCGGCCCGTCGCCGCGCACGAGTGGCCTTTCCGCCTCTCCATCGGCCACAAAGGCCCCTACGGGCGTCCGGTCGGCGTGGTACATGCCGCCATTGATTGCGACCACCATTTCCTGTCCGGCGCGGGCCAGGACCTGTTCGAGCCTTGTGGGTTGTCCGATCAGTTCCCCGTCTGCATCGCGCCAGTGCAGGCTCACCTGATAGTCAGACAGGTTGATGGAACACACCATGTAGGGCGCCTCGTAAAATGTCCGTGGCTGGCAGGGCGAGGGGCCTGCCGCGCGCACATCGGCAAAGGCGGTTCCGGCAAGGAGCGCGTAACAGGCCGAGAGGAATGGCAGGGTCCATCTCATGGTGCAGTCTTAAGCTGGACAGTTGCCGAAAGCGAGGCTGGCCTGCAGCGCGGTCTCAGTCCGGCGCGGGGAGGGGGTCGCGATTGGCCGGGTGATTGGCCCATTCCTCGGGCGTCAGGTAGCGCACAGTGCGATCGCTGCTGGCCTCGACCCGTTGGATCGTCTCCTCCACGGGCTTGGTTGGCACGCTTTGCAGATCGGTTTCCGGCCGCGGCTCGGTGTCCTGGAACCGGGCCGGGGGCGCGGGGTCGCTGCCTTCGAAATAGAGCGTGACCCGGGTTTTTTCTGCCGCCGCGCCATTGTCCTGGGCAACGGCCGGCAGGCTGAACAGCAGTGCGCTGGCAAGCGCGAAGGGGATACAATCCTTCATCCTGGCCTCCATCGCTGCGCCCCTCCACAAGTGAGGTTGACGTTCGGTCCCCAAGAGTCAGCTTAATTCGGTGCAAGGTCCCTTAACGCTTGTTTGTGATACCGATTTGTAATGATCGCCGGGTTCTGTCTCCGGTGCGACGGAGTTTGTCTGATGTTGAGACGCGGCGCCTTTGCCATACCCCCCGCTCCCCTGGCGCTCACAATAGGGGGGCTGATGCCATTCATCGGCGCGGCGCTTGCGGCCCTGGCCCTTGGCGGTGAGGTGGCTCGCCAGGCGGTCGCACAACTGACCCTTCTGGTTTATGCCGCAGTCATCCTCAGCTTCCTGGGCGGGGTGCGCTGGGGCGTGGAGATGAATGAGGCGACCATGGTCGCGCCGCGCTGGGGCGTGCTGACCGGATCGGTCCTTGGCGCGCTGGCGGGTTGGGCGGCGATCGTGTTCTACCTGCTCGGAACGCCCGCGCAGAGCCCGCTTGTCTTTCCCGCCATGGCCGGGGCACTCTTGATTCACTGGGTCTGGGATGTACTGAGCCGGCGAGACACCCCGGCCTGGTATGACGGTCTGCGCACCATTGCCACGATCGGAGCCGTGGCATCACTTCTGGCTGGCTGGGCGTCTACGGGCCTGCCATCTGCCTAGACACGCGGTCGGTTTCCCGCGCCACCGCGAAGCTGGTCACGGCAAGTGCCAGCGAAACCAGCATGTTCCAGACGGCCATGGACAAGCCGAGAAATGCCCAGGGCACTGCAGCGCAGGAGGCGGTCGCCTGTGGCGCGTCGAGGCCCAGATCGGGGTCCAGCGCATCGCGCGCGGCGTCTTCGGGCGGCTGGGCAACGCAGCCGGAGGGAAACCATCCCTGTTCCACGCCCATATGGTAGAACGCAACGCCGGCACCTGTGACGAAGACAAGGCCGACAAGGATGTTCAGCGCTTCGATGAAGCGCGGTGTCGGGCGCAGCTTCCACAAGCCGAGCCCCACCAGCGCCATGGCAATCATGGCCCAGTAGACCTCCCTCTGGCGAAGGCACAGCGGGCACGGGTCCAGTTCTTCCACCTGCTCGAAAAAATGCGCAGCGCCCAGCATCGCGGCGGAAATCACCACGGCAAGCGCTGGCCATCGCCAGCCGATCAGGGGTCGCAGAACGTCGCTCATCTCTGAATGTGTGATGCAACTCCTTGCGCTCGGCGACAATGCGGCGATGCGCCCGGCGCTGTCAGTTCGGCGCCATCAACCCTGAAATCAGGCTCGTGACCGTCTCGAGACCGAAGATTGCGGCAAACACAAGGAACGACACCCAGGCGGTCCCCAGCACCAGCCCGCCGATGACAAGCAGGCCGTCCCTCTGGATCAGGCCGAAACTCGCAAGGGCCACGGCAAAACCAGGCACGGTGTTCGTCATCGGGAACGGCAGCAATATGCAGGCGCAGAAGATGCAGAGGATTGCGCCGATCACGCGCTCGGGCCCCTTGCCGGTGAGGAAGGTCAGGCGCGGGCGGGCGATGGCCTCCACCCAGCCAAACCATTTGCGCCCGCCCCGGGCTGTGCTTGCCAAGCCTTCCTTATTGATATGGCGCGCGGCAAGCCTTGAAGGCAGCCAGGGCTCCTCGCGGCCCATCGCCATCTGTGCGGAAAGCGCCATCATGGGCAGGGCTACGATCTGGGGCACAAGGTAGAGAAACGGGATGCAGCAGGGCAGGGCGAGAATGAACAGCATGGCCCCAAAGGCGCGCTCATCCAGCCGGTCCATGATCTGCTTTAGGCTGAAGCCGCCTGCGCCGGCCTCGTCGGCCATGGCCTCGATCGATTGCAGCAGGGTGCGCGGCGGATGGTCTGCGGTGGCGGGGGCGTCGGTCATGGCGGCGGGCTATAGCACGGGGAGCTTAGCGCCAAGTGAATTGACGCGGCCATTCGCTTGCGGCACAGGGAACAGGCTTGCCCCTGTGGCGGAACCGGTAGACGCGACGGATTCAAAATCCGTTTCCCTCGGGAGTGCCCGTTCGAGTCGGGCCAGGGGCACCATT
>CAZVES010000015.1:0-26655 GCA_964625835.1 uncultured Hyphomonadaceae bacterium
GGCGGAGGCCCTGGCGCGTGGCGATGACGGGATTGTGCTCTCACCGGGGCCCTGCTCACCCAATGAGGCCGGCATCTGTGTCGAACTGATCGAAATAGCCCCCGGCGATCTTCCCATCCTCGGCGTGTGCCTCGGCCATCAGTCGATCGGTCAGGCCTGCGGCGGGGCCGTGATCACCGCCCGCGAAATCCGCCATGGCAAGGTCAGTGAGATTCGCCATGGCGGCGGCCCGCTTTTTGATGGTCTGCCCGAACGCTACAACGTGGTGCGCTACCATTCCCTCGCCATCAGGGACGGGGACTTGCCCGAAGACCTGCTGGCCGACGCCTGGACCGATGACGGAGAAATCATGGCCGTGCGCCACGTCTCCCGCCCGGTTTTTGGCGTGCAATTCCATCCTGAGAGCATCCTGACAGAACACGGCCACGCGCTTCTCGCGAACTGGTTGAAACAGGTTGGATGAAACAAAAACGCCCCGGATTCCTCCGGAGCGTCCAGTTTTCATGTGTCGAGCAGATCAGGCCGGCTTGCGGAAGCGCAGTGTCATGCGGTCGGACTCGCCTATGGCGTCCACGGCGGCCCGCTCGAGCGTTCCTTCCTCGGTGGTCGCGCGCGAAGGCGGCAGGCGCCAGACCACATCTTGCTCGCCCGGCACATCAAGCGGGTTGGCATTGATCTCGCTGGTCGCGTCGAGCTCGAACCCGGCCGTCTCGAAGGCTGCGATCACAGCGCTCTGCTTCAGGTAACCGGCATTGCCGACGGCCCATTCATCACTGTTGCCCTCGGGCCCGCGATGCTGGACCACGCCGACAACGCCGCCCGGCTTCAGGAGGTCATAGGCCTCGGCTATCGCACCGGACATCACACCTATTTCACTTTCGGCGCGGCTGAGATTGTGCATGGCGCGGATGAAGAGGACCGCATCGACCGCCCCGGCATTCTCGGACACCTGGCCATCGGTCATCTTGAACTGGTCAATGGCCGCGCCCTCATCGCCATACCATTCGCGCGCGCCAGCCGCCCAACCGTCTGCGCGGGCAACGACGCCGGCAATCCGCTCTGGGTCAGCATTCTCACCGAACAGGACCGGCCAGATAGCGTCCGGATAGTGTGCGCCGATGAGCTGTCCCTCCGGCCCCAGATACGGGATCAGGATCTTGGAGTACCAGCCCCCGCCTGGCAGGGCTTCGACCACGGTCATGCCTGGCTCGATCTCGAAGAAGGCGAGCGTTTGCGCCGGGTTGCGCGCACCGTAGCGGGCCTTCGCGTCGTCAGGCTGGGCCGCCAGCACGGCTGACAGTGAGGCGGTGGACTCAGCGGAGATGCCAGCCGGGCCCTCGCCAACCGGCATGGCCTCGCAACCGGCCAAGGCGATCGCGGCAACAGAGGCCAGCGCAAGCGAAATGGATTTCATAGTTCAGTCTCCCTCGTTTCACGCCCTTGTCGGCATTTCGAGCCCGGCTGTAAAGCGAAACCGGGCCGGCCGCGATCACGCCGGCGTAAGTTGACCCAGGGGGTGTTCAGCGCGCGCGGGCCGGGCTAGTCAACAGGCCATGACACAAGCCCTTTCGGCCGCGATCAAGGCCATTGCCCGCCATGAACCCCTGACGCCAGAAGGTCTGGAGGGGGCCTTCGACGCCTTGCTTTCGGGCGAGGCGGCGCCTGAACTCATTGCCGCCTTCCTCACAGGCCTGGCCGTGCGCGGGGAGACGGCCGCCGAACTTGTGGCAGGCGCCCGGATCATGCGGGCCCATGCCATGGGCCATGAGGTGGAGGGGCCGCTGCTGGACACATGCGGGACAGGCGGACTGGCGTGGACGAGCCTCAACACGTCCACCGCCTCGGCGATTGTCGTGGCCGCTGCGGGCGGGCGGGTGGCCAAGCATGGCAACAGATCTGTACCGCCAAAGACCGGGAGCGCGGATGTCCTGGAGGCGCTCGGGGTCAATCTCGACATTGATGCGGGCACCTTCCGCGCCTGTATAGACGGGGCTGGTGTCGGTTTCCTGTTCGCGCGCACCCACCATACGGCCATGCGCCATGTGGCGCCCGTGCGCGCCGCGCTTGGCATCCGCACCGTGTTCAACCTGCTCGGCCCGCTGACCAACCCGGCCGGGGCCAGCCACCAGGTTCTTGGGGTCTATGATGAGGCCTGGCTGATCCCGATGGCTGAAGCCCTGGCCGAACTGGGTGCCACGCGCGCCTGGGTGGTTCACGGCGTCGATGGCATTGACGAGGTCTCGATTTCCGGCGCGACCCGGGTCGCGGCGGTGGAGGGCGGCAAGGTTCGAACCTTCGAGATCACACCGGCCGATGCCGGCCTGCCGCAGAGCCCGCTGTCCTCGCTGGAAGGCAGCGATGTGGCCGGCAATGCACGGGCCATCGAAGAGTTGCTGGACGGCCAGGAAGGGCCCTTCCGCGACGTGGTCTGCCTCAATGCCGGCTGCGCTCTTCACCTGCTGGACCTGGCTGCGGACTTCTCCGAGGGCGCGCACATGGCCGCCACTGCCATAGACAGCGGCGCGGCCCGCGCGACCCTGACCCGGCTGGTCAATCTCTCACACGGACGCGGACACTGACGCCCATGGACATACTTCGCTCGACGGGCACCGCGCTTGATCGCATCCTCGAATACAAGATGGCCGAGGTGGCCGAGGCCAAGGCAACCACGTCGCTCTCGCTGCTGAAGGCCCGCGCCGAAGCCGCCCCGCATCCGCGCGGTTTCATGGCATCGCTCGATACGGTCGCCGCCACCGGCGAGAATGCCCTGATCTGTGAACTCAAGCGCAAGAGCCCCTCGGCCGGTGAAATCCTGCCAGGCGCCGACCCGGTTGCCATTGCCGGTGAATATGAGGCCGGCGGCGCCGCTTGCCTGTCCATCCTGACCGACGGGCCGAGTTTTGGTGGCAGCCTTTCGGACCTGGAGGCCATCCGCGGCGCCGTGGCCCTGCCCCTGCTGCGCAAGGATTTCATGGTTGACCCCTGGCAGGTGATCGAAGCGCGCGCAGCCGGTGCCGATGCGATACTCGTAATCCTTGCCGCCGTAGATGACGCCCTGGCCCATGCCCTGTGTGATGCGGCGATGGCGCTTGGCATGGACGTGCTGGCCGAAGTCCACGATGCCAGCGAGCTTGATCGCGCCCGCGCTCTGCCAGTGCGCCTGCTCGGGATCAACAACCGCAATCTCAAGACCATGACCACGGACCTGGTGGTCACCGAAACCCTCGCGCCCATGGTGCCGCCGGATATGTCACTCATCGCTGAAAGCGGCGTCTCTACGCGCGACGACATCATGCGCCTGCGCGAAGCCGGCGCCCGCCGCTTCCTGATCGGGGAAAGCCTGATGAAAAAGGACAAGAGAAGCAAAGCCGTCGCCGACCTGCGACGGGCCGGAACTGTTTGACCCAGAACGGGAACGAGTGTAGAACACGTGTGAACATTCGAATCATGGCGGATCGGAGCCTCACAGGTGCTAACAGCAAAACAGAAACAGCTGCTTCTCTATATCCACGGCAAGATCAAGGAGGATGGCGTCTCCCCCTCATTCGACGAAATGAAGGATGCGCTGAACCTGGCCTCCAAATCGGGCATCCACCGCCTGATCACGGCTCTGGAAGAACGCGGCTTCATCCGAAGGCTTGCCCACAGGGCGAGGGCACTCGAAGTGATCAAACTGCCGGAGTCGGCCACCACCTCCGCGCCGCCGCGCGGACGACAATCCTTCAGGCCAGCCCTTGTCGGAGCGGGGCGCGCCTCCGATGGCCGCTCAGCCCCGTCCCTTCCTGTCCTTGGCAAGATCGCGGCCGGAGTTCCCATCGAAGCGATCCAGAACGAGGTTTCACGGGTCGAGGCACCAGAGGATTTCGCCGACGAGGAGGCCTATTTCGCGCTCCAAGTCGAGGGTGAATCCATGATCAATGCGGGCATCCATGATGGCGACCTGATCATACTGAAGCGGACAGACACCGCCAATACCGGAGAAATCGTGGTCGCGCTCATTGATGAAGCCGAAGCGACGCTCAAACGGCTCAGGCGCAAGGGCGAGTCCGTGGCGCTGGAAGCCGCCAACCCGGCATTCGAGACCCGCATATTCGGGCCAGACCGTGTGCGGATCCAGGGCAAGCTCGTGGCGTTGATCCGCCGCTACGACTGAGGCGAGAGAGCACGCCTTTGCATGGGTCGGGCAGTCGTCTGGCGAAAAGCTTGACGGAGTGGGGCGAGCGTTACCGTTGGCCTACCCGGCAAGCATTGAGATCGCGGGGCACAAGTTGCCGGGGCCGTGCCGGTCAGTCTGGGACCTGTTTCATCTCCGTGACTGGAGAGTTTGATATGTCGGGCCGGGGACATGACCCATTGCCATTCGGGCATTCCGGTCGGACTTCGGCGAAATCTGCTGTGTTCCAATCGCTCCAAACGTCAACTGGAAGGGCACCGCTCCCAGGGTCGCCCCGTGCACGCAGGCTTGTTTGCGCTGCGAATCTCTCCGCTGCGTTCCAGCCAGAGCGTCAGGGCGCCGGCTTCCTGGACATCGGACCAGACAAGATGGTTCTCGCACCAGACGCGGCTCCCTGTAGAAAAGAGGTGCAGGCCGGGCCCAAGGTCGCCACAGGTGCTGTCCTCCGGGTCGGTGTGGTGTAGACTGACAGGCCCGAAATCGGTTTCGATGTGGCACGCCTGTCGCGCGCAGTCTCTGGTGACTTCAATGTCAGCATAGCGCAGGGGGCCCAGACCCTCGCCATCGGCAAATGACAGGCGCTGGTGGGCACCACCAGCAAGAACATAGACATCCCCGGACGGGGCCCAGTGGAGCGCCATGCGCGGCCCGGTGACCCAGGAAACACCCATCACGGCGAGGCAGAACCCGACCAGGAACAGGCGCAGTGCGCCGCGTGCGCAGACCACAGCGGCAAGCGCTCCAATGCTCCACATCAGCGCTGCACCCGGCAGAGGGGGCATCGCCTCCGTCCAGCCCGGCGCCCCCCTGTCGAAGAAATGGGCAATCCCTAATACCACTTCGAGGGAACGACCGAACATCCCGATCGCCTCATCGGCCAGGCCGAATGGCGCAGCCAGCACACTGGCCGCGGCCAGGGGTGCGCTGACAAAGGTGACAACGGGCATGGCCAGCAGGTTGGCTGCCAGGCCGAGGGCCGCCACACGGCCGAAATGGAACAAGGCAAAGGGCGCCGTGGAAACGGCCCCGACCACCGACGTCACGAAGAGCGACTTGACCGTGAACCCGAGGCCGGAACCCGGCGCGGCGTCCGGCCGCTCGCGCCGTCGCGCCGCCCAGGCTTCATAGGTCGCGATCAGTACGCCCGTCGCCGCAAAGGACATCTGGAATCCAGGCGACATCACGCTCTCGGGATGCAGGGCCACCACCGCGATCATCGCAACCGCAAAAGAACGGAGACTGAGCGCGGCCCGGTCAAACAGAATGGCGCCGAAAAAGATTGCGGCCATGATGAAGGCGCGCTGGGTCGAAACGCTCGCCCCAGACATGATGAGATAGGCTGCGCTTGCGATCAGGGCGGTGGCGGCCGCCGGCTTCTGCACCGGCATGCGCAGGGCCAGGGGCTCGACAAGGGCCAGCCCCCGCCGAACAATCAGGTAGACCAGCCCGCCGACAATGCCCATGTGCAGCCCGGAAATGGCGAGGATATGGGCGAGCCCGGAACCGCGCAGGGCTTGTGCATCCTCGGCCGCCATGAAGCTTCGGTCGCCCGACATCAGCGCCGCTGCAAAGCCCCCGGCGCGGGGCCCGGCCGCGTCGTTGACGTATTCGGCAAACTGCCGCCTCACGCTCGCAACCTCAGCCGTCAGGCCCCGCAGGATGCCGTCAGGGCGTCCCAGGGTCCCGCCCCGGCAACGGCCCTGCACATAGCCCACGCCGCCAAGGCCGCGAAACCAGGCTTCACGGCGAAAGTTATAGTCACCCGAAATGGATGGCGCAGGCGGTGGCCGCAGCACACCATAGCAGCGCACAAACCGCCCCGGGGCGACATTCAGATCCAGCCTGTGGGTCATGCGCACCCGGTGCGGGGTCAGTTCAGGCGGCAGGTCCGAAATCGCATGCACGTCAAGCGTCAGGCGCTGTCCGGATGCGCTGCGGTCTATGCCCACCACCCAGCCTTCCACCAGCACAGCTTCGCCGCCCGCCAGTATCACGGGCCCGCCGGCCAACGCGCTGCGAAGCTTTCCGGCGGAAAATCCCAACGCAAGCCCCAGTCCCACCAGTGCGAGCGTGGCAAGGGCCGGCACGCGCCAAACGGCGCGCAAGGCCAGCCAGCCCAAAATGGATGCCACCACCATGACCGCGACAAAGGTCCATGTCGGCTCTTTGGCTCCGGTGAAATACAGTGCAGCACCAAAAGAAATGGACAGGGCAAAAACAACGGGCGTTTCCAGACCGAGCGGAGCGCTAAACCGGCGCATGAGCGCCGCGCCAAAACGGCCCTTGCGCTCTAGGGCGGGCGCGTGTTCAACGCCAGAGGCCGGCGAGGCCTTAGCAGGGAGATGATCAACCATATGACGGTGACGACCCGTTTTGCCCCATCCCCAACGGGAATGCTCCACATTGGAGGGGCACGCACCGCGCTTTTCAACCTTTTGTTTGCACGCCGCCATGGCGGCCGCTTCCTCCTGCGGATTGAAGACACCGACAAGGCGCGATCAACGCCCGAAGCGACACAGGCCATCCTGGAAGGCCTTGAATGGCTTGGCCTGACGCCTGACGAGGTGCCGGTCTATCAGAGCGAGCGGGCCGGGCGCCACGTCGAAGTGGCCGAGGCGATGCTGGCTTCCGGCAAGGCTTTCAGATGCTACGCCACGCCAGAGGAGTTGCAGGCGCGCCGCGATGAGGGTGAGGCGAAGCGGCAGGCTGCAAAGGCAGAAGACCTGACAGAAGAGGCGCGCTCAGGCCTGCTGGCCGAGGCCGATGCGCTGCTCGCCCCATTCCGCTCGCCCTGGCGCGATGGCGGCGATCCGCCCACTCCCGATGCGCCTTTCACGGTGCGCCTGCGCGCGCCAGACGATGGCACGCTGGTGCTGGATGACGCCGTGCAGGGACGCATAGAGATCCAGGCTCGCGAAATCGACGACCTGATCCTGTTGCGCGCTGACGCGACACCCACCTATATGCTCGCCGTGGTCGTGGACGACCATGACATGGGCATCACCCACATTGTTCGCGGCGATGACCACCTGCGCAACGCCTTCCGCCAGGAACCGATCTACAAGGCCATGGGCTGGGATGTCCCGCAGTTTGCCCATGTGCCGATGATTCACGGGCCCGACGGCAAGAAACTGTCCAAACGCCATGGTGCCCAGTCGACGCTGGAATACCGCGAATTGGGTTACCTGCCTGAGGCGGTGGTCGCTTACCTGGCCCGGCTGGGCTGGAGCCATGGCGATGAAGAGTTGTTCACCATCGACGAGGCGTCCCGGGTCTTCAGCCTTGAAGGTATCGGCAAGTCCCCGGCCCGGCTGGACCTCGAAAAGCTTGCCGATGTGAACCGGCATTTCCTGCGCAAAGCTGAACCGGACCGTCTGATGGCCTTGCTGAGGCCGCTGCTGGAGGACGAACACCCTTTGGCGGACGATACCCTTTCGGCGGTGCAGCATGCGCTGCCTGCCATGGTCGAGCGCGCTGACACGCTGCCGGAGCTGGCGGCCTCGTTCGGCTTTCTAATGGCGGCTCGACCGCTGCAACTGAACAAGAAAGCGCGCAAGGCCGTCAGGGGCGCAGGGCTTGACCGGCTGGCTGGACTGCGCGATTTGCTTTTGGGCGTGGACGAATTTGATGCCGACCATATCCAGAATGCGCTGCAGGCCTTTTGCGATGCACAAGAGCTGGGAATGGGCCAGGTGGGCCCGCCCCTGCGAGCGGCGGTGACGGGCGGCATGCCAGCGCCTGACCTGGCGCCGGTCCTGTCCTGGATTGGCAGGGAAGAAGTTCTTGCGAGGCTCGATGACCAGATCGCGGCCCTTACCGAAAGCACAGAGACGAAAGAGGGTCACCAATGAAAAGCAACATGAAGCCCAAGGGCACCGCGACGCTCGAGGTTAATGGGAAAACCGTCGAGCTCCCGGTCATGTCGGGAACCGACGGGCCGGATGTCGTCGATGTGCGCACACTCTACAAGCAGGCCGGGGTGTTCACCCTCGATCCCGGCTTCACGTCCACCGGCAGCTGCGAGAGCCAGATCACCTTTATTGATGGCGAGAAAGGCAGGCTCCTGCACCGCGGATACCCGATCGACCAGCTCGCCAAGAATTCCGGCTTCCTTGAGGTGGCCTACCTGTTGTTGCGCGGTGACCTGCCGACCCAGCCGCAGTTCACTGAATTCCAGCACAACATCACCATGCACACGATGCTGCACACGCAGATTGACCGGTTCTTTGACGGGTTCCGGCGCGACAGCCACCCGATGGCGATGCTGGCGGGCACGGTGGCGGCACTGTCGGCCTTCTATCCCGATGCGATGGACATCCAGGACGCCGACGAGCGTGAACTCGGCATCTACCGCATGCTGGCAAAAATGCCGACACTGGCCGCGCGCGTTTACAAGTATTCCATCGGCCAGCCATTCGTTGAGCCGGACAATTCGCTGTCCTATGCGGAAAACTTCCTGCGGATGTGCTTCTCCGTACCCGCCGAGCGCTACGCGCCCAATCCGATCTTCACGCGGGCAATGGACCGGATTTTCATACTGCATGCCGACCATGAGCAGAACGCGTCGACCTCGACGGTGCGCCTGGCCGGTTCTTCTGGCGCTCACCCCTATGCGGCCATTTCGGCCGGCGTGGCCAGCCTCTGGGGCCCCTCCCATGGCGGCGCCAACGAGGCCGCGCTGAATATGCTGCGGGAGATCGGATCTGCCGACAAGGTGGGCGAATACATCAAGAGAGCCCAGGATCCATCAGACAGCTTCCGCCTGATGGGCTTCGGCCACCGCGTCTACAAGAATTACGACCCGCGCGCCAAGGTGATGCAGGACACCGCCGCCGAAGTGCTCGAAGAACTGGGGATCAATGACCCCGTGCTCGCCGTCGCCAAGGCGCTGGAAAAGATCGCACTTGAGGACGATTACTTCGTCGAGCGCAAGCTCTATCCGAACGTCGACTTCTATTCAGGCGTCATCCTCAACGCCATTGGCTTCCCGACCAACATGTTCACGGTCCTGTTTTCCGTAGCGCGCACGGCCGGCTGGCTTGCCCAGCTCAATGAGAGCATCGAGGACCCGGCCGCGCGCATCGGCCGCCCGCGCCAGCTCTACACCGGCGCTGACGAACGTGACTTCGTGCCAATCCGTGAGCGGGCCTGAGGCTGGATCTTTCCTGCAAACCCTGATCAGGCTCGGTTGGCGTAGGGGTTTTTCGGCTTTCGCACGAACAGACGGATCGGCACGCCCCACATGTCGAACGCCTCACGAATGCCGTTGACCAAGTAACGCTTGTATTGTTCCGGCATCCTGTCGCCGCGCGAAGCCATCATGACGAAGGTTGGCGGGCGCGCCTTGATCTGGGCAATGTATTTCGGCTTGATCCGCTTGCCCTGAATGGCCGGGGGCGGATGGTGCTCCATGGTGTGGCGCAGCCATCGGTTGAGGTCACCCGTGCGCACTTTCGCTGTCCAGTTGGCATGAAGCCCGACAACGGCTGGCATCAGCCTGTCACTGTGCTTGCCCGTTAGCCCAGACAGGCAGACAATCGGCGCGCGACCGGCATTTGGCAGCAACCTCGCCGCCTTTTCGCGCAGGGCCTTTGCCGTCTCGCCCGGATCGTCCACAAGGTCCCACTTTGAGATCACCAGCACCAGACCGCGTCCCTCCCGCAGGGCGAGATCGGCGATCTGGAGGTCCTGCTTTTCCAGCGCCTCTTCTGCGTCCATGATCAGCGCGACAATATCGGCATATTTGAGCGAGCGCACGGTTTCACCCGTCGACATCCGTTCCAGTCGCTCCTGCACCCTGGCCTTCTTGCGCAACCCGGCCGTATCGACGAGCCGGACCCGACGCCCTTCCCACTCCCAGTCGATCGCGACAGAATCCCGCGTGATGCCCGCTTCGGGACCCGTCAACAGCCGGTCAGACTGGAGCAATGTGTTGATCAGGGTCGACTTGCCCGCATTTGGTCGCCCGACAATCGCAAGCTTGATCGGTCGTTCCGACGTTCCGGCGGGCGGCTCGTCGGCGAGTTCTGCATCGGCGGCCTCGATGACCTCGACCAGTTCGTCATCGCTCAGGCTATCATCCTCGATGTCGATGTGGGCAAGCCGATTGAGAATGTCCTCGCTGCGCTGGTCGTCGCCTGTGTCTTCGCCAGCGGCAAGGGCCGCCTCAAAGGCCGCTTCGCCGACGATGTTGCGGATCGCATTGTAGAGGTCGGCCATGCCCTCGCCATGCTCGCCGGAAATGCCGACCGGCTCGCCCAGGCCAAGGGACCATCCCTCAAGCAGGCCGTCCTCGCCCGCGCGCCCTTCAGCCTTGTTGCCCGCCAGAAGGACAGCCAGCCCCGCCTTGCGCAAGATCTCCGCAAAGCGCTCATCGGCGGGTGTTACGCCCTCGCGCGCATCAAACAGGAACAGGGCCAGTTCGGCCTCGGCGATGGCGGCTTCGGTCTGTGCACGCATGCGCGCTTCCAGTGAGCCGTCCGTGACGTCCTCGAAACCGGCCGTGTCCACCAGGAGGAGCGGAAGATCGCCCAGGCGTCCTTCGGCCTGCTTGCGGTCGCGGGTCACACCCGGCTGATCGTCGACAAGCGCAATCTTCTTGCCCACAAGCCTGTTGAACAGGGTAGACTTCCCGACATTCGGCCGGCCGACAATTGCGATTTTCAAAGGCATGCAAGCAGCGTTACGCGGCTACCGAATGGCAATCAAGCGCGCATCGTCGGTCAGGACAAACAGGTGCTCGCCAACGGCAATCGGCTCGAGGTAGACTCTCTCTCGCAGGTCCAGGCGATCAAGTGGCTGGCCGGTCTGCGGATCGAATGCAAGAAGGTCGCCCTGGCTGGACACCACGACGACGCGACCGGCCGCCACGATCGGGCCGGAATAGCTCAGCCGTCCCTTCTCATCGTCCATGTCGCGGTATGGCACCATCTGGGTGGCCCAGAACACGCGGCCAGAGCCTGCATCGAGCGCCGCCAGAGTGGCATCGGTTCCTGCAATGAAGATGTAATCCCCGGCAAGGGCCGGGGCCTGGGTCGAACCGATGGCCTGGGCCCAGACACGATTGCCACTGCGCCCGTCAATGGCGGCGGTCACGCCCGACTGGTTGGCCACGATGACCAGCCCGCCTGCAAGCACCGGACGCGCGGCGATGTCATTGATGGCCGAGATTGGCGTGAAGCGCCCCGGGCGCGACAAGGCATCGCTCCAAAGTCGGCGCCCGTTGCCTGCCAGGTAGGCAATCACTTCGCCCGAGGAGTACGGCACCACCACAATATCCTCGACCGCAGCAGGGCTCGGACTGCCCAGCACGCGCGCCGGCTCGGAAATCGCCTGGTCGCTCCACTGCACCTGGCCGTCGTCCAGCGACATCGCCAGGACTTCATTATTGTTGGACGTGACAAAAATCCGTCCATCCTTGATCGTCGGGGAGCCCGTCATGGGTGCTTCGGTTTGGCGGGCCCATATGACGCGTCCAGTCTCGGCATCCAGCGCACTGACGCTGCCAAAACCGCTGGACACGATAAGCCGGTCACCGGCAAGGGCCAGGCCGCCCCCGATGCCGACCCTGTCACGCTCATTGTCAGACTGGATGCGGCGCTCCCAGACCGGCGATCCAGTCTGCAGGTCCAGGGCATGCACCCTCTGCTCGGCGTCCATGACATAGATGTGGTTTGCGTTTGCGATGGGCGCAGCGGTCAGCGCAGACTTGCGGTCAGAGCCCGCGCCCACATTCCGGCTCCATGCAACTTCCATCGCCTCGCCGGCCAGAACATGGCCGACGACTTTCGACGGCCTGGACCCAGCTTCGGGCCATTCCTGGAGCGACTCGGCCACGGGCAGGATGATCGGCAGGGTGGCCAGTTCAGGGTCGGCCTCAAGCGCCTCATCGCCGAGCACCATTGCAATCCGGCCGGCGCGGTCTGCGGCTTCGGCAGCCTCGCGTTCTGCATTGCCGAAGGTGAACGGGTTTCCGATGGAACCGCAGGAGGCAAGCGCGAGACCGCTGGCCGCAATCAGCGCGAGCCGTTGCAGTTTGGTAGCTCTCATCATTCATTCTCTCCAGGGCTCTGGCTCTGTTGAGGTGTCTCGTCCTGCGGCTGCGGGGCGGGTGCCGGCACCGCACGTGGTATGGCGTCCAGAGCGATGATCGCGCGCTGCTGCAGTCCGGCGGGCGCGTTCACGGAAACCATGAGGCGATTGTAGTCACGCCGGGCGCGCTCGAAATCGCCGACGGCAAACGCCTTCGCCGCAATGGCTTCTTCGGCCAGGGCACCGATCTGTGAATTGGTGGCCACCAGGGGCGCAAGTTCGCTTTCCATCTCTTCGAGTGTCATGGTTTCGGCGCGCAGGTAAACCGCCTTGAGCAGGGCGAGCTGTTGAAAAGCCGCGCCCTCACCATCGGCCGCCGCCTGCAGCGCGTAGACTGCGCCTTCCGTGTCGCCGCCGCCCACCAGTCGCGCCTGCGCCAGCAGGTGCGCGGCCAGTGGTGACAAGGATGTGCCTTCGTCCACCATGGCCTGCAGGTCGGCCTGCGCCTTCTGATACTCACCGGCCTCAAGGGCAGACAGAGCCGCCTCCAGCCTCGCCGATTGCGCGACACTTTGCTGGGCAGCCTGGCCCGAGCGCCACTCCGAAAACGCGACATAGCCGACAATCGCCAGTGCCACGACCCAGACAATCCAGCCATACCGGGACCACAGCTCATTGGCCTTGTCCTTGCGGACTTCTTCTTCGACCTCTTCAAAAATATCGGCCACGGATCAGGTCTCCAAGGTTTCCGGCCAGTGCCTTTGACTCACCGGTGCGAAGAAATCGAGCCGGTTCAGGACCTGCCCAGCCTGTAGGTCTCTTTCTCACCAGGAAACGTCCTGGCGCGGACGTCACCTGCATAAGCACCTACGGCCTCGCTGACCAGTCCCTTCAGGTCGCCATAGGTGCGCACGAATTTCGGGGTCCACTCAAACTGACCCAGCATGTCGTTCGTCACAAGGATCTGGCCGTCGCAAGCCGCCGAGGCGCCGATGCCGATCGTCGGGCATCCGACCGCCTGCGTGATTTCCACGGCCAGGTCCTCCGCCACGCCCTCGACGACAATCGCGAACGCGCCGGCATCGGCGGCGGCCCGCGCCTCACCGAGAACACGCTGGCGCTCTTCATCGGTGCGGCCCTGGGCGCGGAAGCCGCCATTCACGTTCACCGCCTGGGGGCGCAGCCCAACATGCCCCATGACCGGCACGCCGCGCTCGACCAGGTGCGCAATCTGGCCGGCTGCATAGGTGCCGCTTTCAATCTTCACCGCCTGGCACCCGGTCTCCGTCATGATCCGCGCCGCATTCAGGAAGGCCTGGTCGGAATTGGTCTCATAGGAGCCAAACGGCATGTCGACCACGACAAAGGCCCGGCTCGAGCCGCGCATCACGGCCTGTCCATGCAGAATCATCATCTCCATGGTCACACCCACCGTGGAGCTGAGCCCGTGAACGACCATGCCGACACTGTCGCCCACCAGAAGGAGGTCGCAATGCTCATCGAGCAGACCCGCCATGGGCGCATCATAGGCCGTCAGGCAGACCAGCGGCACCTTCCCCTTGGCGTTTGCAATGTCCCTGACGGTCTTGCGGCGGGTTTGGCTCTGGGCAGACATTTGCCCGGCTTAGCGCGCGCCCTGCCCTGCCGCAAGCGGCCTCAAGCGGGCGGCCAGACAGCCACGCCAAACAGGACAGGGTGCAACCAGAGTATCAGGGCCACCGACACGGCCAGACCAATGACAATGGCCACAAGGTCACCGGCAACACGCACCTGCGCGCCGGGCCCCGGTCCCACATCGCCGCGCCGCTTGGCGGCAATCCGGGCAATGACCCCGTAGGCCAGGAAACTGCCGAAGAGGATCACGCTCGCCATATCGCCATTGGCCAGCAGGTGACCCACCGCCCAGAGCTTCACGGCCGCCAGCATCGGATGCTTCAGCGCCTTCTTGATATGGCCCGTGGGCATGTAGGCCGCCGCCAGCATCACCAGTGCGATAGGCATGAGGAGGTAGTTCAGGTGGCGCCCCCATGTGGGCGCGGTGTAGAGCAGCGGCGCCGGGCGTGCATCGCCATAGCCCACCCAGACCATGACGATGCCGGCCAGCGCGATGACGCCATAGACCCCCATATAGAGGGGCTCACCCAGTCGCTTGCGAAGGTCCGCGCCCGGCGCGCGCGATCGCACGGCTGAAAACAGGTGCGTGCCCAGAAAGACCAACAGTCCCACGATCAGCAAGGTCATATCCACTCCCCAGGGAAAACTCGCCCTATCATGCCTCCAAGCCGGCAGGCTTGGAAAGTCAGTTCGTGGCGACCGGCCCGCCGAGGGCCTGATAGAGGCGCACCTGGGACTGCAATTGCGCCGCCTGGTTTGCGATCAGGGCGCTCTCGGCTGCAACGCTTCGCTGGCGCAGGCTCAGCACATCCAGCAGGTCGGTGTCACCGGCCTGGTAACGCGCCTGCGTCAGGCGCAGGGCGTCGTCTGATTCGGCCACCACGTCTTCCAGCAGAATCTCACGCGCCTGCAGGCTGGCCAGGAAGTCGGACTGGTTCTCCACCTCGGCGAGCGCTGAGAGGACCGTTGAGCCGTAGCGCGCCAGGGCTTCGCTGGCCGCCGCATCGGCCGCATCGATCTGTGCTTCGCGCAGCCCGCCGTCAAACAGGGTCTGGGCCAGTTGCAACCCCACGGTCGCGGCAGCGTTCACAGGGTCGAAAACATCGGAAATCTCCGTTGAGCCGCTCGACAGGCCTGTGGACAGTGTCAGTCGCGGCCAGCGGTTTGCCCGCGCCTGGTCCGCGCTGGCATAGCTGGCGAGGACATCGAACTCGGCGGCAATAACATCGGGCCGCCTCTGGAGAACACTGAGCGGTGTGCCCGGGTCCAGGACGCCTGGCGCTCCTGGAAGCGCCTGCGCGCTCTCGACCCGGGCCTGCGGATAGCGCCCCAGCAACACCTCAAGCGCCCTCTGGGCCTGGCGCACGGCCAGCTGCGCCGACAGGACCGATTCAAGCGCGCTTGCGAGGTCAGAGCGCGCCAGCGACTGGTCACGCCGGGCCACAGCACCCGCCTCGAAGAGCCGGTCGACAAGCTCGGCGCTTTCCCGAATTGCGGCTTCGGTGCGCAGGGCCAGCCCCAGCTGGCGCCTTGCTGCCACCAAGTCAAAATACGACACCGCCGTCAGCGCGGCGATGTTCTGGCGGCTCGCCTCAAGGATCGCAGCGCTGGCTGCGAGCCCCGCCTCGCCAGCTCTAACACCGGCGCGGTTCACCCCGCGCAGGTCCGCCTCCCAGGACACCGAGAGGTTGGCATTATAGCTGTCGATGGCATTGAAGTTGGCGACGTTGAAGCCGCCGGCTGCGCTGGCTTCCTCCAGCGGTTCCGCTTCGCTTGCGCTGAGCCCGAGCGATATGAAGGGCAGGAGCGCCGCGCGAGACTGGGTCAGCAGGGCCTCGGCCTGGCGCACGCGCGCCTGGCTGGCGGCCAGGTCTGGATTGTTGGCGAGGGCCTCCATGACCAGCGCCTCAACGTCGCCCCCGAAAGTGGCCGCCCAACCTTCGGAAATGGCGGCATCGGTGGTGGCCAGGCTGGCCTGCCATTGCGCAGGGATTTCGAATCCGGGGTCGTCGGCAGGCCTCGGCACCTCGCGCGGCCCGCCGAGGCCAGCGAACTGCACGCTGGCACATCCCGACAAGCCCACCGCCAGGGCAAGAATTGCAGGTCCTGAAACCTTCATGCCGAAACTTCCTTCCCGATTGCGACCAAAGCCGCCCTTCCAAACTGGACTGTTTCAGAGCAATGTTAAGTTTCGATTTTGCCCGGAAAGGCCGCCCCTCGTGAAACACCACATCATGATCGCCCTCGGCCTGTTGATGTTGATAATCTTCGCCGTCCAGGGCTTTCACGCCATAAGCGAGCCGGGCTGGAGCCTGCGCGAAGCTTATGTGGCCGGCGGACTGGTGCTGGGCGGGTGGCTGATCAAGTCGGGCCTTGCTGAATGGCGACATGCGCGCAATTCGCGCTGACGGAGCGGCAATCTCAGGCGCTTCGAAAGTCTCATAGACCAAAGTCGCTCTACAAAACCCTACCCAAAACCTGGATCATGCAAGTGTGGAAAATCACGTCTATGCACAAACGGTAAGGGGAGTAAAAATGTCTCAAGACTACCACGAAATCGACGGAAAGGGTTATTGGTCCGCGGTCCTCCGCCTGACCATTTCGCTCCTCGTCATCTGGTTCGCCGTCTCCTACGGTGCCGGAATACTGTTTCGGGATTTCCTCGACCAGTTCGCCATCGGCGGAGCCCCATTGGGCTTCTGGTTCGCCCAGCAAGGGTCGATCTACGTCTTCGTCGGTCTCATTTTTTACTATTGCCTCGCCATGACCCGGCTCGAGCGCAAGTTCGGCGTGAAAGGGTAAGACCATGGACGCTGAATTCTGGACCTATTTCTTCGTCATCGCGACATTCAGCCTGTACATTGGCATCGCGATCTGGGCCAAGGCCGGCTCGACTGACGATTTCTATGTCGCCGGACACGATGTCCATCCCACGCTCAACGGCATGGCCACGGCGGCCGACTGGATGTCGGCGGCCTCCTTCCTGTCCATGGCGGGCCTGATTGCCTTCCTGGGATATGGCGGATCCGTCTACCTCATGGGCTGGACGGGCGGCTTTGTGCTGCTGGCTCTGCTGCTTGCGCCATTCCTGCGCGAATTCGGCAAGTTCACCGTGCCCGACTTTGTCGGCGACCGTTACTACTCCACCACCGCCCGCGTGATTGCGGTGGTCTGTGCGCTGTTCGTATCGTTCACTTACATTGCCGGCCAGATGAAGGGCGTCGGCGTGGCCTTTTCCGGCTTTCTCGGCACATCTTTCGAAATGGGCATCATCATCGGGATGTGCATCGTCTTTGTCTACGCCGTCTGGGGCGGGATGAAAGGCGTCACCTACACCCAGGTCGCCCAGTATGTCGTGCTGATCTTCGCCTATACGGTTCCAGCCATCTTCATCTCTATAATCATCACCGGCAACCCGATCCCACAGCTTGGCTTCATCTCCAATGTGAAGGGTGAGGATGTGGCGATGCTCGACAAGCTCAATACCGTTGTGCGCGACCTGGGCTTCCTGGAGTACACGACGACGAACAAGTCGATGATCGATGTGTTCTGCATCACCGGCGCCCTGATGTTCGGCACCGCCGGCCTGCCCCATGTGATCATCCGCTTCTTCACCGTGTCGAGCGCATCTGCGGCCCGCGTGTCGGCGGGATGGGCGCTCATATTCATCGCGCTGCTCTACACAACGGCACCGGCGGTTTCGGCCTTCGCACGCCTGAACTTCGTCGATACCGTCCACGAGTCCACCTACATCTCCAGTGAGATCGACTATAATGGCGACGGGACGATCAACGCTGGCGACTACACCTTCCGCGCCCAACAGATCACGGCAGAAGGCGGCAAGCCCGTCCCGCCATGGTTCAAGGAGTGGGAAGTGACCGGACTGCTCGGCCACAATGACGTCGATGGCGATGGCATCATCAACTATGCGCCACTGCCCGATGAGAACGGAAGCATTGCCTACGCTCCCGGCATGAACCAGCTGGCCGTGAAGACAGAGGTCGACCCGCTTGACCGCGACATCTTCGTGATCGCCAATCCGTCGATCGCTTCGCTCCCCGGCTGGGTGATCGGACTTGTGGTGGCCGGTGGCCTCGCCGCAGCGCTCTCCACCGCCGCTGGCCTGCTGATGGTGATCTCCTCGGCTATCAGCCATGACCTGTGCCGCCGGACCCTGTTCAAGGACATGACCGACAAGCAGGAACTGCTGACGGCAAGGTTTGCCGCCGGCGGCGCTGTTGTGCTGGCCGGATTGCTCGGCGTGTTCTCCACCCAGCTTGGCTTTGTGGCCCAGGTGGTTGCCTTCGCCTTCGGCCTGGCCGCAGCCTCGCTGTTCCCGATCATCTTCCTCGGTATCTTCTGGAAGCGGATGAACCGGGAAGGCGCGATCGCGAGCATGGTCTTCGGCCTGGTCTCGGTGTTCAGCTACATCTACTACTTCAAGTTCGGTGGGGGCACGCCCGACCAGTACTTCTTCGGGGTCTCCCCGGAGGGCATTGGCTTCGTGTTCATGTGGCTATCAGGCCTTGTGGGCATCGTGACCGCGCTGGTGACGGCCCCGCCGCCCCAGGACATCCAGAACCTTGTGGAGGACATCCGGGTGCCTGGCACGCGCACGGCCCACGGCATTGCCGACCAGGGCATGGCCCCCGTGCCTGCAGAATAGGCCAAACGGGTCTTCAAACCGAGAAGGGCGGCCTCCCGGGGCCGCCCTTTTTGCGTCGGGCTGCAGGGCAGCGCAGGGAAACTGCGACCATGGCCTGACTTGCGCGCGGCACGGGGTTTGCCCATCGTGGAAGTTTGGAGGTGCCCTGACAGATGCCGGTCTGGATCATCCTGCTGATCACTGCACTTTACATGTGCGGGCTTTTTGTCATGGCCTGGCAGCGCGACAAGCTGACCGCGACGCCTGGGTTCGTCCAGAGCCCCACCATCTATGCCCTGGCGCTGGCGGTGTATTGCACCTCCTGGACTTATTTTGGCGCGGTTGGCACCGCCGCCTCGGCCGGATGGGATTATATCGCCATATATCTCGGGCCCGTCATCGTCTTCCTGTTCATGCCGAAACTGATCCGACGGATCGGTATCGTCTCGCGGCGCGAAGGGATCACCAGCCTCTCGGACTTTCTTTCGGCGCGCTATGGCAAGAGCCAGATGGTCGCCACGGTCGCCACCCTTGCGGCAGTGACGGGCAGCCTGCCTTATATTTCACTGCAGCTGAAATCGATCGGGATGAGCTTTTCAGCCCTTTCAGCGCCATCGCTGGAGGCTTCTGGCGCGCCACCAGCCGACGAAACGGTCCTGATCTGCGCACTGGCGCTCGCCGCCTTTGCCATCATGTTCGGGACACGCCGGGCAGACACAACGCGCCACAATCCAGGCCTCATGTGGGTCCTGGCCTTCGAGGCGGTCTTCAAGCTGAGCGGACTGGTGGCCATCGCGCTCCTGTCGCTGGCGATACTCGGCCGGCCGGAGGTGACGCTGAGCCCGGCTGCCCTGTCGACCTTCAGCTTCGAGACCGTGTCCGAGCGCTTCATCACCATCACGCTCCTGTCGATGGCCGCCATAGTCTGCCTGCCGCGCCAGTTCCATGTGGCGTTCATAGAGCGCAGCGGTGACAGCGACGACGTCCGCGCGCGATGGGCTTTCCCGCTCTATCTGGCCCTGACAAGCCTGGCCGTCATTCCGATCACGCTCGTCGGCTTGAGCGTCCTGCCCCAGGCCAGCACACCGGACCTGTTCGTGCTCAACCTGCCACTGATGGAGGGCGACGGGCTGATGGCGCTTCTGGTGTTCCTGGGTGGCTTCTCGGCGGCGACCGGAATGGTGATCGTGTCCACCATCGCCCTGTCGACCATGGTCACGAACGACCTGATCGTTCCGGGCCTCATCAAGTCTGGCCGTTTCTCACCCCGAAGCGGAGAGGCGGGAGCGCGACTGCTCGTGATCCGCAGACTGGTGATCCTCGGCGTTCTGCTGCTGGCCTATGGCTATTACAGGGTTGCCGGCTCCAGCGAAGCCCTTGCGCAGATCGGTCTTCTCTCCTTTGCAGCCGCGATACAGTTCGCCCCGGCGCTTGTCGCAGCGGTCTACTGGAAGGCCGCGCGCCGCACGGGCGTCCTGGCGGGGCTGCTGGCTGGCATGTCAAGCTGGGCCTACACATTGTTCCTGCCCGCCCTGATTGGCCATGACACCATGGCTGCATCGCTGCCGGAACTGCTCGACCCCCACGCCCTCCTCAGCCTCGACTTCGGCGACAGCCTGACCCATGGCGTGTTCTGGAGCCTGCTGGCCAACCTCGCCGCTTTCATCATGGGCTCCTTGCAGGCCAAGGAAAGGCTGCGCGACCGCATCCAGGCCGCCGCCTTCACGGGCGAAATTGACGGCACGATTGCACCGGGCAGCGAGACGGCGATTCCGGCCAGCCGGGTCACGCCCGACGGTCTGAAAACGCTGGCCTCAAGGTTCCTTGACGAAGCGGCCGTGACCGCCGCGTTCGATCAGTTCGAGGCCGAAACCGGCGACAGCTTAGACCAGGATGAACCGGCAGATTGGCGCCTGGTTCAGAGAACCGAGCGCATCCTGGCCAGTGCCCTCGGTGCCTCATCGGCCCGCGTGGTCATGGCCTCGGCGATCGGGGGGCTGGACGTGGCCCTGCCCGATGTCCTCTCCCTCCTCGACACCAGGACCCGGGCCGAGCGGTTTGACCGCCACATGCTCCAGTCCATGCTGGAACACATCTCCCATGGGGTCAGCGTCGTGGACCAGAACCAGCGCCTGGTGGCCTGGAACAACGCCTATGTGGAATTTTTCAACTATCCGCCGGAGCTTGTCACCATCGGCCGCCCCATAGCCGACCTCATCGCGCACAACATCTCCACAGGCTGGATCAAGGGCGACCCGGCAGGCATGGCCGAGCGCCGGATAGAGCATATGAAGCAGGGCCGCACCCACGCCTATGAACGCCAGAACCCGGACGGGCGTTTCATCAGGATCACCGGCAATCCGATGCCAGGTGGCGGGTATGTGACCACATTCGCCGACATCACCCTCGACAAGCAACGCGAGCAGGCCCTTGTCGAAGCCAATGAGACCCTTGAGTCGCGTGTGCGCGAACGCACCCATGAACTGGAGGACATGGCCGCGGACCTGCGCCTGGCCCGGGAAGACGCCGAAGGCGCAAACGCCTCAAAGACCCGTTTCCTGGCCGCCGCCAGTCACGATCTCCTTCAGCCCCTTAATGCGGCGCGGCTCTTTCTCGGCTCAATGCTGTCGGAACCAAGTACGTCTGACGCCGCCCGCGAGCGCGTGATGCGCGCCGACAAGGCGATCCAGTCGGCCGATGAGCTTCTCAAGGGCCTGCTCGATATTTCGAGACTGGACCATGGCAATGTCGCGCCCAAACCGGTCGACCTCGCACTGGCACCCTTGCTGGAAGACCTGGTCGACGAGGCACAGCCCATGGCCGAACAGGCCGGACTGGAACTGCGCGTCGCCCCCACGCGGCTCAATGTCCATGCAGACCCCGATTTCCTGACCAGCATCCTGCGCAATTTCATTTCCAATGCACGGCGCTACACGGAAACCGGCGGCGTTCTGGTCGGCGCGCGCAAGCGGGGCGACCAGGCCCGGATAGAGGTCTGGGACACCGGCCCCGGGATCTCACCATCGCGCCAGTCGCTCCTTTTCGACGAGTTCCAGCGATTTGAGGATGCCGACAATCTCGGCCTGCGCGGGGTCGGGCTGGGCCTCTCGGTTGTCCAGCGCCTGGCTGCGATCATGGATGCCAAGGTCATTGTGCGCTCGACACTGGGCAAGGGCAGCGTGTTCTCGGTGGACATTCCGCTCAGCGCAGCGCCCCTGTCGCTGGGCAAGGAGAGACTGGCCGGACAAATCGAGACCCAGCCGGCCCTCGCCGGTCTCCGCGTCGCCTGCGTCGATGATGAGGCGGCGATACGCGACGGCATGGCCGCGCTGCTCTCCAGCTGGGGGTGCCGGGTGGCGAACTTTGCAGGCATCGATGAGGCCACAGCCGCCGTGACCGCCAAACGCTACGATGTCCTGATCGCGGACTACCAGTTGCGCGATGTGCGCACGGGGCTTGCCCTGATCAATACGGTGAGGGACGCCCTCTCCAACCCCGCAAACGTGGCACTGCTCACGGCGCAGTCATCGTCCCTCATCAAGGCAGAGACCGAGCGCCACGCCATTGTGAGCCTGAAAAAGCCGGCCGACCCGGAAAGCATCCGCAGTTTCCTGAATGCCTGCGTTGCGCGCACATCGGCTCAGGCCGCGGAGTGATCATCCAGTGAAAGGGCGGACTTGTAGATCAACAGGGCCTGGGTGCGGTTATTGGCGCCCAGCTTTCTGAATATCGCTGTCATATGGGCTTTCACCGTGGCGACAGAGATGTCCATTTCGTAGGCAATCTGCTTGTTGAGAAGGCCCTCGGAAAGCCCTGACAGGACCCGGCGCTGGGCCGGCGTCAGACTGGCCACGCGCTCGGCCAGTTCGGCTTGCTCGGCGTCTTCACTGCCCGCTTCCACGGCAGGAAACCAGGTGCCACCATCCAGCGCCGTTGCGAGGGCAGCCGACAGGTCTTCAAGGCTCAGGCTCTTTGGCAGGTAGCCGGCCGCGCCCAGGGCCCTGGCCTTCTCATAGGCTTCGGGTGTTTCTGTGGCTGACACGACATAGACGGGTGGATGGCCTGCGACCGCTTGAATCTTTGCCAGGCCATCAAATCCTGAAGCGTCGGAGAGTTTGAGGTCCAGCAATACCAGATCCACCGGGTCATCGGACAAGCGCGCCAGGGCATCGCCGAGGCTTCCGGCATGGTGAGCCGTAGCACCATCCGGATACGCCGCGTTGAGCGCGAGTTCCAGCGCGTCTCGAAACAGCGGGTGATCATCAACGATCAGAACGCTCGGTCCGCTGGCCATGAATTCCTCCCAGGTCTGGCCTGCCGGGTATCCCGGTCTTTTGCCAACGAAACCAGTGTACGCGTGTTCAGCCCCAAGTCGAGTCGCGCTGCGACCTTCGTCTTACGTCCAATGGCCAATAGCGCATGGGCAGGGCCAGGCCGATACTTCCCCAACAAGAATAGGGGAGTGAACCGAGTGAGCCATCATATCAAAGCCATCCTGCTCGCCAGTGTCGCGACGCTGGTTGTGGGGGCCGCGCAGGCCCAGTCGTCAGATGTGGAGGCCCGCATCGCCGCACTGGAAACCATGGTGGCCGAGCTGAAAGCCCAGCTGGCAGAAGAACGCGCCGGCATGGACGAGGCAATCGTGCGCCTTGAGAATGTCGAACGCGAGGCCGCTGACCGCCCTGTCGCAGCCACGGAGGGCTTTGCCGTTGGCGAGACCACATTCAAAATCTCCGGCTTTATCGACGCCGATTCCGCGGTCACGAGCCTCAGCGACGGCCAGATTGCATCCAACTCCATCGCGCGTGATTTCTACATTCCCAGCGCCACGCCCATCGGCGGGGACGACAGCACCCAAACCGACCTCACCGCCCAGGCCACGCGCCTCGGCGTGACCGCACAGCGCCAGGTGAATGGCAAGACGCTCACCGGTTATATGGAGATGGACTTCCTCGGCTCGGCCCAGGGCAATGAACTGGTTTCCAGCTCCTTCAGCCCACGCCTGCGCCGGGCCTATATCGACTATGGCAACTGGCGGATCGGCCAGGAATGGTCGACCTTCCAGAACACCTCCGCGATTCCCGAAAGCGCAAGTTTCCTGGTCCTGTCCGACGGCATGGTCTTCGTTCGACAGGCCCAGATCCGCTACACCATTGGCAACTTCCAGCTCGCCATCGAGAACCCCAACACGACCAGCCTCAATTTCGGCAACCAGGATGAAAACCTCCTGCCGGACGTTGTCGCGCGCTACAATCTGAGCGGCGACTATGGCAATGTCTCCTTCGCTGCCATCGGTCGCCAGCTGCGTGCCGATTTCGGTCCCACGGAAGAAGAAGTCTTCGGCTGGGGCCTCAGCACGGCAGGGCGCGTCAAGGTCGGTGATGGCGGCGACATCCGCTTCAACCTCACAGCCGGCGAAGGCCTCGGGCGTTATATCGGCCTGGCCGCAAGCCGCGCCACGGCCATCGACCCGGGCGGCGACCTCGAGGCCATACCGAGCTATGGCGGCTTGATCGCCTTCCGCCAGCCCTTTGGCGAAACCGCCCGCATCAATGTCGGCTATTCCGGCCTCTGGATCGACAATCCCGACTATGTCGGCGGCGGCGTGAACAGCTCGGTCCAGTCGGCTTATGCGGCGATCCTTTGGGAGCCAATTGAGAAGGTGACCATGGGCACCGAGTTGCTCCATGGCATCCGGGAGCTGGAAAGCGGGGCCGATGGCTCAATCACACGCTTCACATTTTCAACCAAGTACGCATTCTAGGCAGGAAACGTAATCCATGGCGAGCGGAGAACCCATCATGACGGAAGAGACAGTCGTTCCAGTACCAGAAGGGTTCGCCGCTGGCGCCAAGCTCAGCCCGGAAACCTACAGGGAGATGTATGAGCGCTCCATCAATGACCCGGAAGGGTTCTGGATGGAGTGCGCCGAACGCCTTCACTGGTTCGAAAAGCCCACACGGGCCAAGGACACATCCTACGAGCAGGGCGATTTCCGCATCAAATGGTATGAGGACGGCGTCCTCAACGTCTCCTACAACTGCCTTGATCGCCACCTTGAGACCCGCGGCGATAAGCCCGCCCTGGTCTGGGAGGGCGACAGCCCGGACGAGAGCCACACCCTCAGCTATCGCCAGCTCCACACAGCGGTCTGCAAGTTTGCCAATGTGATGAAGAAAATGGGGGTGAAGAAGGGTGACCGGGTCACCATCTACATGCCGATGATCCTGGAGGCGGCCTATGCCATGCTGGCCTGCACGCGGATTGGCGCGGTCCACTCCATCGTCTTCGGCGGCTTCTCCCCCGAAGCCCTCGCCGGGCGCCTCATAGACTGCGATTCCCGGTTCCTGATCACCGCCGATGAAGGCCTGCGCGGCTCGCGCAAGGTGCCGCTCAAGGCCAATTGCGATGCGGCCTGCGACCATGAAGGCGTCGAAGTCGAAAAGATGCTGGTCGTCCAGCGCACCGGCGCCGACATCACCATGAAGGACGGCCGCGACATCTGGCTCCACGAGGCTGGCGCAAATGTCTCCGATGACTGCCCGGCCGAGCCCATGAAGGCCGAAGACCCGCTCTTCATTCTCTACACCTCAGGTTCGACCGGAAAGCCCAAGGGCGTGCTGCACACCACCGGCGGATACCTGGTCTGGGCCTCCATGACCCATGACTATGTTTTCGACCTGCGCGAGGATGACGTCTACTGGTGCACCGCCGATGTCGGCTGGGTCACCGGCCACACCTACATCGTCTATGGGCCCCTTGCGAATGGCGCGACCAGCCTGATGTTCGAGGGCGTGCCGTCTTATCCAGACGCATCGCGCTTCTGGCAGGTGGTCGACAAGCACAAGGTCTCGCTGTTCTACACCGCGCCCACCGCCATCCGCGCCCTGATGCGCGAGGGCGAGGACTTCGTGAACAAGACCTCCCGCAAGACACTGCGCGTGCTGGGTTCGGTCGGCGAACCGATCAATCCGGAAGCCTGGGAATGGTATTTCCACGTGGTTGGCGAGGGCCGCTGCCCGATCGTGGACACCTGGTGGCAGACCGAGACGGGAGGCGCCATGATGGTCCCACTGCCCGGCACAACAGGCATGAAGCCCGGCGCGGCAATGAACCCCTTCTTCGGCATCAAGCCAGCCCTCATGGACGCCGAAGGCAAGACACTGGAAGGGGCCACGGAAGGCAATCTCGTCATCACGGACAGCTGGCCCGGCCAGATGCGCACGGTCTATGGCGACCACCAGCGGTTCATCGACACCTATTTCTCCGCTTATCCGGGCAACTATTTCACGGGCGACGGCGCCAAGCGCGATGAGGGCGGCGCGATCTGGATCACTGGCCGTGTGGACGATGTGATCAACGTGTCGGGCCACCGCATGGGCACAGCCGAGGTCGAAAGCGCCCTGGTCTCCCATGATGCGGTCGCCGAGGCCGCCGTGGTCGGCTATCCCCACGATCTGAAGGGACAGGGCATCTACGCCTATGTGACGGTGCGCGCCGGGGTTGAAGCCGACGACCTCCTGAAGAAGGACCTGGTCAAGCATGTGCGCGCCGAGATCGGCCCGATTGCCAGCCCGGACCTCATCCAGTTCGCGCCGGGCCTGCCTAAGACCCGTTCGGGCAAGATCATGCGCAGAATTCTCCGCAAGATTGCCGAGGACAGCTTCGACAATCTCGGCGACACCTCCACACTGGCCGAACCCGGCGTGATCGATGACCTGATCGACCACCGCCAGAACCGGTCGGCCTGACAGAAGCTGGGCCGCGCGGGCCCGGTCACCCCCCCGCGCGCCCATGCCGCCTTGCGGCTTTCCTCCCAATCTCAAGCCCCGGCTCGCATGCGATCCGGGGCCTTTCTTTGCCGGAGAGGCAAGGACTTATCCGACCGGGTTGGATTCGCCGCCATACTCCGGCCCATGAACCGCTCCGCTTCACCCCTCGCACGCTGGAGGTCGATCGTTCACCCGATCTTCTGGCCAGTCTTCTTCTGGAACCTCCGCCGGTTTGCGAAGTTTCTCCGGCTGCGAATCGAAGCCGGCGGGAACGGCCTCATCAGCTATGACGTGACATGGTGGGGCGGTATCCGCATTTACGAACTGTTCGATCCCGACACGCCGGCATGGGATGCGCCACTGCAAGGCTGCGCGAAACGCGTGCACATCGCCACGCTGGACGTATTGAATCCTCACCT
>CAZVES010000016.1:0-25658 GCA_964625835.1 uncultured Hyphomonadaceae bacterium
CGGGCATCGTCCTCTGCGCTGTCATGGCGACAGCGGTTTTCTCCGGCATCCGGACCTTCGAGCGCGACGTGGAGACACGCCGGGAATTGCTGACCGGAATGGGGAGCGCATATGCTGCGGCGCTTTCCGATCCCGTGGCGGCGGGCGAGCGCAGCGGCGTGTCGCAGGTGCTGCGCGGCATTTCCAGCGTGCCGGGCGTGGTCCAGGCGGATGTGACGACGGTGGATGGTCGGCGCCTGGCCGACATGGGCAGCGGCACACTCTTGCTTGGCCGCGACGGGGACCCATCATCCATGGGGCTAGCCCAGCTCTGGTCGGCCGAGACATTGCGCATTGAGGTGCCGATTGTCGAAGCGGGCGCGAGGGTCGGCACGCTGGGCATGACCCAGGTCATTTCGGACCTGCGCGCGGCTGTGCTCTGGACGCTGTCGATGACCGCCCTTGCAGCGGCGCTCGCCGTTCTGGTGGCGGCCCTGGTTGCCCAGTGGCTGATCTCTCGCCTGACTGCGCCCCTGCGCCAACTCACCAAGCACATGGCCGCCTTCGGGGCCGGCGAGGCAGAGGATTTCGACCTCACCCGCGTGGGCCGCGACGAGACCGGCGTACTGGCGCAGACCTACAACGCCATGGTGGCCTCAATCCGCGAGCGCGATGCCAGGATTGCCCACCATGTCGAGACGCTGGAAGATACGGTGGAGGTGCGCACCCGGGACCTGCGCCTTGCGCGCGACGAGGCCGAGGCGGCCAACGCCGCCAAGTCGGACTTCCTGGCCACGATGAGTCACGAAATCCGCACGCCCATGAATGGCATCATGGTGATGGCTGAGATGCTGTCAGCCGCAAACCTCTCGACTCGCCACAGGCGCTATGCCGACATCATCTCCCGTTCGGGCAAGGGCCTCTTGACCATCATCAACGACATACTCGACATGTCCAAGATCGAAGCAGGCAAGCTCGAACTGGAGGCCGTGCCGGTCTCGCCGGACGCGCTGGTCTGCGACCTGGCCAGCCTCTACTGGGAAAAGGCGCGGGAGAAGAACCTCGCATTGACCACCCATGTGGCCGCTGGTGTGCCCGAAAGCATTATCACCGATCCGACCCGACTGAACCAGGTGCTCAGCAACCTCGTGAACAATGCCTTGAAGTTTACCGAGGCGGGCGGAGTCGATGTGCGCGTGGGCAGGCGGGGAACGCTCGATGGCGGGCGCGTGCGACTGGTCTTCGAAGTCGAGGATACCGGCATCGGCATTGCCGCCGACAAGGTGGACCATGTGTTTGAGGCCTTCTCCCAGGCCGACCAGACAACCACGCGGCGCTTTGGTGGCACAGGGCTGGGGCTGGCGGTGTGCCGTCGCCTGGCCACGGCGATGGGCGGGGAGATCTCCGCGACCAGCGAGGAGGGCAAGGGCAGCGTGTTCCGCCTCGAAATTCCCGTCGAGGTCGAGGCAGATGCGCCCCGGCGCCCCGATCAACGACTTGCCGTCGAGGTCCATATCGAAGACCCGGTCCAGAAACGTGGCCTCCTGCGCAGCCTGGCCTCGATGGGGGCCAGGCCCGTGCGCTCGGGCGGCGTCTTCTGCCTGGCCCAGTCCCAGGCCTTACCGGAAAAGCCCAGCGCTCCGGTTGTTTTGCTCTCCGACATCGGGGATTCGCGCGGTGAGGGGCTGATCCGGTCGGCAAAGGCGGTGGATGTCCTGGTCAACCCGTTCACACGCGCAGACCTGCTGGCCCTGTTCGGTCGCGCGCGGACGGGCCAGTTCAGGGCTGAGGCGGCACTTGATGACGAACGCGCCGAGCTGGTGCGCCCCAGCTTTGCGGGCCTTCGCGTGCTGGCGGCAGACGACAATGCCGTGAACCGTGAGGTCCTTCGCGAAGCGCTCGTCAGCTTAGATGTAGACGTCGACTTCGCTGAAGACGGCGCCGAAGCGGTCCGCATGGCAGCCGGCGGAGGATATGGCCTGATCTTCATGGACGGCTCCATGCCCATCATGGACGGGTTCGAGGCCACGCGACAGATCCGGAACAACGAAGCCGAGGCCGGGGGCGAGCGCAGCGCCATCATCGCCCTGACGGCAAAGGTCGTCGGCGCTGACCAGCAAGCCTGGTTCGATGCGGGTGCCGATGGCTACATGACGAAGCCTTTCACTATAGACCGCCTGGCCGAGGTGCTGTCCGGCCATTTGGAGGCACGAGAGGTAGCCCCCGCGGCCGAACCATTACTGGCTGGCAGGTTGGCCCTTTTTGACAGCGATACCCTGGCACAGTACGAACTGCTGAAAGCCAGCAGCGGCAAGGACCTGCGAGCCCAGGTCTGGGGAATGTTCCTTGAAAAGGTCCCCGGCGAGTTTGCGGGCCTGAAAGCGGCTGTCGAAACCGGCGAAGCGGGCGGGCTCGTCTCGAAACGGGCTCACAGCGTGAAGTCGATGGCGCTCAGCGCGGGTGCGGCGCGCCTGGCCAATGCCTGCGGCGCAGTGGAGACAGTTGCAGCGCTCGAGGCTGGCCCCGAGCAGTTGTCGCGCGCGATACAGGCGGCCGGCGAGGCGCTGCTCGAAACTGCGCAGGAAATGGCCGGTCAGTTGGCCCGGCGCCGGGCAGCCTGACTTGTCACTTGCTGCGGGCTTCGCGCTCGCGCGCCTCACGCAGCTTGCGCACCCGGTCCGCCTTCCCTGTCGCGACGAACCAGAAGATGCGCCAGGCCTCCCGAAGGGTCAGCCTCGGATTGGGACGGGCGGTGCCGACTTTCAGTTTTTCGGCCACGTTGGGTTTCTTGCGCTTGCGGCGGCGTCTGGGTTTTTCATCTTCCTGCCCGGCGGGCGCAGGCTCGGCCTTCTCAGGAAGGCGCGGGGCTTCGCCATGGTATAGGCTTAGGTCCTCCTCGCCACCAAAGACCTCCTTCTGGGCGGGTGTGTCCTCGCATCCCTCACAGACATTGGCGAGCAAGTGTTCATCGGAAAAATCGATGGCCAGCTCCACCCAGAGAGGCAAATGGTCTGAGACCTGCCAGGTCATCCAGCGCTTGAGGTAATAGTCCCGGTCCTTGCCCGTGTCGGCAGGCGTGCCGTCATGCTTCAGGTCCCGGTGGCGGGCCGGCAGGACCGGGGCGTAATGCTCATAGTGCTCCCTCTGAAACAGCGACCTGGTGAAATTGAATGCGCCCGCTGACAGGAAGGTCACTTCGTCCTTGCGGGTGCGGAAGGCGATCTGGTCATAGTATTTCGTGCCGAGAACATTGGAGGGGAACAGTTCAGGCGGCAATATGAAACCGGCCTTGGTGAGCGCCTGCATGGTCTCATCGACCGTGTTCTTGATGTTGAAATCCCCGAGCAGGATATAGTTCTCGTCCTCCCGGTCGGCGCGTTTCGCCATCTCTTCGGCAATGTATTCGATCTCCGCCACCCTTCGCTGATAGCCCTCTGAATTCCTGGAGTTCGAGCCAAAATAGATGTGCACTGTACACAGGCTGAACTTGAACCACCCGGCCTGGAACGAGACCAGAAAAGGCGTGCGCGCAAATTGGCGCTCATCGGGCAGGAGCGCATGCTTTGGCAGGACGATCTCGCCTGCGATGTTGCGAAAGCTGACCTTGGAGGTGTCGTAAACAAAGGCCATGCGCTCACGATTGCCACTGGCACCCACGGTGACATCTGTGGCGATGAAATCCCAGTCGGGGCCGAGCAGGCGGATGATCTGGCGTAGCGGCTCGAGGTCCTCATTGACCTCCTGCAGGGCGCAGACATCAAAGGCGGATATGATCTCGGCAATGTAGAGCAGGCTTTCCCGGCGGCGCGGGCCATGGCGATACTTGTTGTTGTCGAAGTCACGCAGATTCCATGTGCCAACGATGATTGAGGACTCCCGCGTGCGCCGGGGCACGCCATCGGGCAGCGGCTCGCGTAAATGGGCCCGAACGTCGAGCAGGCGACGCGATACCCAATCGGCTTCGGCTTCGCTGAACAGGCGGCGGTTGCGCAGGTCACGGTAGAAGACCATAGGGCGAATCCCTTTCGGAGCGTTCTGCTCATGTCGCGTTAGGGTTTCGTTCGGGTTGGTTAGCGAGACGTTAACATTCGCCATTCGCCTGGCCCGAGACCGTCCAGGGTCCAGTCGCCAACAGACCAGCGGATAAGGCGCAGTGTGGGGTGACCCATGGCGGCGGTCATGCGGCGCACCTGACGGTTTCTTCCCTCGGTGAGGGTGAGCCTGATCCAGCTTTCGGGCACGGACTTTCGCACCCGGATGGGCGGGGTACGTGGCCAGAGCCAGTCGGGTTCGGCTACAGGTTTGGCTTCACAGGGTAGCGTGGGACCATCTTTCAGGGTGATTCCGCCGGACAAGGTGCGCAGGGTATCGGGCACGGGTATGCCCTCAACCTGAACGAAATACGTCTTCGGCTTGCGGAATTTCGGGCTGGAAATGCGCGCCTGCAGAGCGCCGTCATCGGTCAGTACCATTAGGCCCTCGCTGTCGCGGTCCAGCCGGCCTGCGGGATAGACGCCGGGCAGGTCGATGAAGTCCGACAGGGTCGGCCGGGGGCTTCCGGCATTGCCCTTGTCGGTGAACTGGCTGAGCACGCCATAGGGCTTATTGAAGAGGATCGTCGTCATCCAGCCGGGCTAGCACGCCTTGAAGCGAGGCGGCGAGGGGTTAGCTTGCCGGAAATAGATTCTGGAGTTCGACATGAAATACTGGCTGTTCAAGTCTGAACCCTTCAAGTGGAGCTGGGAGCAGCAAAAGGCCAAGGGCGAGGCTGGCGAAGAGTGGGACGGCATCCGCAACTACCAGGCGCGCAACAACATGCGCGAGATGAAGATCGGCGACCGGGGCTTCTTCTACCACTCCAATGAGGGGCTCGAAGTGGTCGGCGTGGTGGAGGTTTGTGCCGAGAGTGCGCCCGACAGCACGACTGATGATGAGCGCTGGGACTGCGTCCACATCCGCGCCCTGGTCGACATGCCCGAGCCGGTGACCCTGAAGGCCGTGAAGGCCAGTGAGAAGCTCGCCGATATGAGCCTTGTGACGAGCATGCGCCTCTCGGTGCAGCCCGTTCGGGACGAGGAATGGATGGAAGTCTGCCGCATGGGCGGCCTAGACGGGGCGACGCTCAAGCCGCTGTGAGGCGAGGCTCGCCCGCCCCCTTGGTGCAGTCTGGACCTGTCCCGGTTTGACAGGTCCAAATCTACACTTTGCCGCGTCTTTCCGGGATGAGCCCGCAGACGGACCCTGCCCGTCGGGGGTGACGCTTTCTCTCCGAGACCAGCCCTATTCCGTCAACCCCACCGCACGGAGCGCGAAAGCATACTCGATGGCGGTTTCCTTCAGGCCCTCAAAACGGCCCGAGGCGCCGCCATGGCCGGCTTCCATGTTGGTGCGCAGAAAATAGGGCCCGCCATTTGGTGCCTCATGGCGCAGCTTGGCGGCCCATTTGGCCGGCTCCCAATAGGTCACGCGGGGGTCTGAAAGCCCGCCCGTGATCAGCATTTGCGGGTAGGGCAGCTCGCCCACCTGATCGTAGGGGCTGTAGGCCAGGATCGTGTCGTAGGCTTCTGCGCTGACCAGCGGGTTGCCCCATTCGGGCCATTCCGGCGGGGTCAGCGGCAGGCTCTCATCCGACATGGTGTTGATGACATCCACGAAGGGCACCGCCGCGATGATCCCGGCGAACAGTTCCGGGTCCATGTTGGCCGCAGCGCCCATGAGGAGGCCGCCGGCCGAGCCGCCAAGGCCGACCACGCCGCCCTCATAGCCATAGCCTTCCGACACCAGGTAGCGACCGGCCGAGATATAGTCTCTGAAGGTGTTTTCCTTCTTCTCCAGCTTGCCGTCGAGATACCATTGGTAGCCCTTGGCCATGGAGCCGCGCGGGTGGACGATGGCGTAGATCATGCCGCGGTCCACGAGGCTGAGCCGCGACGTGCTGAAGCTCGCCGGAATGGTGACGCCGTAGGAGCCATAACCATAGAGCAGGAGCGGGGCCGTGCCGTCCACGGGGGTGTCCTTGTGGCGAAGGAGGGTGACCGGCACGGTCTCGCCATCATGGGCCGGGGCCATCACCCGGTCGACCACATAGTCTTCTGCATCGTGGCCTGAGGGCACCTCGCGGGTCTTGCGCAGGGTGCGCTCGCGCGTGGTGAGATCGTAGTCATAGACCTGGTCGGGCGTCGATGGGCTGGCATAGTCGAACCGGATCATGGTGGTGTCCCACTCATAGCCCGTCGACATTCCGAGGTCGTAGGCGGCCTCATCGAAGGCGATGTCGTGCTCTTCGCCTGTCCCGTTCTCGCGTACCACGATGCGCGGCAGGCCGTTCTCGCGCTCCAGGCGGATGAGGTGGCCGGCGAGCGCCTCCATGCCGAGGATCAGCGTGCCGGGCCGATGGGGGACAAGTTCCTGCCAGCTGGAGCGGCCCGGTGCGGCTATGGGGGCGGTGACCAGCTTGAAGTCCACCGCGCCATCGGCATTTGTGGAGATCACGAACTGGCCGTTCCAGTGCTCGGGCGAGTATTCCACGCCTGTCTCGCGCGGGGCGATGAGACGGGGCTCAGGCGTGGTGTCATAGGAGGAGAAGAACCGCCATTCCGAAGTGGTGTGATCGTTCGCATTGATGAAGATGTACTCGCCGGACAGGCTCTCGCTAACCCCGATGAAGAATCCCGGATCGGATTCGCGATAGATTTCGGATGAGCCCTCTTCGCCCAGCGTGTGCATGTGGATGGCCGCAGGGCGTCCGCTTTCATCGCGCTCGACCCAGAAGAAGCGGTTGGAATCGGCGGCCCAGACCACCGGACCATAGGTGCGCTCGATGCTGTCGTCCAGGAGTTCGCCCGTGGTCGTGTCGAGCACCTTGATGTCGTAGAATTCGCTGCCCTGGGTGTCGACGCTGTAGGCGACGTAGCGGTGGTTCGGTGAATGGGTGACGTCGCCAAAGCGGAAATAGGCCAGGCCTTCGCCCATGGCGTCACCGTCAAGCAGTATCTTGTCGGGTGCCTCGGTGTCGTAGACGTCGTCAGCGGCCTTGCGGGCAAAGATCGGATATTCGCCGCCTTCGCGATAGCGGGTGAGGTAGGCATAGGGCCCGTCCACGCTCGGCAGGGAGCTGTCATCTTCCTTGATGCGCCCCCGCATCTCGGCAAACAGTGTCTCGCGCAGCGCCTCGGTCGGGTCTTCGAGGTGGGCCTTGGTGTAGGCGTTCTCGGCCTCGAGATATTCGCGGATGTCGGCGCGCAGGATGCTGGGGTCGGCCATGACCTCCTGCCAGTTTTCGTCCTTCAGCCAATTATAGGGATCAACCCGCGTGCGGCCGACCTGTTCGATGGTGACGGGCACACGCTTGGCGACGGGCCCGGCCGGAAGGGCAGGCCTGGAGGCCGCAGCGGCCGTTGCGGGTTCAGTCCCGGTTGGAGTGTTCAGCATTGTGCATCCTGTGAGCAGCGCCGCGGCGCAGGCGCCAGCAAGCAGAAGTGAAGCGTGCATGGATAAGGCTCCCTCAGAATTGATGCTGCAAAAGGCACATCGCTGAGGGATTTGTCCAGTGGGCTGATTATTCAGCGGGCCGAAACTCCAGCACCACACCATTAATGCACCAGCGCTCGCCCGTGGGCGGAGGGCCGTCCTTGAAGACGTGGCCCATATGGAGCCCGCATGTGGCGCAGTGGCACTCGGTGCGCGGATAGATCAGCTTGAAGTCGGTCTTCGTGGCGACGGCATCCGGCGAAACCGGCTGCCAATAGGAAGGCCAGCCGGTCCCGGAGTCGAACTTGTGCTGTGAACTCCACAGCGCGGTGCCGCAGCCCTTGCAATGGTAGAGGCCTTCGCGCTTCTCGTCATTGTGGTTGCCCGGGCTGAAGGCGCGCTCGGTGCCCTCTTTCACGCCGACGCGGAATTCTTCCTCGGTCAGCAGTTCGCGCCACTCTCTATCCGTGCGCTGTATGGTGTCGCCTTTGGTGGACATTGTTGAATTGCCTCTTGTGACCTGATTCCAATTTGTGTCGGCATGCCAAGGCGACAACCGCCAGGTGGGGCCTGGCCGCGTTTCCATGCGCGTGGCGATAAGCTGTAGAGGCACTATTTCTCGCGCTTTGTGACCATGCCGACCATGAACAGGTAGCGGCAATCGGTGGCGTCAGCCTGGAGGTCCTCCGCCACGGGTTCGGCGGCCATGCCGCGGCCTTCGAACCGCGGGTCGTCGCATTCGCCATCATTGGCCCAGGTGGATGTGTCGGAGCCGAAATCGATGGCGTCAATCTCGCTTGCGGTCGGTGGTGGTGCGACGGCGGCGCGCCACTCGCCATTATAGGTCAGGCTACCCTCCTGCCAGAGCGCGAGGCAATCGGTGCGGTCTGCAAAAGCGTCTTCGACAACCAATACCCCGCTGGCCATGCCCTCACCGGAAAAGCGCGGGTCGTCGCATTCGCCATCGCGTGCCCAGTCAGATGTGTCTCCGCCGAACTGAATGCCATCAATGCGAAGCGGTGGAGCTTCCAGGTCGGCGCCGTCGATCAGGGTGATGACCCCCTTGTCGAACAGGGCCCGGCAATCCGAGGCATCCCGAAAGCGGTCGCTGTCCTCGGTGATGTCGGCCACGCCTTCGCCCTCAAAGCGCGGATCGTCGCATTCGCCATCATTGGCCCAGGCACTTGTGTCGTTGCCGAAGTTGATCTGGGCTGCGTCCTGAGCCAGTACAGGCTGGATCGTGGCCGAAGACAGGATCAGGGCGATGGCGGCGGATTTCAATTTCATGGGGACCCTCGATTCAGTACGACTCTTGTGGACCGTCAAACAAGGTGCCGGCCGCTGAGATGACCAGTTTGCAACCCAATGTGGCATCGCCATGGCACCGCGATGGCGACCATGGTCGATGCTTTCCAACCTAGCCGTAGAGCACCGTGATGGTCTCTGCCACGCAGGCCGGGCGATCCTGGCCCTCGATCTCAATGGTGCATTCGGAGATCATCTGCTTGCCGCCGGCCTTTTCGTTCACTTCCTTGCAGGTCTGGCGCAGGCGCAGCCGCGACCCTACGGGCACCATGTTGGTGAAACGCACCTTGTTGGCACCGTAATTGATGCCCCGGGTCGTGCCTTCCACGCGCAGGACCTCCGGGCCGAGCATAGGCAGGAGCGACAATGTCAGGTAGCCGTGGACGATGGGGCTGCCAAGTTCCTTCGTGGCCCGCTCCACATCGACATGGATCCACTGGTGATCGCCCGTGGCCTCAGCGAACATGTTCACCCGGTCCTGGTCGATGGTGTGCCAGTCGCTGACGCCGACTTCCGTACCGGCGAGTGTTTCAAGTTCGTCGAAGTGAACGGTTCTGGGGCTTACCATGGTGTCCTCCTTTGCATTTCGCTGATACAAGTCTCGCTGAGCCAAGGGGTTTTGCCAAGCCATGCCCCAGCGTCGCATCGCAATTTTGAGGACCACGACCTTGTTACCCGGTCAAACGATCCGACTTTCCAAATTGCCCCAATAGCGATCGCGGATCAGGCGCTTGTAGAGCTTGCCCGTGGCGTGGCGGGGCAGGGCCGGGTCGAAGTCGATGCTCTTGGGACATTTCAGTTTTGACAGGTTCGCCCGGCAGAAGGCCATGAGCTCTTCTGCAAGGGCCTCGTCGGCTGCAACGCCTTCCATGGGCTGGACGACGGCCTTCACGGCTTCGCCGAAATCCTCGTCCGGCACGCCAATGACCGCGCAGTCGGCCACCTTGGGGTGGGTGATCAGAATGTTCTCTGTTTCCTGGGGATAGATGTTCACCCCGCCGGAAATGATCATGAAGGCCTTGCGGTCTGTGAGGAACAGGTAGCCATCCTCGTCCACCCGCCCGACATCGCCGAGGGATGACCACTCCCGATTCTTGGGGTTGAGCGCGCCTTCGGTCTTGTCGGGGGCGTTGTGATAGGTCGGCGCGGGTGTGCCGCCGAAATAGACCTGGCCTTCCTGGCCGATTGGAACTTCGTTGCCGTCCTCATCGCAGATGTGCAGCTCGCCCCAGATGGCCTTTCCGACCGAGCCCTTCTTCTGCATCCATTCAGGGCTCTTGATCCAGGTCATGCCATTGCCTTCCGAGCCGGCATAATACTCGTCGATCACCGGGCCCCACCATTCGATCATCTGCTGCTTCACCGGTACGGGGCAAGGCGCGGCGGCATGGATCGCGAACTGAATGCTGGAGACGTCATATTGGCCGCGAACAGCCTCTGGCAGCTTGAGCATGCGCACGAACATGGTGGGCACCAGTTGGGTATGGGTGATCTGGTGATCCTCCACAGCCTTCAGGAAGCCTTCGGGGTCGAACTTTTCCATGACTGTAAGGCTCGCGCCGAAGCGCGTCATCGCCATGCACCAGCGCAGGGGCGCGGCGTGGTAGAGCGGGGCAGGTGAGAGATAGCGTGTGTTCTCATTCGCTCCCGCCAGAGCCTTGGCGATCTGGTTCAGCACATTGTCGGCATCGATCGGTGCGCCGTGCTCCAGCGGCGGGCGCAGGCCCTTGGGCCGACCCGTGGTGCCTGAGGAATAGAGCATGTCTGTGCCGGCCATCTCGTCGGCAATGGGCGTATCGGGAAAGCCGGCGCGCAGGGTCTCCAGCGGCGCGAAGCCGGGAATCTCGCCATCAATGGACCAGCGCGTTGGCGTGCCGGCCTCATCGGCTCCGGCCTTCGCCGCCTCGCCCAGCGCGGCGCTCGCGATCAGCAGTTTTGCGCCGCTGTCTGAGAGGATGTAAGCAACCTCCGGCCCGGTCAGGCGCGAGGAGATACAGACGAAATAAAGCCCCGAGCGCTGGGCCGCCCAGCATATCTCGAAATAGCGCGCGGAGTTCTCGGCGAAGATCGCGATCGTGTCACCGGGATTGCAGCCAGCCTGCCGAAGGGCGTGGGCGGTCTGGTTCGAGCGGGCCTCGAGTTGGGTGAAGGTGACCACTTCGCCAGAGCCGACCATGGTAAAGGCGGGCTTGTCGGGATGGGTCCTGGCATGATGGCACGGGTGCATGGGCTGTTTCCTCCAGATCGCGCAGCTGTTGCTGTCTCTGCAGGGAACCTAACCGCTTGGCGCGGCCTGTCTACTGGGCAGGCACCAGGGCGCGATAGGCCCGCCAGCTTGCGAGGCCTATGACCGGGAAGACGATGATCAGGCCGAAGAAGGCCGTGGCGATGCCAAGGGCCGTCAGGGCTGCAATCAGAATGGCCCAGAGCGCCATGGGCGCGAAATTCCGGGTCACCGCTCGGAAGGACGTAATGGTGGCGATCCAGACATCATTCTTGCGGTCCAGCAGCATGGGCGCTGAAACCACGATAACGGAAAAGGCGAGGAAGGCGACAATCGCGCCGATCACCGTGCCGGTGAGCGCCATGATCTGGCCTTCGCTGGTGGTGAACATGAAGCTCAGGAAATCGGCCGGGGAGCGATGCAGCGTAGTGGTGGAGAGGGCGTAGACGACCTGTGCGATGCGCGTCCAGAGCAGGTAGATCAGGAACAGCGCGACGCCGAGATAGGCAAGGTCCAGCCGGAAGGCCCCCTTCACGAAGGCCATGTCCGACAGGGTGGGCGTCCTGCCCGCCTCGAGCATGCGGCCTGCCTCGTAGAGGCCCATGGCGACCATAGGGCCGAGGATGAAGAACCCGCCCGCAAGCACGAAGACCCAGGCGAACTGGCCGGAGAAGACCAGGCCCCAGGCGATCATGGCGCTGACCGCAGCCAAGGCTATGCCATAGATCATGAAGGGCATCGCTGCGCGCTGGAAATCGGCCCAGCCGCCCTTCAGCCATTCAAACGGCGCTTCCATGCCGACCGTGGCCACATCGGGCAGTTTGAAGGCTTCGGCCTTCGGGCCGCCGGTATTGTCGTCCTCCGGAGGCGGGGTTTCCTGGGAAATGTCTGACATGGATGACCCCTCCCTTGGCCAGGCGGTTCGTGACCACGACTTTATAGAGGCTGCCATGCCTGCCGAGCCGATGGTATCCGTGCAATTCCCTATGGCGCGTTTTGAACCCTTGAGGCTGGCCCCTGCGCGTGGAGCCTTTCATCCGCTTCCCAAGCTAAGCGCAGTTCCTCGCTGCGCTCATGCTCGCCATAGGGTGACCAGCCCGGCGGATTGATGAAGCGCCTCGCCCAGGTGAGCGGGCGAAGTCCGTCGCGCCAGCAATCGGCGACGAGGCCGGCCAGGCCATGGTAGGCCACCACGATGGGATTGTAGCTGCCCACAGGCTTTACGATGCCATAGGTGCAGGGCTCGGCGCGGTCTTCGGCCTCGAACGTGGCGAACATACGGTCCCAGATGATGAAGACGCCGGCATAGTTGCGGTCGAGATAGCGCGGATTGGTGGCGTGGTGGACGCGGTGATGGGAGGGCGTGTTGAATACCGCCTCGAACCAGGCAGGCATCCGGCCTATGGCCTCTGTGTGGATCCAGAACTGGTAGACGAGATTGAGACCGCCGGCAAAGAAGATGAAGGAGGGATGGAAGCCCATAAGCACCATGGGCCAGCCGAGTATGATGAGGCCGGTGAACGGGCCAAACCAGGGCTGGCGCAGCGCCGTGGTGAGATTGTAGTGCTCGCTGGAATGGTGGGTGATGTGCTCGGCCCAGAACCAGCGCATGCGGTGGGCGAAGCGATGCTTCCAGTAGTACACGAAGTCATAGAGCACGAAGACGGCGATGAAGCTCCACCAGGTCACCGGCATGTCGAACAGGCGGTAGGGCCAGACAAGCATGAACATCCAGAGCGTGATGGCACCCGTGGCTGTGTTCACGGCCACGTTGCCCAGCCCCATGGCGAGCGACGTGATCGCATCGGCAGTCTCATAGCGCCCGCCTGCACGACCGGTCTTCACCGCAACCCATTCGGCAATCACGCAGATCACGAAGAGGGGAATGGCAAGGGTCGTGGGGGCGGGAAATTCGAACATTGGGCAGAACTACTGCGGCGCGAGAGGCTTGTCACGGCGACATGCTTGCCAGCCTCCTGAGTCGTGTGGTGTTGTGTCTAACGACCGATTGGGGATGCTGCCAGCATGGAAAAGACAGTCAAGCTGCATGGTGAACCGGAGCGCACGAGTGCCGGCTTCCTGAAGATCGACCGCTACACGGTCAGCCATTCGACCTATGCCGGCGGGATGACCCGGCCTCTCGTTCGCGAAGTGATGGAGCGCGGCGATGCAGTGGCCCTGATCGCGCATGATCCCAGGCTTGATAAGGTTGTCCTCGTCGAGCAGTTCCGGTTGCCGGCGCACCTGCGCACGCCTGGCGAGGGCTGGATGACCGAGGCGATTGCAGGGATGATATCGGAGGGCGAGACACCGGAAGAAACGTTGATCCGCGAATGCCGGGAGGAAACCGGCCTTGTGCCGACGGCGCTGCAGCATATCGCGACGGTATTCCCCTCGGTGGGCGGCAGCACGGAGCGGGTCTTTCTCTACTATGGCGAGGTGGATGCCAGCGGGCTCAAGGATGAAACGCTGGCGGGTGAGGGCGAGGACGAAGACATTCGTGTGGTGCTCATGGACCGCGAGGCGCTCATCGATACAGCGCGCCATGGCGGCGTCAGCGATGCGAAACTCATGATCGGCGCACTCTGGATGGCGGATCGTTCGGGTGGTCCGTATCGCGCTTGACGCCCCTAGCGTAAGCCGCGCTGTTTCTATGCTGTGTGACACAAATCAGGAGGAGCCCGCCATGGAAACCATGAAGGAATTCGAGCAGATCAGGCTGGAGAAAGATGGCCCCATTGCCATTCTGACGCTGCACAGGCCCGAGAAGATGAACGCCTTCACCGGCAAGATGATGTACGAGATGATCGAGGCGTTCGACCTGACCGATGCCGATGATGATATCCGCGCCGTCATCGTGACCGGATCGGGCGATCGCGCCTTCTGCGCCGGGGCGGACCTTTCCGAGGGCGCAAAGACCTTCGACTATGACGCCCGCGCCGCCGATGGTGAAGCCGGGCGAACGGCCGATGTGGACATCCAGCGCGATGGCGGGGGCCGTGTCACGCTTCGCATGTTCGACAGCCTCAAGCCGATCATCGGCGCGATCAATGGCGCGGCCGTTGGCGTCGGCGCGACGATGCAGCTTCCCATGGACATACGGATTGCGTCAGAGACCGCGCGCTTCGGCTTCGTCTTCAATCGGCGGGGCATCAACCCGGAAGCGGCCTCAAGCTGGTTCCTGCCGCGGCTGGTGGGCATCTCCAAGGCGCTGGAATGGTGCTATTCAGGCCGCGTCTTTCCGGCCCAGGAAGCCCTGGATGGCGGGCTCATCCGCTCCATCCACCCGGCGGGTGAACTGATGGATGCCGCGCGCGAAATCGCCATGGAGATTGCCGACAACACCGCCGCCGTCTCGACCACGCTGACCCGGCAGATGATGTGGCGCATGCTCGGCGCAGACCATCCGATGGAGGCCCATATCGTCGACAGTGCGGCGATCTATGAGCGCGGGCGCAGCCCGGATGCGAAGGAGGGCGTGATGAGTTTCCTGGAAAAACGCGCGCCCACTTACCCGGTAAAAGTGTCAGACGGACTGCCGAGTTTCTGGCCGTGGTGGCAGGACCCGAACTTCAAGTGGATCAGCAAGTGACAGCGTCGCAAGAATAAGGTGGCAGGACGCATCCGGCTGGGTTAACCAAGAGCAAAGGGCAATTGGGGATGTCGGATGCGTTTATTACTTGTTCTTTTCCTCCTCTTGATCGCTGCGATAGGCGGTGTGCTGGCCGCCCGCCTGGAGCCCACATCGGACTATGTCGACGCTGCGCTTGAGCCTTTCCTGGACGTGCCGGTCCCGGTCGTCCCGCTTCCAGAAGGCGCTTTGCACTATTCAGAGGAGACGCTGGCGGGACTGGACATGCAGACCTGTTTCGACGCGCGTGCGCGCTTTACCGGACCGGATGAGCGCCCATGGCTGCAGCGTGATGTGCGTGTGCCGCCAGCGCAGGGCGAATGGATGTTCCCCAACCTCGCTGACCATCCCGGCCTGGTGAAACTGGAGCAGATCAAGTCATCGCTGGGCTCCTCGCGCGAGCATTGCGGTGCGGCGCGCATATCCGAAAATTGGTTCATGACCGCGTCCCACTGTGTCCTGAACTACCAGGTGCTGGGCGCCGGTGCCACAGACCTCATACTGGTGACGCCCGATACGGATGCCTTCAGCGAAAATGTAGTGGCCGTGCCCGTGCGCGGCGCAGTCTGTCACCTGGATTTCGGCATGGACCAGTGGCGTTTCTCCAATGACATTGCGCTGCTCTATGTGGACGACACGGCGGCGCTGGAAGACGTGGCGATTGCCACGCTGGAGCCCGAGGACATGAACCTGCGCCGCAGCGATATTGAGAGCTTCTACATCTCCGGCTGGGGCAGCAACGGTGATTTTCGCTTCCTGCAGGGTTCAAACGTTTTGCCCGAGCGGATGGGCCAGTCTGTCCTTGTCACCTCCCGCATTGACGGCAGAGGGCCGGATGTGGGGGACAGCGGCTCGCCTCTTTATACCCGCATTGATGGTCAGCCTATCGTCATGGGGGTCTTGTCAAATGTGCGCGGGCAGGTGCCGCCGGAGCTGAAAAGTGCAGCTTTTGTGCGGGTAAAGGGCGTGCGCGACTGGCTGGAAACGGCCATGGTCCTATGCCAGCAGGATCGCCGGTTCGTTTGCGGGGAGCCCCCTCAGAAGCCGGAGGCTGGCCCTGCCGATATACCGTCTTCGGGAAATTAGTTCTTATCGATTATTGATAAATTCGTGAAAGCACGCTAGACGCGGAGCAAAGCGGTTGCTCGGGCTTTGCCATGATCTGCCGCTCAGGTTTCAAAGGCCATCGAGGCCAGGACTGGAAGGCGAGTGCCATGCTGTCTGTTTTGTTCAATCCCAACGGTCGGATCGGCCCGCGTACATTCTGGCGTGGAGTCATCGTGTTACTGGGGGCGATGATCATCATCAATGTAGCCGGTGCCTATGGTGGCCCGGTCGGACAGCTTCTGGGGATATTCTCCCTCGTGGCGCCCTATTGCTACCTCTGCGTTTACGGAAAGAGACTTCACGATTCAGGCAAGACAGCCTGGATGTTCGTGGCCTTCCTGGTCGGTTACTTCATCATTGGGACAGTGCTCTCGATGATCCTCATGCCGTTCCTGTCTCCGGGCGTGGCAGAGCTGGAAGCGCAGATGACGATCCTGATCGAGCAGGGCCAGATCATGGAGGCGCTTGCCTATGCGCCAGAAATAAACAAGGCCGGCATCATGACGTCGCTGCTGAGCCTCATCCTCGCGAACGTGATCCTTGGCTACATTGCAGCATCCTTTGCCTCCGATCCCGGCCCTAACCAATATGGCCCGCCCGAGGGCGGCTCTGTGTCCAACACATTCTGAAAACCGGAAAGCCCCTGATGAGCGACATGCTTGCCTCCTCGCGCGCCCGCGATCCCATTGATCCCAAACGCCCCTGGATCACGGATCACCGGGAGGATCCTGCGGAAATGAACTGGACGCAGAGCTTCACCAATCCCCTTGGCGAAACCTCCCGGCTGCATTTCACCCGGGGTTGGACGATGCTGTTTTTCGTCCGCCTTGCATGGTGGCTCGGGTTTGCTCTGCTGGCGATGATATTCGGGGCGGCCGGCGTGGATGATCCCAGCGCTTATGTGCCCCCGTCCTGGGCCTTTCTTGTCCTGATCGTACTGACGGCACTTGCCTCGGTCGTCCTGCACATACGCCGTCTGGGAAATGCGCGCCGCAGTCCGCTTTGGGCAATGCTTGTCTTTGTTCCTGTGCTGGTGGGGTTTGCAGGTTTCATGCAGGGCGTTGGCAGCGCGTCGGCGGAGTATGATGACGCAACCCGTGCAGCCCAGCTTGAGCGGGAGGGAATGCCAGGCAAGCTGATCGCCGTGGAACTGGAGCGGCCCGGCGCTGCCCGGCTGCTGGCAGAAGAACTACTCGTGCGCGTGGAGATTGCACGGATCGAAAACATGCCGCAGGTCGAGACCGATCCTGGCGCGGCCTTTGCCGGTCTCGCGGCTGACCAGATCCTCGACAGTCCTGAATTCGCAGCGGCGCTTCTTTTACAGTCCCTCGACATGAACGCGTTCCAGCGCAGCGAGGTGGAAACCGCCCTCACCGAATTGATTGATGAGCGCGCAAAGGCAGACAACGACGGCAAGGACGGACAGCGTTCAAATGCTTATGGCCAATCTGATCGCGCCGGAGACGGTGAACCGATGACCCGCGAACAGCGCCTGCGTGGCCAGCTCAATCGCATCCAGCGTCAATGGCGCGGAAAGTTGCCAGAGATCGATGTCTCCCAGGTGAGCGCTCTCAACCATGCAGTCGGCGCGGCCAGCAGGACGGCCATTGGATTTTGGGCTGTTCCCGCATTCCTCGTGATGCTTTGGAGCCTTCTCTGGGTGGGCCGCCTGCCCACGGGCGGCGGCAGCATCCACTCTCGCTTCCAGAACGGCGCTTCGGGCGAGGCGTAAGCCCAACTAACGCTGAACATGCAGGTCGGGCGAGTCTGCCAATCTGGTTTCGCACTCGAACACCTGCCGGAAAGCCTGGGCGAGGGCGCTGTCCACCTCATCGAGGCCGACGGGCCGGCCCAGGTCGACGAGGCTGGTGACCCCAAAGCGCGGGTCCGCGATGCCGCAGGGTGTAATCCCCTCGAAATGCGTCAGATCGGGTTCGACATTCAGTGAGACGCCGTGGAAGCTGACCCAGCGTTTGAGGCGGATGCCAATGGCGGCAATCTTGTCCTCGCGAACTGGTCCGCCCGGCTGCGTGCGGTCCACCCAAACGCCGACACGGCCGTCCCGTGTGAAAGCCTCGACATTGAATTGTGCAAGGGCGTCGATGATCCAGGCCTCCAGCGACTTCACGAAGGCGCGAACGTCACGCCCTCTCTGGGCGACATCCAGCATGACATAGACCACGCGCTGACCCGGCCCGTGATAGGTGTATTCTCCGCCGCGTCCGGCATCAAAGACTGGGAAGCGCCCGGGTTGCAGCAGGTCTTCCGATCGCGCGCTTGTGCCGGCGGTGTAGAGCGGGGGATGTTCCAGCAGCCAGACACATTCGCACGCCCCGGTTTCGCGGATTGCACGCGCACGCGCTTCCATCCAGGCTTTCGCCGACAGGTAGTCCACGTGCCCTTGCGAGACGATCCAGTCGACAGGAGGAAGCTGTTTGGTCACCACACTGGCATATAGCGATCATTTGGGGGTTCACATAGGGGGCAGGGAGGCTTATACGGCATGATCTTGGCGCCAGGGCACCTCACCGGCGCATTCATAAGGTGTGCGGTCGTGGCGGAACTGGTAGACGCGCAGCGTTGAGGTCGCTGTGGAGCAATCCGTGGAGGTTCGAGTCCTCTCGACCGCACCATTCCTGTTTGATCCCGTATCGCTGCGCTCACAGAGATCGCGCTCAGGGCTGCTGCACGTATTGAGGTTTGTCCTTGCAGCCATGCCCTTCCTGTTTGTTTCCGCATCGCTTTGTTTGCATGGGTTGCTGGTTGCCTCGGCGTGATCCTCCGGGCGTGACTGGTGTTCGCAGAGGGCTCAGCTGAACAATTGTTCGCATCCTGTACCTGCCAGCATTGCGTCCACTGTGCTGCGTTGACCGGGTGGAAGCGCCGTGTGGGCATCCCTCAGCCAGCCAAGGCATTTTGCCTGGTAGCTGAAAACCGGCTGGCTCCAGGGCTGGCCGTCAATGATTGTATCGAAGCGCTCGTCGCCGGACATGACCGCACTGGCATTGGTGAGCATGGCGGGGGCGTATGTGCGACCGATCTCGGCGAGCAGCGGTGCGAGCGCTTCACTGGCCTCTTCGTCATCGAACCAGTCCCGCTCCTTGTCCGGTAGTCCAGACAGGTCGTCCACCAGGTCGATCCAGGCCCGAACGCGCTGTGAAACGGTCCGGGTGATCGCGGCGGGTGTCGGATCTATGATGCCAAGCTGGGACAACTGACCACAGATGGCGAAATCTGCAGAAGACGGGCGTGCACCGAGCACAAACCCCTTTCGTGCTAAGAGTTCATCCAGAATGGCGACAAAACGGCTATAGGACGCTTCAATCGTGGATGCCGTCAACGGATTCGATCCGACTACATGAAGTCTGTCGATCTGGCGGCGTGCGAAACGGTCGGCAAACTCTGCGGCTGTGTCTGGCGGGGCTGTATTGGTGTTCCAGTAGACAAGGAGCGGGGCAGCATTTTTCCAGTCTTCCTCATGGGCCCACCGGAAGTGGAACATGGCTTTTGTGAGCCATTCGTCCGCATAATCCTCGATCAGGTCATTCAGAAAGTTGAGCGATGGCGTCCCGGGTATGACCGAGCGACCGGGATACTCGGTTTCGAGCCGGCGTATGATGGGTGTGGAGTCGGTGACCGGAACTGGCTCTCCGGTTTCCCCGTCCTGAAAAAAGAATGTGGGAAGAAGCCGGACCCTTGGCTGGGGGTATTCCTCCGGGACAGAGTCTCGGCCCCAGTAAACGCGATACGGAATGTGGCGGTAGCGCAGAACGCCTAGCATCTTGCGCGTGTAGGGCGAGCCTGGCGCCCCGGTAAGTTCGAGCATTCTTGTTTCGCGCATGAAATCACTCCTTTCGATGCCTGACGATCACCAATGACACTGTGGATGTCAATTGTTGTGCGCGGGCCCCTGCTCGCGCGGCCTGACGCTACGAGCGGGCTTGCGGTTTCGCCCGTGTGCCGTCATCCTGTGGACCTGATCAAAGACAGGGCATTCAAGTCCCGGCGCGAGGACAACATGAAAACGAAAATCACCGAAATGTTCGGGATCGAGCACCCCATCATTCAGGGCGGGATGCATTATGTCGGTTTTGCGGAGATGGCCGCGGCGGTATCGAATGCTGGCGGGCTCGGCATCATCACCGGACTGACGCAGAAGACGCCGCAGGACCTCGCCAATGAAATCGCTCGCTGCAAGGACATGACCGACAAGCCCTTCGGTGTGAACATCACGTTCCTGCCGAGCCTCACGCCGCCCGATTATCCCGCAATCGTGAAGGCGGTGATCGATGGCGGTGTGACGGTGGTCGAGACGGCTGGCCGAAACCCCCAGCAGGTGCTGCCCGCACTGAAGGATGCCGGAATCAAGGTGATCCACAAATGTACCTCCGTGCGCCATTCCCTCAAGGCCCAGGACATCGGCTGCGATGCCGTCTCCGTTGATGGCTTCGAGTGTGGCGGTCACCCGGGCGAGGATGACGTGCCGAACTTCATCCTGCTTCCGCGCGCGGCCGACGAGCTGGAGATCCCGTTTGTCAGTTCCGGCGGCATGGCCGATGGTCGTTCCCTTGTCGCCTCGATCGCGATGGGTGCAGAGGGCATGAATATGGGCACCCGTTTCATCGCCACGAAGGAGGCCCCGGTCCACGAGAACGTCAAGCATGCCATCGTGGCGGCCAGCGAGCTGGACACGCGGCTTGTGATGCGTCCGCTGCGCAACACCGAGCGGGTTCTGCAGAACGAGGCGGTTGATCGCCTCCTGGAGAAGGAAGCGGCCCTCGGCGACAAACTGACCATCCAGGACATTCTGCCTGAAGTGGCTGGCGTCTATCCGCGCATCATGCAGGAAGGCGACATGGATGCCGGGGCCTGGAGTTGTGGCATGGTTGCGGGCCTGATCAATGACATTCCGACCTGCCAGGAACTGATAGACCGCATCATGAAAGAGGCCGAAGACATCATCGCACTGCGCATGATGGGCATGCTGGGTAAAGTGCCGGCCTGAGGACGCCTGTCGCAGTTTATCCCGCGATCAATCGTTTCTTCTTGTTATGCTGCGGGTCGAGAGGGGTTTTCGCCGTGCGCATGTCGGGGCCCCGGGGGAGCGCTGCAACCCCGCCGGGCGGCGACAGGCTCGGCAGCGGCCATGACCTGACCAAGGCCCTTGTAGATGCAGGGGCGTAGACAAATATACAATGTTCTGCGAACACCGGCGAAAGCTTCTAGTCGCTCCACCACAAGGTTTCCGAAAATGTCAGACCCCTACCAAACCGCGCTCAATCTCGTTCCGATGGTTGTGGAACAGTCCAGCCGTGGCGAGCGGTCCTTTGACATTTTTTCGAGGCTCCTTCGTGAGCGGATCATTTTCGTCACCGGGCCGATCGATGACGGAACCGCATCCCTGGTCACGGCGCAGCTGTTGTTCCTCGAGTCGGAAAACCCGAAAAAAGACATCGCCATGTACATCAACAGCCCCGGGGGTTACGTCTCATCGGGCCTGGCGATCTATGATACGATGCAGTATGTCCGAACGCCGATTTCGACCGTTTGCATCGGGCAGGCGGCCTCCATGGGATCTCTACTCCTGGCTGCGGGAGAAAAGGGCAGCCGCATTGCCTTGCCGAACTCGCGCATCATGCTCCACCAACCGTCGGGCGGTTATCGCGGTGTGGCCACAGACATTGAGCGCCATGCCGAAGAGATCATTGATTTGAAGCGCAGGCTGAACAATATTTATGTGAAGCACACGGGCCGGGATTATGAGACGATCGAGAAGAAACTCGATCGGGACACGTTCCTGACAGCTGAAGAAGCTGTTGAGTTTGGTATTGTCGACAGGGTGTTTGAGCGCCGCGCCGATGAAGGCAACGAGCAATAGCACCTGAAAGATCGGCCCCGCGCTTGCAGGGCGGAGCGACATATGATCGATTAAGCGTCGTCGCAGGATGCGGCTGCGTAAGGCGCCGTTAACACCAGGCGCGGCATTGAGGCAGGTATGGCGAAAGAAAACGGCTCCGGCGATTCAAAGAATACGCTTTATTGTTCCTTCTGTGGCAAGTCCCAGCATGAAGTGAAAAAACTGATTGCAGGCCCGACCGTGTTCATCTGCGATGAATGCGTGGAGCTTTGCATGGACATCATCCGCGAAGAGAACAAGTCGGCGATGGTCCGCTCGAGGGAGGGCGTGCCGACACCCCAGGAGATCTGCGACGTGCTGGACGACTATGTGATCGGCCAGTCATACGCCAAACGCATCCTTTCCGTGGCCGTGCACAACCATTACAAGCGGCTCGCCCATGCCTCCAAGAATGACAGCGTGGAGTTGGCCAAGTCGAACATCTTGTTGATCGGCCCCACGGGCTGCGGCAAGACTTTGCTCGCTCAGACCCTGGCGCGCGTTCTCGATGTGCCGTTCACCATGGCCGATGCGACGACACTGACCGAGGCGGGCTATGTCGGCGAGGATGTGGAGAACATTGTCCTCAAGCTGCTTCAAGCGTCCGACTATAATGTAGAGCGCGCCCAGCGCGGCATCGTTTATATCGACGAGATCGACAAGATTTCCCGCAAGTCTGACAACCCCTCCATCACGCGCGACGTGTCTGGCGAAGGTGTTCAGCAGGCCCTACTGAAGATCATGGAAGGCACTGTGGCCTCCGTACCGCCCCAGGGCGGGCGCAAGCATCCCCAGCAGGAGTTCCTGCAGGTCGACACGACAAATATCCTCTTCATTTGTGGCGGTGCCTTTGCCGGGCTCGACAAGATCATCTCCCAGCGCGGCGTAGGCTCTACCATGGGCTTCGGTGCTGAAGTAAAGGACGCTGAAGAGCGTGCCACCGGTGTGCTTCTGCGCGAGTGCGAGCCTGAGGATCTTCAGCGTTATGGTCTGATTCCGGAATTCATTGGCCGCCTGCCGGTGATCGCCACCCTTGAGGACCTCGATGAGGACGCGCTGATCCAGATCCTGACTCAGCCAAAGAACGCATTGCTGAAGCAGTACCAGCGGTTGTTCGAAATGGAGAGCGTTGACCTGACCTTCACGGAAGAGGCGCTGTCAGCGGTTGCGAAGAAGGCGATCGCTCGAAAAACCGGTGCGCGGGGCCTGCGCTCGATCATGGAGGGCATCCTGCTCGACACGATGTACGAGTTGCCAAACCTGCGTGGTGTCCAGGAAGTTGTGATCAATGGTGAAGTGGTCGACGGCAATGCCGAGCCGCTTTACGTTCACGGCGAGGCCCAGCAGACTGCGGGTTAACCGGGCATTGCTTTTGACGATGTTTGTCGCGCTGTTGCCTGCCAAGCCGAAACCCGTCTGATCACGGTATTCAGGTCATTTTGTTCGCAGATATGCGACCGGCCTCAAAGCCCTTGACAAATCGCCTGTGCAAACCGGGTTGATCCCGCCGTGCTTGCCCCCAACATCATGTCTGTAAGAACAGGAGAATCGCCCGACAGTCGGACGGAAACCTGGCGAGTCGCCGCTGAGCGGGACACTGAACGCCAATAAAAAGGACGCATTTATGCCTGAACAAAAGACACTCCCCGTCCTCCCCCTTAGGGACATCGTTGTCTTCCCGGACATGGTGGCGCCGCTTTTCGTGGGCCGCGACAAGTCCGTGCGCGCCCTCGAAATGGTCGAGGATGGCGAAAATGAAATCATGCTGGTGGCGCAACAGGATGCGACAGTGGACGATCCGGGCGCTGACGACTTGTATCTGGTCGGAACGGTCGCGACGATCCTGCAGTTGCTGAAGCTGCCCGACGGCACGGTGAAGGTACTTGTCGAGGGGCGCGAGCGCGCCAACCTTCAGGCCTTGCACGACCGAGGGGACTATTTCGAAGCTGAAATCGCGACCCTCGATGCCCCGCGCGATGTCAGCGATGACATCGAAGCGCTTCTGCGCGCCGTGATCGAACAGTTCGAAAGCTATGTAAAACTCAACCGGAAGATTCCGCCCGAAAGCGTCTCGACCATTTCCCAGCATACCGAAGCCGGCAAACTCGCCGATGCGGTGGCCAGCCAATTGTCCGTCAAGTTGTCTGACAAGCAGGAAATGCTCGAGATGACTGATCCGCGCCAGCGCCTGGAAAAGGTTTTTGCGCTGATGGAAGGCGAGATGGGCATGCTCCAGATGGAGCGTAAGATCAAAAACCGCGTGAAGCGGCAGATGGAGAAGACCCAGCGCGAGTATTACCTGAACGAGCAGATGAAGGCGATCCAGCGCGAGTTGGGTGAAGGCGGACAGGATGGCGGGGAACGCGATGAAGTCGCGGAACTCGAAAAGAAACTGGAAGAGGCCAAGCTGCCCGAAGAGGCCCGCGCCAAGGCCGAGGGCGAGTTGAAAAAGCTGCGCCAGATGAGCCCCATGTCGGCCGAAAGCACTGTGGTGCGCAATTATCTCGACTGGATCATCTCATTGCCCTGGAATGAGCGCAAAGAGATCTCTATCAACCTGGACAAGGCGGAAGCCCAACTGGACGATGACCATTACGGCCTCGACAAGGTGAAGGAACGCATCATCGAGTATCTCGCCGTGAACAAGCGGACCGAGAAGCTGCGCGGACCGATCCTCTGCCTCGTGGGGCCTCCCGGCGTCGGCAAGACCTCGCTTGGTCGCTCGATTGCTGAGGCCACGGGGCGCGATTTCGTGCGCGTGTCGCTTGGCGGCGTGCGCGACGAGAGCGAGATCCGCGGCCACCGGCGGACCTATATCGGCTCCATGCCGGGGCGTATCATACAGTCCCTGAAGAAGGCCAAGTCCGGCAATCCGCTCTTCCTGCTCGACGAGATCGACAAGATGGGCATGGACTATCGCGGCGACCCCGCTTCGGCCCTGCTCGAAGTGCTCGACCCCGAGCAGAACTCGACCTTCAACGACCACTACCTGGAGCTCGACTACGACCTCTCCGACGTCATGTTCGTGACCACGGCCAACTCGCTCAACATGCCCCAGCCCCTGCTGGACCGTATGGAGATCATCCGCATCGCCGGTTACACCGAGGATGAGAAGCTGGAGATCGTGAAGCGCCACCTCATCCCCAAGGTGCGTGAGAACCATGGCCTGAAGGAGAGCGAGTGGATCGTCACAGATGAGGCTGTGCGCGACCTCACCCGCTACTACACCCGCGAAGCCGGTGTTCGGAACCTGGAGCGGGAGATTGCCCGCCTTGCCCGCAAGGCGGTGCGCAAGATCGCCCAGTCCGAAACAGCCACGATCACCATCACGCCGGACAACCTCGCCGACTTTGCCGGTGTGCGGAAGTTCCGCTACGGCCTGGCCGACGAGACCGACCAGATTGGCGCCGTGACCGGTCTGGCCTGGACCGAAACCGGTGGTGACCTCCTCACCATCGAGGCTGTCTCCATGCCCGGGCGCGGCAACATGAAGGTGACCGGCAATTTGCGCGACGTGATGAAGGAGTCCATCCAGGCGGCCAGTTCCTTGGTGCGCTCACGGGCGGTCAATCTCGGCATCAAGCCGTCGGCCTTCACCACAAAGGACATCCACGTCCACGTGCCAGAAGGCGCAACGCCCAAGGACGGCCCGTCGGCCGGCATCGCCATGACCACGGCCATTGTTTCCCTGCTGACGGGCAATCCCGTGAGCCGGGAAGTCGCCATGACGGGCGAGATCACCCTGCGCGGCCGCGTCCTGCCAATTGGCGGTCTGAAGGAGAAGCTGCTCGCAGCCCTGCGCGGCGGGATCAAGACCGTGCTTATTCCGTCCGAGAACGAAAAGGACCTGGTGGACATCCCAGACAACGTGAAGCAACAGCTGACCATTGTACCGGTGTCCGACATCAACGAGGTGTTGGCGCGAGCCTTGACCCGGCCACTTCACCCCATCGAGTGGACCGAAGAGGACGAAGCCCAGCTCCAGGCCAACCTCGCCGGTCAGGGCACCACAGGCACCGGCGGCACGGACGTCATCCGCGCGAATT
>CAZVES010000017.1:0-25402 GCA_964625835.1 uncultured Hyphomonadaceae bacterium
AGGCTTAGGCCAGAACTGGCTCCCCCTAAGCCTCATGGTGAGCGAAGACGAACCAGAGGCGGGATCGAGAGCCCCATTGTCAGGATTGAAGGCCGCCCTCGTGGTTCGTCTCCGCTCACCATGAGGGCTGCGTTTGGTACCTGCGACTGCCCTACCCTCGCCCAAGGCGCTCAAAGCCGGCGGTGACGAAATCGACAATATAGCCGTGGGCCGCTCTCAGGTCGGTAGATTGGCAGACGCCTCCCGACAGCTTGTCCAGGCGACCCGTCTGGGCAAAGGCCAATGTCAGCGCGCCCGACAGGCAATGGTAGCCCCAGAACAGGGCGGCATCGTCGGCCTCTGGCAGGGCCATTCGAAGGGCCTCGATGAACTGGTCCACCATGGGATTGAAGAAGCGCGACATGAGCTTGCCGCCCCATTCGGAGCTGTTGTTCACATAGGCAACAAGGGCGTAATAGCTGCGCCAGGCCGGGTCATCCAGGTGCGGCCCATTCAGCAGCGGGAAGAGATAAGCGTCCATCACAGCCCGCACACTGGGCGGGCCGGGCGCGGCATCATTGATCGCCGCTTCGAGCGCCTTTAGCCGCCACCGATTGAGCAGTTCGGCCCGGCGCATGAATGTGGCTTCGAACAGCTCGTGCTTGCGCCCGAAGTGGTAATTGGCCAGGGCCACGTCGACATCGGCCTCGCGGGCAATGGCGCGCAGGGTCACCGCGTCGAACCCATGCTGGGAAAAGAGCTTTTCTGCCGCATCAAGGATGCGTGTGCGCCGGTCTTCACCTTGCTGGGGCCCTGATACGGACCCCGTTTGCGCAATCTCCATACGGGCGCTCCCTTGCTCTCTGCGAGACATAGTAGGGCAAGCGGCCCGAACCACAAATCCCGCCCCCCCATGATGCGTTTCCAGCACTGGCGCTTGCCCAATCCGGGGGCGCCGACTAAACCTCAACAGATGTTGAAGTTGAGGGCAAGGGCCGATGGCGACCGAGATCGCATACAGTTCCCATGACGGGCTGAAACTCTATGCCACCTCGCGAGGCCCGGACGACGCGGCGCTGGCAGTGCTGTGCATGCACGGGCTGACGCGCAATGCGAAGGATTTCGACCCGATGATCGATGCGATCGGGGACAATCGGTACCGTTTCATCAGCGTCGACGTGCGCGGGCGGGCGCGCTCGCAATATGACCCAAACCCGGAGAACTACACACCGCCGACCTATGCCCGCGACATGTTCACCCTGCTTGACGTGCTGGGCCTGCAGCGTGTTGCCCTGATCGGCACGAGCATGGGCGGGCTGATGTCCATGGCGATGATGAAAGCCGCTCCGGCAAGGATAAAGGGCGTGGTGCTGAATGACATCGGCCCGCGCCTTGAACCAACGGGCCTGAAGCGCATCGGTGGCTATGTCGGCAACTCCGAGCCTTTTTCCAGCTGGGACGATGCCGCGGCAGCGGTGGCCGACGTGCAGGGACCTGCCTTTCCCGGCAAACCTTCCGCGTTCTGGGTGGACTTTGCCCGGCGCACGTTCAGGCAGCTCGAAGACGGGCGCGTCGCGCTGGACTACGATCCTCAGATCGCCGCTTCTCTGAAGAAAGTGAGGGCGGGCCCATTGGTGCGCCTGGCCATGTGGCGGCTGTTCAAGGCCATGAGGCAGAGGCCAATGCTGGTCGTGCGGGGCGAGATCTCCGACCTCCTGTCAGCCAGGACCGCCGCGAAGATGGTCAAGCGCCACCCCGACGCGAGCGAATGCGTCGTGCCAAATGTGGGCCATGCCCCGATCCTTGATGAACCCGAAGCCGTCAGCGCGATTTCCAGCTTTCTGGCGAAACTGGAGGCGAGCCGATGAGCGCAGTCACCGAAGACACACGTCCCGGCCAGCAAGGGCGTACCTACATTCTGCTACTATTGACGCTGGTCTATGCCTTCAACCATTTTGATCGCCAGGTGCTGCTCATCCTTCAGGGCGAGATCAAGGCCGAGTTCGACCTTTCGGACGGCCAGCTTGGCCTGTTATCGGGATTGTTCTTTGCCGCCTTCTACTCCACCCTCGGTATACCTGCCGCCATGTGGGCGGACCGGGGCGTGCGAAAGAACATCGTCGCCCTCGCTCTCGCGATCTGGTCTGGCATGACCGCCCTGTCCGGCCTGGCGCAGAACTATCTCAATATTGCCCTGGCGCGAATGGGCGTGGCGATCGGTGAGGCCGGTGGCACGCCGCCCTCCACATCGATGATCGCCGACCTGTATGCACCCGAGGAACGCGCCACGGCGATGGGCATCTACACGCTCGGCATTGGCCTGGGCATCATGGCCGGGTTTCCGTTTGGCGACTACATCCTCAGCCAGTTCGGCTGGCGGGTGGCGTTCTTCGCCGCCGGTGTGCCGGGCATCATCCTCTCCGCGATCGTCTTCTTCACCATCAAGGAGCCGATACGCGGCGCATCGGACGCGGCAAGGGACCATGGCAACGCACCGGGCTTCTTCGAGTGCCTGAGCTTCATCGGCAAGCAGTGGGCGTTTGTCTGGCTGCTGGTCGGTTGCACCTTGATCTGCATCTCCGCCAACGCCTACCTGGCTTGGGTGCCGGAACTGATGGCGCGGTCCTATGAGTTTGCCGATGGCGAGCGGGGCCTGGCGCTGGGCATCCTGATAGGAGGCTTCGGCTGCGCCGGCGCCATCATGATGGGCATGGTGACCGACAAGCTCTCGGCGCGCTCATTGCGGTGGCGGCCGCTGATGATTGCCCTGTGCGGGGCTGTGGCGATCCCATTCGTGTATTTCGCGCTCAATGCCGAGACGAAGTGGGCCTTCTACACCGCATATGCGGTGCCGAGCTTCATCGGGCTGATCTACGCCTCGATCGCTTACACCGCCGCCCAGGAACTCGTCGTGGTACGCATGCGCTCGTTTGCGGCCGCTTTCACCCTGCTGTGCCTGACCCTGCTGGGCATTGGACTGGGTCCCACGGTAACTGGCTGGATTTCCGATGCCTATGCCGCAGCGGGCAGCGAGGCGAGCCTGCGTGATGCCCTGCTGACCATCCTGGCCCTGAACGTGCTGTCGCTGCCGGCGCTCATTCTGTCGGCGCGTTTCTATGAGGGCGATGTGCTGCGCGCCAGCCAGGGGCTCAATGCGAATTGACCTTGCGCAGGGCCCTGGCAAGGGCCTCGGGATAGAGCGAATGCTCGCGGGGCAGGACCCGTGCGGCCAGGGTTTCCGGCGTATCGCCTGACAGGACGGGCACACGCGCTTGGGCAATCACCTCGCCCTCATCGACGCCGTCAGTCACATAGTGCACGCTGCAGCCAGCCCAGGCCTGGCCGTCGGCGATGGCACGGGCATGGGTATCCAGCCCCTTGTAAAGCGGCAGGAGCGAGGGGTGGATGTTGATCAGTCGCCCTTTCCAACGGGCCACGAACCATGGCGTGAGAACGCGCATGAAGCCGGCCAGCGCAACAAACTCGGCCCCGGCCGTGCGAAGGGCGGCATCGACATCTTTCTCAAAAGCTTCGCGGTCCTCGCCATAGGGCTTGTGGTCGATGCAGAGACTGGGCACACCGGCTGTACGGGCCGTTTCAAGGCCTGCCGCGCCGGGACGGTTCGCCAGCACCAGCACGGGCAAGCCTGGATAGTCATCCGCTTCAGCCGCCCTGAGAATTGCTTCCATGTTCGAGCCGCGGCCGGAAATCATCACCGCGAAGGGTATACGCGTCATTGCTGGACGAGCGCTCCGATCAGCACCGGGAATTCGCCGGCTGCCCTGAGCCGGGAAAGCACCTCATCGCCCACCCCGGATGTGACGGCGATCACGAGGCCGATCCCCATATTGAAAGTCCGGCGCATTTCCGCGTCTTCGATTGCCCCTTCGGTCTGCAACCAGTCGAACAGGGCCGGAGGGGTCCAGGCATCGAAATCGATATGCGCGCCAAGGCCGGCCGGAAGCATGCGCGGCACGTTCTCCGTGATCCCCCCACCCGTGATATGCGCCAGGCCCTTTACCATTCCTGCCCGCACGAGCGGCAGCACCACCCGGGGATAAAGCCGCGTGGGCGCAAGCAGGACATCCCCAAGCGTGTCCGGCGCAAACGGGCACGGCGCATCCAGCGCGGTACCCGTGCGCGCGACAACCTTCCGGATCAGGCTGTAGCCATTGGAATGGGCCCCGCTGCTGGGCAGGCCGATCAGCAGGTCGCCGGCCACCATCTCGTCCATGCGGGGCAGCATGGCCGAGCGCTCCGCTGCGCCAACCACGAACCCGGCCAGGTCATAATGGCCTGGCGGGTACATGCCCGGCATTTCCGCCGTCTCCCCGCCAATCAGCGCGCAACCCGCCTGTCGACACCCCTCCGCAATCCCACTGACAACCGCTTCCGCCACGCCCGCATCCAGCTGGCCCGTGGCGAAGTAATCGAGAAAGAACAAGGGCTCTGCGCCTTGTGCCAGCACGTCATTGGCGCACATGGCCACCAGGTCGATACCCACCGTGTCGTGGCGCCCGGTTTCAAAAGCGAGCATCAGCTTCGTGCCGACACCATCTGTGCCCGATACAAGTACAGGGTCTTCAAAGCCGGCCGCTTTCAGGTCAAACAGGGCACCAAACCCGCCAAGACCGCCCATGACGCCGGCGCGCGCAGTGGCCCGGGCCAAGGGACCGATCGCATCGACAAGGGCATTGCCTGCCTCAATATCGACACCGGCATCGCGATAGGTAAGTGGAGATGGCGTGTCAGTTGTCATCGGCCGCCTGCACTATCACGGGGAAAAATGGCGCACCAGTGCGGGTTATCAGTTCTCTGGCCATGATTCCCCTGCTAAGCGTCTGTCCATAGACAGGGAGCATCGCTGCCATGATTCGAACCTTGATTATCGCCCTTGCCGCGGTCGCAGGGGCCGGCCTCATGGCCCACGCAGACACGCGGGCGGTCTACACGATCCGCGACATAGAAGTGGATAAGCGCGCCGCCAGCGTGATCGCCGCGGTCGAAGCCGCACAAGCCGAAGCCCGCCGCGTCGGCACCGAGAGACTGGTTGCGAAGATCACACTGCCGGAAGACGTTCGCGCCGCCGGTGGCATCGTGATCTCGCAAGATCTCGCCGACCGTATGGTGGCGGCCATCGACGTGCAGCAGGAAAGCCGCGGTGGCGGGCGTTATCGCGGTGTTTTGTCGGCGGTGCTCAATCCATCGGCCGTGCGCAGCTTCCTCGACCAGAAGGGCATTGCCTATGTGGACCGCCAGGCCCCGCGCGCCCTGATTGTGCCCGTCGGCGATGGCCGCTCGGACCTCGCCTGGCAGGCGGCCTGGCCCGAACAGAATGAAGGGGCGCTCGCGCCTTTCACCACATCGACCATTCCAACCGAGGGCGCCATGCCCAGCTGGGCCGAAGTGGCGACGGAAGCGCGCGTGCGCGGCGCCCAGCGCGCGGTGGTGGCAAAGCTCGTGGGCCAGCCGGGTGCCTATGCCGTGGACCTGACCCTGCTGACGCCATCAAGCCAGGTGGCCCTCGGACGCTCGGGCTACGCCGCCGACCTGCCCGGCGCGGCCGATGCAGCCTCACGCGTGGTCAGCGACACCTGGAAAGCCAATTCTATCATCCGCAGCAATGTGCGCTCAATCGTGACGGCAAGCGTCTTCTACACGTCGATTTCGGAATGGAACACGTTGCGCGGCGCCCTGGCCCGCTCGCCACTGGTTTCGGAATTCCAGACCGATGCCATCGCGCGTGACGGCGCGGTCGTGCGCTTTGCCTATGCCGGTGAGACCGAACGGCTGATGGCAGACCTCCGACAGCGCGGGGTTGAGCTTGATGCAGATGCCAGCGGCTGGGTCCTGACATCTGCCGTCACGCTGGTGCCGTGAACCGGGGTCCGGCAAAGCCTTCTGGAGGCCCACTCCAGGCCAGCTTCGAGTTTGCAGACCCCCCGCGCGATTTCACCGAGCTGGACCGGGGGCCGGCCAACCGCTCGGCGATCGACTTTCTTCGCGGAGTAGGCGACTGGCCGTTTCCCACGGCCTGCCTGATTGGCCCGCCGCGTGCGGGCAAGACGACCCTGGCCCGGGTCTGGGCCGGGGCGCAGGGCGGGCTTTGCATGACCCCCGGCGCGCTATTGTCGCGCGGCGAACGTGTGGACCTGGCCACAACCGCGCTGGCCATTGATCCCGGCGATGTCGGACTGCCGGAGAATGCGCTTCTCAGCCTGATCAACCAAGCCGGTGAGCGCGGCGGTCGTTTGCTTTTGACCGCAACCACCCCGCCAATGGCCTGGCCGGTGGAGAACCGGGACCTCGCCTCCCGGCTGGCGTCACTGCCACTGGCTGAAATCGACAAGCCAGACCAGGACATGGTCGGCATTCGCCTTTATTCCCTGCTGCGCCGTCATTTCAAGGCGCCGCCAATGGACGTGATACGATATCTGGAACCACGCCTGCAACGCACCTATGCAGACATCGAGTCGTGTGCCAAACGGCTAGCGGGACGCGTGGGCTCCGGACAGGCGCTGACCGTCCTGCTGGCCAGTCGGGTTCTGGTCGATATGTATGGTGGCGAGGACAAGGGCGATGGCTGACACCGCAACACCGCCGCGGAAACGGAACAAGAAGCGATCACTGATCGACTTGCCGGAACGCTTCCTGAACCGGGAACTGTCCTGGCTGCAATTCAATGAGCGGGTGCTCGAAGAGGCAGCAAATCCCGACCACCCCCTGCTGGAGCGGCTGCGGTTCCTCTCCATCTCGGCCAACAATCTCGATGAGTTCTACATGGTGCGCTATGCGGGCCTGCGCGAGCAGGTGCGTGCCGGGTTGAGCCGGCCAGCCCAGGACGGACTGACACCAGCCGAACAGGTCGCCCGGATCGAGGACGCCGCCGGCAAGCTGATGGAAGACCAGCAGGACCGGTGGCAGGCCCTGTGCCAGGAACTGGCCGATGAGGACATTCACGTCCTTTCCGCATCAGACCTTTCCAAGACCGACCGCAACTGGCTGAAGAACCATTTCGACTTGCATATCTTCCCGATCGTCACGCCGCTTGCGGTCGATCCTGCCCACCCGTTTCCATTTCTGCCAAATCTGGGTTTCGCCATCGCAGTCAACCTGCGCGCACGCGGCGGAAGCGAACAGCTCACCGGGCTTGTGCCGCTGCCGGCCTTCTCACCGCGTTTCATCCGCCTGCCCGACTCCAAGGCCCGCGCACTGCGCTACATCGCCCTTGAAGACGTGCTCATGCTGTTCCTTGATTCCCTCTATCCGGGATACGAGGCGAACGGACACTGCCAGTTCCGCGTGGTGCGCGACAGCGACATCGAGATCGAGGAAGAAGCCGAAGACCTGATCCGCGAATTCGAGATTCTCCTGAAGCGGCGCCGTCGCGGAAAGATCGTGCGAATCAAGTTCATCGACAGCGGCCCGGCGGCCCTGCGCGAGTTCATCACGCGGGAGATCGGTGCCGAGCCCCAGGACGTGGTGCTGAGCAAGGGCATACTCGGCATGGCGCAGCTTTCTGAACTGATCAGCGAAGAGCGTCTGGACCTCCTGTTTCCGGCCTTTGAACCGCGCTTTCCCGAACGCATTCGCGAGATGGGCGGGGACTGTTTTGCCGCGGTGCGGGCCAAGGACATCCTCGTCCATCACCCCTATGAGAGCTTCGATGTGGTGGTGCAGTTCATCCGCCAGGCCGCCGAAGACCCGGACGTGATTGCCATCAAGCAGACCCTATACCGCACGAGCGCCAACTCACCGGTGGTGGCGGCTCTGATCGAAGCGGCCGAAGCGGGCAAGAACGTCACGGCCCTGGTGGAGATCAAGGCACGCTTCGACGAGGAGGCCAATTTGCGCCTGGCCCGGGACCTTGAAAGGTCTGGCGTGCAGGTCGTCTATGGTTTTATCGAGTACAAGACCCATGCGAAGGTCTCCCTCGTGGTGCGCCGCGAGGAAGGCGGGCTGCGATCTTACGCCCATTTCGGCACCGGCAACTACCATCCCCAGACCGCCAGGGTTTACACCGATCTCTCCCTTTTCACCGCAGACAAGGCCCTTTGCCGCGACGCCGGGCGCCTGTTCAATTTCGTGACCGCCCATCGCGAACCACCCGGCCACGGACCCGACTTCGAGAAGATCGCGATGTCGCCCGTGGGCCTTGAGACGTACCTGTTGGAACTGATCGAGGCGGAAGCGGCCAATGCGCGCGCCGGAAAGCCGTCAGGCATCTGGGCGAAAATGAACTCACTCGTCGACAATGACGTGATCGATGCGCTGTACCGCGCAAGTGCCGACGGCGTGCCGATCAACCTCATCGTTCGCGGCATCTGCTGCTTGCGCCCGCAGGTGGAGGGACTGTCGGAAACGATCCATGTGAAATCCATTGTGGGCCGGTTCCTGGAACACTCGCGCATCGTGTGTTTTGCCAATGGTCACGACCTGCCCTCGCGCCATGCCAGGGTCTTTATTTCGTCGGCTGACTGGATGCAGCGGAACCTGAAACGCCGTGTCGAGGCGCTGGTGCCCGTGCTGAACGAGACGGTGCATCGCCAGGTCCTCAACCAGATCATGGTTGCCAACCTCAATGATGATGTCCAGAGCTGGACCATGAACCCGGACGGCAGCTACAGCCGCAATGAGGTGAAAGACCCTGAGAACGCCTTCAGCGCTCATGAGTACTTCATGGAAAACCCGAGCCTGTCGGGTCGTGGCAGCGCACTCAAGGTGAGCCTGCCGCCAAGTCTCAATCCAAAGAAGCGGCCCAAATCGTGAGCGAGCCCTATGACCGGCGGGTCGGCGTGGTCGACATTGGATCAAACTCCGTCCGGCTCGTCATATTCTCCGTTTTCGGCAATGCCATTTACCCGACTTTCAATGAGAAGGTGATGGCGGGGCTCGGCAAGGGCCTTGGCCGCACCGGCGCACTTTCACCGGGCGGACGCGTGCTCGCCCTTGCAGCGCTTGCGCGTTACCGGGCCATATTGTCCGGCCTTGGGGTGAGCGACCTGCGCGCCGTGGCCACCGCAGCAGTGCGCGTCGCAGAGGACGGCCGCGACTTTGCGAGGGAAGCCGAAGCCGCGCTCGGGACCGGAATTACCGTTTTGTCGGGCCTGGACGAAGGGCGCCTGTCGGCACTCGGTGTCGAAAGCGGCTTCCACCGGGCCCAAGGCGTTGTCGCCGACCTTGGCGGCTCCAGCCTTGAGCTGTTTGGGCTCGGTGAGCGCGGCGAAGGGGAAACCCATATGCTGGGTCCGCTGGCCCTCCTACGCGACGAGGTACAGCGTCCCAAGGATGTTCGGGCCCATGTCAGCAAGGCGCTGGCCAGTTCCAGGCAGGTCAAGGCCGGCATTCCGCGCATTTTTGCCGTCGGCGGGGCCTGGCGGGCCTTTGCAAAGGTGGTGATCGCGCGCGAGGCCTATCCACTCAGGGTGCTGCACGGTTTCTCGATCCCGGCCGACCTCGTGAAATCGACAACCCGCCATATCATGGCCAATCAGGGGACACGCGAGCTGACGGACATTGCGGGCCGGCGCGCCGCCCAACTCCACCTGACAGGAACCGTCCTTGACCAGCTTACACAGATCAGCGGGGCTCAGGATGTGGTGATCTCATCCTACGGCCTGCGCGAAGGGGTGGTCGCCGAGCATCTCGGCCTTGATGGGCGCGACGGCCTGCTGGACGGCCTCGTGGCGTTTTCGGACCTGTCGGTCCACCAGCGAGCCTTCAGCGACCAGCTCTTTGAATTCACCCGTCCGCTGTTTGAGGCCAATCCGCCGGTCATGGGCGACGGGGCGGGAGAAGTGCGACTGCACCAGGCGGCCTGCTATCTCTCGGAATCAGCGGGGAAATACCATCCCGACCACCGACAGGACATGGCCTTTGAGAAAGTGCTCTATGCGCCGCTGTCCGGGGTTTCGCATACACAGCGCGTGTTCCTGGCCGCATCCATTGGATGGCGGTATTCGCGCCGCTTCTCCGTGCCGGGGCCATTGGAAGACTTCCTCTCGTCCAAGCAGGTGCGCCGTGCCCGCCAGCTGGGCCAGGCGATGCGCCTGGGTTGCGTGCTGTCGGGACGCTCGGCATCTCTCCTGGCCATGGCAAGCCTGAAGCGGCGCGAAGACCGGCTGGTCCTCAGCCTGCCGCGCAGCAAGGCGGCGATGGTTTCGGAGTCCGTCGAGCGGCGGCTCAACCAGACCGCCGACATATTCGATCTCAGCCCGGCTATTTCGCTGGTCTGACGCCCCCTACCCCATGGTCGGGATGATGAAGGCCTGGTCTCCGATGTCGCCCTCGGGCCAGCGCTGGGTGACGGTCTTGATCTTGGTCCAGAAGCGCACGCCTTCCGGGCCATGCTGGTTGGTGTCGCCAAAGGCCGAGCGCTTCCAGCCGCCAAAGGTGTGGTAGCTGACCGGCACGGGGATCGGCACATTGATGCCCACCATGCCGACATTGACCTGGGCGGCAAATTCGCGGGCGGCGCGGCCATTCTGGGTGAAGATGGCCACGCCGTTTCCATACTGGTGATGGCTCGGCAGGGCGGCGGCCTCTTCCAGCGTTTCGGCGCGCAGGATCTGAAGCACAGGCCCGAAGATCTCGTCGGTGTAACTCTTCATGTCCGGCTTCACATGGTCGAAGAGGGACGGGCCGATGAAGAAGCCATTCTCATGGCCCTGCAGCGTGTGCCCGCGCCCGTCCATGACCAGTTCGGCGCCTTCCTCCGCGCCCATGCGGATATAATCCTCCACCCGCGCCTTGTGCGCGGCGGTGACCACGGGTCCGTAATGGGCTTCGGGGTCCGTCGAGACGCCGATCTTCAGGCCCCGCGCGGCTTCGACCATGCGCTCGCGGAACTCATCACCGGTCTTCTTGCCCACCGTGACGGCGACAGGCAGCGCCATGCAGCGCTCGCCGGCCGAGCCATAGGCCGCTCCGACAATGTCCTTGACTGCCTGTTCCATATTGGCGTCGGGCAGGATGATGCCATGGTTCTTCGCCCCGCCCATGGCCTGGACGCGCTTGCCGTTCGCGGTCCCCTTTGAATAGACATATTGCGCAATATCGGACGAGCCGACAAAGCTCACCGCCTTCACGTCGGGATGCTCTAGGATCGCATCGACGGCCACCTTGTCGCCGTTCACGACATTGAGCACGCCTTCCGGCGCGCCTGCTTCCATCAGGAGTTCGCCAAGGCGGATCGGGACAGACGGGTCCTTCTCGCTTGGCTTCAGGATGAAGGTGTTGCCGCAAGCAATCGCCACCGCAGCCATCCAGCATGGAATCATGGCCGGGAAATTGAACGGGGTGATCCCGGCACACACGCCCAGCGGCTGGCGCATGGAGAACACGTCGATGCCGGGCCCGGCACCCTCGGTGTACTCCCCCTTCTGCAGGTGTGGGATACCGCAGGCGAACTCCACGACATCGATACCGCGTTGGACATCCCCCTTGCTGTCAGCGACGACCTTGCCGTGCTCGCTGGAGAGCAGCTCGGCGAGTTCATTGATGTTGGCCTCGAGCAGGCGCTTGAACTCGAACATGACGCGCGCGCGGCGCTGGGGATTGGTCGCCGCCCAGGCCGGGAAGGCCGCCTGTGCAGCGGCCACGGCAAGGCCCATCTCATCCGCGCTGCAGAGCGACACCCTCGCCTGCACTTCGCCGGTGTTGGGATCGAAGATGTCGCCAAACCGGGTCGATGTCCCGGTGACAGTTTGACCATTGATGAAATGATGCACGTGGCGCATGGCACGTCCTCCCGTGTGTTTTCGGGCGTGAAGCCTTTGGCAGGGGTGTGCCCGATGCAAGGCCTGGGCGCAACGGGGATCAGGCCGCGTCGATGAGATCAAAGAGCAGCACCGCGCTGCCGATGAGCGGTGCGTCGTGGTTCATGAGCACACTGACCGGCACATCAGCCATGAAAGGTGTTTCGGACCCGCGCTCGCGGAAACGGGCAACCGCCTCAGGGTGGCGCAACCAACGCGGCATCCGTTCAGCAACGCCGCCGGTGAGCACCACGCCGCCCTGCCCGCCATTGATCAGCACGACATCGCCTGCCGCGCCCATGATGCCGCGCGCACGCAAAAGACATGTTTCCACGCAAACCGGGTCGCCCGCTTCAGCGCATTCGAGAATGTCCCTGGCTGACAGGTCACGCCTCGCGGTGCCATGCATGTCACTCAGTATGTCAAAGACGGGCTTGAGCCATTCGCCCGACACAATCATTTCGGTGGAGACATAGCTGCTGCCCTGCGGCAAGCCATTCGCTGTGAGTATCTCCTGGGCCTTTTCGCAGCCCGGCAGGCGCGCAGCCAGTTCCGCCTCGCGCACGGTGAGGGCGGCATAGCCGGCATGCCCCCCCTGGCCCGTGATCGGCCAGTGGCGCCCGGATGGTGTCATGGCGAGCGTGGCGACGCCAAAGCCGGTGCCCGGCCCTGTCACCACGATCGGAGCACCGAGACGCGCGTTTCCGGGCAGTATTTCCACGAAGTCGCTGGCTGGCAGTTCGGGAACAGCCCGGGCCAGACCGGCAAAATCATTGACCAGCATCACATCGGCCAGCCCGAACCGGGCCTTCAGGGCTCCGGGCAGGATGCGCGGCCAGTAGCGACGGTTGGTCATCGTAACGGAGCCGTCTTCCTCAGGCGGGCCGGCCAGGGCAAACAGGGCGGTCAGGCCCGACGTGTCCAGTCCCGTTTCCTCGATATAGGCCGCCAGGGCATCGTCAAATGTCCTGAAAAGCGGCTTTGCCACATGGCCCTGGGCGTCCTTGACCTCGGAGTACTTCCGCTGCCCCTCAAGGGCGATTCCATCGGCTGTCCGCCGGGCAAGGGAGAAACGAAGGCTGGTGCCGCCTGCATCTCCAACGAGAACCGTTCCCCTCACGCCGTGGCACCGGGCATGAGGAAGTCAAACAGACTGGCCCCCGTTTCGGTCTCGGTTGCGCTGGCGCGGAAAGTGCCGAACATCTCACGGCCCAATCCGATGTGAGATTGGTTGGGGCGAAACGGGACCGGCGCACGGCCTTCGAACTCGCGCTCGTCCACATGCAGTTCGAGACGTCCGGCTTCGCAATCCACACGAATGACATCGCCATCCTGTACGCGCGCCAGGGGGCCGCCGCGGGCTGCCTCAGGCCCCACATGGATGGCCGATGGCACCTTACCGGAGGCGCCCGACATGCGCCCGTCAGTCACGAGGGCCACCTTGCGTCCGGCGTCCTGCAGCGCGCCGAGGATCGGTGAGAAAGCGTGGAGCTCGGGCATACCATTGGCCACCGGCCCCTGAAAACGAACGACGGCGACAAAGTCCCGGTCGAGTTCGCCGGCTTTGTGAGCCTGCTTCAGGGCCTCCTGGCTGTCGAAGACCCGGGCCGGGGCTTCAACCAAACGGTGTTCTGGCTTCACGGCCGAGACCTTGCAGAGGCCGCGCCCCAGCGGGCCGTCCATCAGGCGCAGGCCACCTTCGGCCGCAAAGGGTTCGCGGACCGGTCGCAACACGTCCAGGTCCCCGCTCTCGCGGGGGGCTTCACGCCACTTCAGTTCCTCGCCATCCAGCCACGGCTCCTGGCTGTAGGTGCTGATGGGGCCAGCAATGCTCGCCGCGTCAGGGACCATCAGCCCGGCCTCGATCAACTCGCGCACGATGAAACCCATGCCACCGGCGGCATGGAAATGGTTCACATCGGCGGTGCCGTTGGGATAGATCCGGCAGAGCAGCGGCGTGACGGCGGACAGGTCGTTGAAGTCCTCCATCGTCACCTGGACGCCAGCAGAAGCCGCCATGGCCGGGATATGCAGCGCATGGTTGGTGGACCCCCCTGTCGCCATCAGGCCAACGATGCCATTGACGATGGAGCGGGCGTCCACGATTTCGCCCATCGGCAAATAGTCGCCCTTCACCGTCATCGCTGCGGCGCGCTGTGTGGCCGCACGGGTCAGCGCGTCGCGCAAGGGTGTACCGGGGTTGACGAACGCCGTGCCGGGAATGTGCAGGCCCATCATTTCCATCAGCATCTGGTTGGAATTGGCCGTGCCATAGAAGGTGCAGGTTCCGGGGCTGTGATAGCTCTCTGCCTCGGCCTTAAGCAGCACGTCGCGCCCGACCTTGCCCTGGGCAAACTCCTGCCGGATCCGCGCCTTTTCCGGATTGGGCAGGCCAGACGGCATCGGCCCGGCAGGGATAAAGACATGCGGCAGCCAGCCAAACCGCAGGGCGGCAATCACGAGGCCCGGAATGATCTTGTCACACACGCCAAGATGGACGGCCGCGTCAAAGGCGTCATGGCTCAGGGAAACAGCTGAGGCGAGGGCAATCACATCGCGCGAGAACAGCGACAGCTCCATGCCGGGCTGGCCCTGTGTGACGCCGTCGCACATGGCCGGAACACCGCCGGCAACCTGCGCGGTGGCGTTCACCTCGCGCGCCGCCGCGCGAATGATCTCCGGATAGTGCTCGAACGGGGCGTGGGCCGAGAGCATGTCATTGTAGGCGGTAACAATGCCGATATTGGGCCATTCAGCCCCCAGCAGCTGGGCCTTGTCCATCACCGTGCAGCCAGCAGAGGCATGGGCCTGGTTGCCCTCGCTGAGGCGCTTGCGGGCATAGCCATCGGGCTTGCGCGAGCGGATGAGCTCAAGATAGGCCGCCCGGCTCTCACGGGATCTCTCCTCGATCCGCGCGAGGACTTCGGCAACTTTCGGGTGCAATGTCGTCATGGGGACCAGACCTCCTTCAGGCGGTTGTTCAGGATGCGCTCGGCATGGTGAACGGGAAGGTCGGCCCCCCGTTTCTCCAGGACGGAGCGCTTTTCCTCCCCGGTCACAAGCAACAGGGCCAGCTTCGCACCCGCCATCGCCTTCGCGGTGAGCGTCATGCGGTGGGGCATGTCGCCCGCCACGCTGGCACCGGTCGCATCGATGCCCGCTACGCTGGATGCGGCCTCCAGGCTCATCGCCTCGTCAAGCCCTTTCGCGCCTGGGAACCAACTGGCCGTGTGACCGTCATTTCCCATCCCCAATACCACGACATCGGCCTCGGCGGCAAAAGAGTCGTAAGCCAGGGCGACGCCGTCAACGCCTTCAAACGGCGTTTCGTCTGCCGTTTTCATGAGGTGCAGGCTGGCTGTCCTTGCAGGCCCCTGCAGGAGCGTGCGTGTCACAAGTCCGGCATTGGAGCGCGGGTCCTCCGGCTCAACCCAGCGCTCATCGACAAGCCCGACATCAACGCGTGACCAGTCCAGCCCGGACCGGGACAGGCGCTCATAAACCGGGCCTGGCGTCGAGCCGCCCGACAGCAGGAGGCTCGCGCGCTTTTGCTGCGCCAGCGCCCTGCGCAGCGTGCCCTCGACAAGCCCGGCTGCGAAGGCAACCGCTTCACCCCGGCTGTCGAACGCCGTGAAATCCGGTGTGCCGCTCATGCTTCCCACCATTTTCGCCCGTCCCGGTCCATCAGGAGCGCCGAGGAGACCGGCCCGTCCGTGCCGGCGGCATAGCTTTGGGGCCCGGAGTCGCTTTCTGACCAGGCCGCGATCAACTCGTCGGTCCAGCGCCAGGCCGACTCGACCTCGTCACGTCGCATGAACAGGGCAAGATTGCCGCGCACCACGTCCATCAGGAGACGCTCATAGGCATCGGGATAACGCACGGTGAAGGTTTCGGCATAGGAAAGGTTGAGCGGCAGCGACTTGATCCGCAACCCGCCCGGGCCCGGTTCCTTGATCTGGATGAAGAGGCGCACGCCCTCATCGGGCTGGAGGCGAATGATCAGTTTGTTGGCCTGGGTTGCCTCGCCCCCGAAGATGGAGTGGGGCACCGGCTTGAAGGCGATCACGATGTCAGACCGGCGCGCGTTCATCCGCTTTCCCGTGCGCAGGTAGAACGGAACGCCCGCCCAGCGCCAGTTCTCGATCTCGGTCTTCAGGGCGACGAAGGTCTCGGTCTGGCTCTTCTCCCCGCCCAGCTCGTCAAGATAGCCTTTCACAGCCGTGCCATTGATCAGCCCGGCGCCATACTGGCCGCGCACCGTGAGGCGTTCGGCCGTTTCAGGCGTGAAGCGCCGGAGCGCCTTGAGCACCTTGATCTTCTCCGTGCGCACATCGTCGCCATCAAGGCTGGCGGGGGGCTCCATCGCCGTCAGACAAAGCAATTGCAGCAGGTGGTTCTGAACCATATCCCGGAGCGCACCGGACTTGTCGTAATAGCCCGCACGCCCCTCGACACCGAGATCCTCGGCGACCGTGATCTGGACATGATCGACCGAGCCCCGGTTCCAGGCCGGCTCGAGCAGGCGATTGGCAAAGCGCAGCACCATCAGGTTCTGCACGGTCTCTTTTCCAAGGTAATGGTCAATCCGGTAGATCTGCCCTTCGTTGAAATGGGCGCACACACCGGCATTGATGGCCTGGGCCGAGGCCAGGTCGGTTCCAATCGGTTTCTCCAGTACGACCCGTGTGTCCGGTGTGACGAGACCTGCCCGGTCGGCTGCAGCGCAAATGTCCACATACAGACGCGGCGCCGTGGCGAGGTAGAACACCCGTACCCTGCCATCCTCTCCGAGCAGGCTTCTGAGGCCGGCCCAGTCCGCTTTCGGATCGGTGGCATCGAGTGTCTGGTAATCCAGCAGCCTCGCAAACGCGGTCCACGCACTGGCATCCCAGCGATCGCCCGTGCTGGCCTTGCACGCCTCCTTGGCAAAGGCGGCATAGTCCTTCTTCGACATCTGCGTGCGCGCAGAACCGATGATCCGGCTGGTTTCGGCAATCTGTCCGTCGAGCCAACGGTGGAACAGGGCCGGCAACAGCTTGCGCTGGGACAGGTCTCCTGTGCCGCCGAAAATGACGATCTCGAAGGGATCAACGGGGATGAACTCTGCCATACACAGCCTCGCATCTGCCACCCCGGGATGTCTCTGCGAACGCAGACTCTCCCGTTTCGGGTGTGCCCATTTCCTCCAAGAATACAAGAAAGGGATTTGCAAGGGTTTGCCAAGAGCAATCGCCAGCACTGCTGGTATGCAGCCTGTGCATGGCTCCTGTTTTGACAAGTTTCTGCAAATTTCTTGGTTGCCTTGCGGCATATTCCGGCAATCGCCCGTCAAAACCCCCAGCAAGCCTTGCCAGTTCGCCCGAGTTTTGGTCTTTCCAAAACAAATCAAAATCCTGGGAGTGCGCCATGGGCGAGGCGAGGCCTGGCCAGATCGAGAACGTCGTTATCGTCGGTGGCGGCTCTGCCGGCTGGATGACCGCCGCGGCCCTGTCGAACACGCTGGGCCCGGCCTGCAAGATCACGCTGATCGAAAGCGAAGCGATCGGGACGGTGGGCGTCGGCGAGGCGACGATACCACCCATCCGCTATTTCAATGAGCGCCTCGGCATCGATGAGGCCACCTTCGTTCGCGAGACGAACGGCTCGTTCAAACTGGGGATCGAGTTCATCGACTGGCGGAGAAAAGGGCACAGCTACTTCCACCCGTTCGGCCAATACGGCGTGGAATTCGACCAGGTGCCCTTTTACCATTATTGGCTGCGCCAACACCTGGCCGGCGACGACACCCCAGTTGATGAGTACTCCATGGCATGGAGCGCGGCCCGCGCCGGCAAGTTCGAGCACCCCTCGCGCGACACGCGCATGGTGCAGTCCAGGTTCGACTATGCCTATCATTTCGATGCGGTCCAGTATGCACGATTCCTGCGCGGCTACAGCGAGGCGCGCGGTGTCGAGCGTGTGGAAGGGCGCGTGGTGGACGTGTCCGTCGGCGGCGAGCGCGGCTTTATCCAGTCGGTTACAATGGCGAACGGGCGTGTCTTTGCGGGCGACTTCTTCATCGACTGCTCGGGCTTTTTTGGCCTGTTGATCGAGAAGTCGCTGCAGACGGGATATGAGGACTGGTCGAAATGGCTCCCTGCCAATCGCGCCGTCGCCGTGCCCTGCGAGAAGACAGGCCCGGCCATGCCCTACACCAAGGCCACCGCCAGGCAGGCCGGCTGGCAATGGCGCATCCCGCTCCAGCACCGCACGGGCAATGGCTATGTCCACTGCAGCGACTTTATCTCGGTCGAGGATGCAACGGACACATTGCTGGGATCACTTGACGGCGCACCCATGGGCGAGCCGCGGGTCATCCATTTCACCACGGGCAGGCGCCGGAAGTTCTGGAACCGCAACTGCGTGGCCATTGGCCTGTCGGCCGGCTTCATGGAGCCGCTGGAGTCCACCAGCCTGCACCTGATCCAGTATGGCATCATGCGCCTGATCGCCATGTTTCCGGACAAGGACGTCTCGCCCCTGCTGGAGCAGGAATACAACGCCCTGACAACGGCCGAATATGAGCGCATCCGCGACTTCCTTGTGCTCCACTACATCGCCACCGAGCGCCGCGATTCAGAGCTTTGGCGCTACTGCGCAAACATGGATATCCCCGAACGGCTGGCCTACAAGATCGACCATTTCAGACGCCACGGAATCATTGTGTCCGACGAGCGCGAGCTGTTCGCCAACCCCAGCTGGCTGGCGGTCTACCTTGGCCAGAACATCGTGCCGGAGCGGGCTCCGAGCCTGGCTCAGTTCCGCGCCCCCCGCGTGCCGGTGGACGAGAGGATGGGCCAGATCCGGTCGGCCATGGCAGAGGCGGTCGACGCCATGCCAGGCCATGAGGCCTTCATCGAGGGCTACTGCGCGGCGCGACAGTAAGTGTCGATGAAGTCTTCATGGGTGGGCAGCGAGGATTCGGCCCGCGCGATGATGGTCTGCACGTTAGACAGGAATTCCGTGAGTTGGGCCGAGGTCAACCGGTCGGCCATGGCATGGTAGGCCTGCGGCTCGACACCCTGACCGACCATGACCTGGACCCAGCTGGATTCGCGAAAAAGGTCGTCGGGGTCGCGATAAAGGGCGGCCGAAGCCGAGAACAGTTCGATCTTGGCCTTCAGACTGTCGGGGACATCCATGTTCGCGCAGTAGCGCCAGAACTCTGAATCGTCGCGCTGAGTCTGGTGATAATGGAGGATCAGGAAATCTCGGATCAACTCATATTCGTGGCCGACGATGCGATTGTATTCCCCCGCGAGACTGGGCTCCATCGCCTTGCTTGGAAACAGTTCGACCAGGCGCGAGACATTGGACTGGATCAGGTGGATTGATGTGGACTCCAGGGGCTCGAGAAATCCACTCGCCAGGCCGAGGGAAACACAGTTTCGATGCCAGAACTCGGCCCGCCGGCCCGTTGTGAAGCGCAGCGGCTTGGGGTCAGCGAGGGGCGCGCCATCCAGATTGGCAAGCAGTGTTTCGGTGGCCTTTTCCTGGCTTGTGAAACTGTCGCAGAAGACATGGCCATTGCCCGTGCGGTGCTGGAGCGGGATGCGCCATTGCCAGCCGGCATCGTGGGCCGTGGCCCGGGTGTAGGGAACGGGCGGGGCCACACGCTCACAGCCAACGGCCACTGCCCGGTTGCAGGGCAAATATTTCGACCAGTCCACATAGTCCACGCCAAGCGCATCCCCGATCAGGAGCCCGCGGAAGCCCGAGCAATCGATGAAAAGGTCGCCTTCGATCGCCTCACCGCTCTCGAGCGTCACCCAAGCGATATGGCCCGTTTCCGCGTTGAGGGTGACATCATTGATGCGGCCCTCGCGGCGCACCACGCCCTGCGCCTCGGCCTTGCGTCGCAGGTAACGCGCATAGGCCCCGGCATCGAAGTGGAACGCATAGGCCAGGCCCGTCATGGAGGTGTTGCCCACCCGGTCCATCCGGCCGAAACGTCCGGCATAGGCGACCTTGTTGTGGAGGCTGTAGTCCCACAGGCCCGCGCCCGAGCCCTCGGCCCGGGAACGCAGCCAATAGTGGTGGAAGTGCAGGTTGGCCAGGTTGATGCCCGCATCGCCAAATGTGTGCAGGTAGGATTCGCCCAGTCGCCCCCAATTGTTGAACTCGATCCCAAGCTTGAACGTTCCGTTCGTCTCGCGCACGAACTCGTCCTCATCGAGGCCGAGGATGCCATTCAGGCGACGGATCTGCGGGATCGTCGCTTCGCCGACGCCCACCGTGCCGATCTCGTCGGACTCGACCAGGGTGATCTTGCAGGATGCAGGCAGCAGCTTGGACAGGGCCGCCGCAGCAATCCAGCCCGCAGTGCCGCCACCCACCACAATGATGTTCTCAATCGGCATATGGGTCATGGCGCTCCTTTAACATGCAAACGGCCAGCCGGAACTGGACAAAAACGACCGCAGCTCGCGCGACTGGCTTCAGGACCCGGCATTCTCCTGGGCGGCTTTCCAGAGTTTTGCGCGCCGCGCCTGTTCGGCCTGGTCCCTGCGAAAGGCTGTGAACACGCCGAGCCCGGCATCGGGCGTCCTTCCATCACCAAGGGCGAGCAGGTGCTGGTAATACCAGGCCATGCTGCCAAAGCCGTTCAGCGCCTTGATGATGCCAATAGGCGACGCTTGCCCGAGCAGGGGTGTCGGCCCGAGGCGCAGCCGGCTTTCAAAGCGCGGCAAGGCATCGATTTCCCCATTGAGAAGCCGCCCAGGCAGGTCGGGCTCCACGCACAGGGGGCGGCCTATGCCAATCAGGTCGGCCTCACCGGCTCCCAGCGCCGCATCCATGGCCGCACGCGAGCGAAAGCCGCCGGTGACCATGACCGGCATCCTGGCACGGGTTTTCACACTGCGTGCATAATCAAGGAAATAGGCCTCCCGACGCGCCGTGCTTTCACGCACTTTCGGCACGTCCGCAGGCTTCAGCCCTTCCTGGTCCATCATTTTCGGCTGTTCATAGGAACCGCCGGATATCTCCAGGAGGTCAACGCCAAGGTCGTTGAGCATGTCGACGACAGCAAGGCAGTCCTCATGGCTGAAGCCGCCCTTCTGGAAGTCGGCCGAATTCAGTTTCACGGAGATGGTGAACCCCTCGCCACCACCGCGCCGTGCGGCCGCGACGGCTTCACGAAGCAGCCGCGCGCGATTCTCGAGCGGCCCGCCCCACTCATCGCTGCGCTGGTTTGCGAGCGGATTGAGGAACTGGCTGATCAGGTAACCATGGGCCGCATGGACCTGGACCCCGTCAAAGCCGGCATCGCGCGCGACTTTCGCGGCTGTGCCCATATTCGTGATCACCTGCGCAATCTCGCGGGGTTCCATGGCCCGGGGCGGCCCGAAAAACTTCCCCGGCAGGGCCAGGGGCACGGCACTTGGCGCAGCCGGGCGCGGATTGATCGAAATTGGGGTCTGGCGCCCGGCATGGGACAGTTGCATGATCACCGGCGCGCCGCCGGCCCTTGCCGCCTCGGCCATGGCAGCCAGCCCGGCCATTTCCTCATTGGAGGGCGCGGCGTCTATGACGATGTTGCCGGCCTTTTCCAGGTGCTGCCGGTCAATCTGGACATTGCCGGTCAGCTGCAGCCCGATCCCGCCCTCCGCCCAGGCACGGTAGAGGCGGACATGGCGCTCGGTGGCCCGGTTGCGGGCATCGGCCAGCCCCTCGGTCATCGCGGCCTTGGCAAGCCGGTTCGACAGTTTGAGCCCCGATGGCAGGGTGAGTGGGCTGGTAGTTTCCATCATGTGCGACACCCTCCCGCTGTTGCACGCCTGACCGCGCTTAACGGGTCTTTAACTGCAATTGCGGCGATTGGGGAGAGCACTTGGAGTCACCCGATGGAAGCCCATCTGCACAGGCTGATCACCGCCCACTATTGTCGCTCCACACACCACTTCATCGTGATGGACGCAATCGAGCGTCTATCCGGGCCCGATTCGCGCGCCTGGTATCGCCTGCTTCTGCACGAACGGAAAATGCTGCTGCGCGGGGCGAAGGCGCCGGACAGTGAGTTCAAGGATTTCAAGAACCACGTCCTGCATGTGGGCGGGGAGACCGAATGGGGCGGTGCGCGCGGCGCAGCCACGGAATGGTATGGGCGCGCGGTCAAGGCGCTTTCGGCCAGACAATGGGACAGTGCCGCCTATGCGCTGGGCGTTCTGAGCCATTATTATGCTGACCCGATCCAGCCCTTTCACACTGGCCAGACAGAGGCCGAAGGGGCGATGCACCGCGCCTTGGAGTGGAGCATCTTCAAATCAAGGCCGGAATTGAAGCGGCGAATGAATGCGGCCCAATGGCCTCGCCTTGAGATGCGCCGCGACACCAATTTCGTGTCGGACATGGTGGGCGAGGGCGCAAGGCTCTCCCATGCCCACTACAATACCTTCATCGACCATTACGACCTGGATGCCGGGTCCGCCTCACCGGAAAGCGGCCTTGACGAGGCCCTGCTGGAGACAACCGCCCGTTTGCTGGCCCATGCCGTGAGCGGCGTGGCCCTGCTGTTTGAGCGGGCCATCGCCGAGGCCGCGGTCAGGCCGCGCGCCGTCACGCTGAGCCTTGGCGTGGTGGCCGCCGAGATCGGCAAGCCCCTGCGCCGTCTCCTTTCGCAGATAGAGGACGCCGCAACACGCCGGGCCGTGGAAGCCGCTTATGCAGAATACCAGCGAACCGGGAAAGTGATCGAAAACCTCTCCGATGATGATGGCGAAATCCGCAGGCGCCACGCCCTTGAAGTGCGGGGCATCTCGCTTGACAAACTGGACGCCGAGGCGCCGGCACCGATCGGCACACGCCATGGCCAGGGCTTTGGCAAGGACGCCGTGGCCGAAGACGACGCGCAAACTGCACCCGACCGGCCCAACAGCCCGCCCCCGGCTGACGTCCACGCATCGCTTCAGAACGTCGAAGAGGTCGAGATCGACACCCCGCCGCTGGCGGTCCGGCGCGACACGGAAGACACGCCAGAGGTGCCCTCCGAGCCGGTTTTCGACATTGAGGACAGCGTCGAACTGGACGATGCGCCCACGGTCCCGCCACAGCGGACCGACGCGTTCCTTGAGGCTGGCAGGTCGCGTTCGGGCCTTAGCGGGGCCAACCCCGCGGTCGATGCGCCATCCATCGGCAAGCGCACGGCGCGCCACCTGCGCCGGGTTGATGTCCTCACCATCGCTGACCTGCTGGCGGCGGACCCGGAAGCCCTGGCAGCCCGGATCACCCAGCGACACATCTCAGCCCAGACCGTCAGGGACTGGCAGGACCAGACCCGCCTGAAAATGGCCCTGCCCGGATTGCGGGTCCATGATGTCCAGATCCTGGTGGGTGCCGGGATTCGCAGTCTCGATGATTTGCGAGCCGCCTCCGCCAGCCAACTCTTCGAAGCGGCCACGCGCTTTGCGGCCACTCCGGCGGCAGAACGCATCATCCACAGCAGCGACACGCCGACACGCGATGAAGTCGATGGCTGGATTTCAAAAGCGAACGCCGCCATGGGTTAACGCGATCCACCCATTCATTAACCGGCCTGAAAGGATAGCGACCAGAATATCGCAGCTGTTCCATTCGCTCACCGCGCCCCGGTCTGATAGGGAGGCATGCCTTGCCCGCCGAAAACCAAGCCAAACTGTTTGACGAGATGACCGCACGCCCAGAAAACCCAGACGGCTACAGCGCGAAGGATATCGAGGTCCTTGAAGGGCTTGAACCCGTGCGCAAGCGGCCAGGCATGTACATCGGTGGCACCGATGAGCGCGCCTACCATCACCTGTTCGCAGAAGTGCTGGACAACTCCATGGATGAGGCGGTCGCCGGCCATGCCTCGTGGATAGAAGTGAAGCTGAACGATGACGGGTATCTAAGCGTCATCGACAATGGTCGCGGCATACCTGTGGACCCCCACCCCAAGTTTCCCGACAAATCGGCCCTCGAAGTGATCATGACCACACTGCATGCCGGTGGGAAATTCTCCAGCAAGGCCTACGAGACCTCGGGCGGCCTGCATGGCGTGGGCATCTCTGTCGTGAATGCCCTGTCGGAGCGCGTGGAGGTGGAAGTTGCACGCGACCGCAAACTCTATCGCCAGGTGTTTGAACGCGGGCTGTCCAGGGGCGGGCTCGAACTTGTTGGCGCTGCGCCCAACCGGCGTGGCACATCTGTCCGTTTCAAGCCGGATGTGGAAATCTTTGGCCCGAAGCTGCGCTTCAAGCCTGCGCGCCTGTTCCAGATGGCGCGCTCCAAGGCCTACCTCTATCGCGGTGTCGAGGTGCGCTGGTCCTGTGATCCGGGACTGTTGCCGGAGGGATCGAAAGTTCCTGCAGAGGCCGTGCTCACCTATCCCAACGGCCTGGCCGACCAGCTTGCCGAAGTGTTCGAGGGCAAGCAGACGCTGACCGAACAGGCCTTCACCGGTCTGGTTGAAACCAGTGAGGGCAAGGTCGAATGGGCGATCAGCTGGACCGCCGCCGGCTTCGGCGATACGGACGGGTTTTCTCGCAGCTATTGCAACACGGTGCCCACTCCCGATGGCGGCACCCATGAGGCGGGCCTGCGCAGTGCCATCACCAAGGGCTTGCGCAACTATGGCGAACTGACGGGCCAGAAGAAAGCGGCCTCAATCACCGCCGACGACGTGATGAGCCATGCCGGGATCCTGCTTTCCGTTTTTATCCGCGGGCCTGAGTTTGTCGGACAGACCAAGGACAAGCTGTCCACGACAGCAGCGTTTCGCCTCGTCGAAAACGCCGTGCGAGACCGGTTTGACCACTGGCTGGCCGCCAGCCCGAAGGAGAGCAACAACCTGCTCGAATGGGCCATGGACCGGGCAGATGAGCGCGCCAAGCGTCGCAAGGCAAAGGAAATCCAGCGCAAGACGGCGACAAAGAAACTGCGCCTGCCCGGCAAGCTGGCCGACTGCGCCAATCGCGGGCCGGAGGACACCGAGCTTTTCCTCGTGGAGGGCGATTCGGCCGGCGGCAGCGCCAAGCAGGCCCGCGACCGCAAGACCCAGGCCATCCTGCCCCTGCGCGGAAAGATCCTGAATGTCGCCTCCGCCAGCGATGACAAGCTGATGAAAAACGCCGAACTGGGCGATCTCTCCCTTGCGCTGGGCTCACCCCTGGGCCGCAAGTTCAGCCTGGATGATCTTCGCTATGAGAAGATCATCATCATGACCGATGCCGATGTCGACGGGGCGCACATCGCCGCCTTGCTGATCACGTTTTTCTACAAGATGACGCCGGGCCTGATCGAGAATGGCCGCCTCTATATGGCGATGCCTCCGCTCTACCGGCTCTACAACAAGAAGGGCAAATCCGTTTATGCCATGGACGATGCCCAGAAGACAGCTCTGCTCGAATCCGAGTTCAAACCTGGGGAAAAGGTGGAAATTGGCCGGTTCAAGGGCCTTGGCGAAATGAACCCTGGCCAGCTCAAGGAAACCACCATGGACCCGGCCACGCGCATTCTGGCCCGTGTCACCCTGCCCGATTCCATGGACGAACTGGTCGAACAGCGCCCGGCTGACCTGATCGAAACCCTGATGGGCCGAAAGGCCGAACTGCGCTTCCAGTTCATTCAGGAGAACGCAAGATTCGCAGAGGATCTGGATATTTAGGGGCAGA